>NZ_JBJDRZ020000001.1:0-322966 GCF_044987585.2 Paenochrobactrum sp. BZR 201-1 | reverse complement strand
CGTTTGCCATACAAAGCATGGTTCAACTCGGCGATCAGATACTCTTGCCGCTTGGTGATTTGCGTAAGCGTTGCCACCTTTTCCATCAACATCAAAACCGCCGCGCGTTGCTCGGCAGGAATGGCAGAAAGGTCGATGGCAGGCGTATTTGACATGTGCCAAAACTATCATAAATCTCCGGTAAAAACATGCATAAACAAGCAGTTGATTCATTCTGCCGCAACTGGCGGGCGTATTTCCAACGCTTTGACTTTGCGCCAGTCGAGCCCAGCAAACAGCGCCTCAAACTGGGCATGGTTCAACGCTATTACCCCGTTCTTGATGGCAGGCCAGATAAAGGTTGTAGCCTCTAACCGCTTGTAAGCCATCACCAAGCCAGTACCGTCCCAATATAAAAGCTTCAATCTGTCCGCCCGACGCGAGCGGAAGACAAAGACCGTGCCCGTGAACGGATCCTTGCGCAGCACTGATGACACAATTGCAGTCAGGCCATCATGCCCTTTCCTGAAATCCACGGGCTGCGTCGAGACCAGAACCCGCACGCGGTTCGAAGGAATTATCATGAGCGCGTCCCGATCGCCCACACAATCTCGGCAATGCGCGCAGCCCCCGTACCGCCATCAAGCCGGATTATTATATTGCCTGTCACTATCTCCACCGGTACCGCCTTCGTAGCGTCACCTTTATTCGATTGTTCTGAAATGGCGGGCACAGCAGCATCGTGGCCGATATCCGACAGCACTACAGGTGCAAAACACAAATCGTCATCTTCAACCGCTGGCAAAACCAACTTGCCGTCACGCGCCCGGCTCCGCCATTCAGAAAGATGGTTCGCCCGAAGTCCGTAGCGCGCTGCAACTGCGTTCACTGTTGCACCGGGCTTCAAACTTTCAGCCACAATCCGCGCCTTTATATTATCAGGCCAGCGCCGCTGACCATTCCCGCGGATATCTATGCCATAGCCCTTGAGAAACTCCACCGTAGTTGCCATCGCGAAACTCCCGCCAAATCTACACAAACGGAAATCGCAGATATAAAAGGCAGACAGAAGGTGAGATCCAGAAAACGCTTACCGTTCGAATAATATTTCATCGTATGATCTGCTGTTCGGCTGCTTCCCATCTGAACGGCTCTACCGACTACGATGTCGTTACCGCAGAGGTACATTTTCAGAAATTCGCCCTCGACTACCAGTACGTCAGCCACTCTTGTCGAGAATCCATAATTCTGCGCGGTAACAACAAGAGGTATATACTCAAGCGCTGCAGCCTCTGTGCTGATATACCCAAGGACGCAGCGGCGACGCCAGGGCGGCTTTAAGGGCGTCAGCCTTCCTTTTGGCTTGTTTAGCAGCCGATTCCAACTTTCCACTGTACTGCACCCTCTCACTAGGCTCAGTAGGCATCAAAAAGAGTTTCACCTCTCCAACGAGAGGGTGCAGTTCAGTTAAATGAAAGGGAAGCCGTACCACTATAGCCAATCCCAAGCTTTCCAGCGAGATTCCCGGCATTTCACGCGCTAGGCAATAAGCTTGAGATGCTTACGCTCTAGCTTCACCAGACTGGTTAACAGCATTAACGGCGTTAACAACATCGCGTGCCTTGCGCGTAATAACAGCCTGTTCAAGATGGGCATATCTCATCGTTGTTCGAATATCAGAGTGACCAAGCACGACTTTGACTTCTTGGATCGACAATCCATTTTGAATAAGACGTGTAGCATGTGTATGGCGAAGCGTGTGAATAGTGCAATCGTCAAGGCCAGCACGACGGAACGCTTTGCGGATGGCAACAGCCGAATACCCTCTCTTCTCTCCCGCCTTGTTAACGAAAACGAATAACGCATTACTCTCCCGCAGACGACGGCAGAGGATCGTTTCCACGCGATCAGTCATGTAGATCACGCTTTCATTTTGAACTTTGGACCTCCACAGGCGTATTTCACCCCTGTTTATATCAATGTCCTTCCAGGCGAGATTAGCGATTTCGCTGTAACGTGCGCCAGTATCGATAAGCATGACGACAAGATCATAATTGTCTTGCATCCATTTCTGTCTACCCTGCCGACAAGACGGATCAGCAGATAGGCCCTTTGCGACACGTGTAGGGGAAAGTTCATAAAGCAGGCGACACTCTTCCTCGATACTCAGATATCGTATTTTAGAATTCGGTATTCTAATGCTGGGCACAGTAATTGACGGACTTTGATATCCGTCCTTCCGAGCAAGATGGATCGCTCCTATCAGACAGTTGATACCGTGCTTGATAGTCTGTGATGCGCATCCTTGGGATAACCGCTTTTGGCGAAAACTTTCAAGGGTATCGGAGCTGACCTTTATCAAAGGAATCGTACCACTTATTAATGACAAAATTACCCTGATCTGACTTTCCAGATTCCGATGGTTTGGTGTTCCGAGCTTTGAATTCGCAAAACGACGAAGAGCTGTTTCCAACGTAATCGACGCCTTCTTACCAAGCAGTAGTTCGGCGTGAGCGTCAGCCCGAATTTTTACAGCAACTTGTAGAGCTACCTTTCGGTCAGACGTCTTTGTTGACCGGACGATCGTTTGATGATCAATTTGAAACTGGGCATACCAGAACTTCGAATTACCACGTTTTACCAGCAACACAATCTCCCTTTTTGAATATCGAGATATCCTACCTATGCAAGGGAATGTTCAACGGCATAATGAGATCGAGTACTAGCAAGCCTAAGGGATCATGTACGATCCCCATACATCGATACGCTAAAACCTGGAAAGGGCGTAGATGCCTAAGCCCAAGCTTGAAAACAAATTTACTTTTAAGATCGAGCCTGACGATGAAGGTGGCAGAACTAAAACAGTATCTATTCAGAGCCACAATATCTCTGAACCGCCTGTTGACGGAAAAAAGCGAACGAAAAAGAAAGAGCCAAGTGCCCATCTTCTCGTAGGATTTGACACAGAGTATCAGTCCTTAAGCGCTAACGAGCAGGATAGCACCATTGAAGCAGGTGCAAAAAACGAACTTCTTTCCTACCAATTCTCAATCAAGCTTATTACCAAAGACGGACAGCCTCACCCACCTGAAACAGATGGAATTATCATCCCCGATGCAGATAAACGATTAACTCTTGCTGAGTTTATAGGTTTTGCGGTTGGATCGCTGATTGAGAAGTTTCCCGATGTGAAACTGCCGAATTCTATCTACCTTCTAGGACATTTCATCCGAGCGGATTTTCCGGCATTTAGCGACTTCAAAGACAACGCGCGACTGACTTCTAACGTCAGAAGCACATTCGTCAGCATTGACAGTGCTATTCCAGTGACGTTTGGCGAAGCGGATAAACCAATTGCCGAGTTTTCTGTCATCGTCCGCGACACTATCTTGCTAGCTCCGAGCAACGCCAAATCGCTTGCAGGTATCGGGGACCTCCTCGGTTTCCCCAAAATTCAGCTCGCTCAGACAGCGGAGGAAGAGCGAGAAATTAAGGAAAACATGGCCCATTTCAGAAGGGAACGGTGGAACGAGTTTCGTGAGTACGCGATCCGCGACGCCCAAGTGTGTGTCCGTTTTGCCGAACGGATAATTCAGCAGAGTACAACGCTCTTCGAATCTTTCAAAATGCCAGCGACGTTGACGTCTTTTGGAACCAAACTGCTGCTTCTCGGGTGGCAAAAAGATGGGGCGGATAGCAATCAAATTTTGGGTCGGGAGAGCATCAAGAATAAATTTTTTAGTAAGAAAGACGGCTATTTCAAAACCAAAACTGTAACGCCATTGAAAGAGGAAGCTTATTTCAACGAGGCTTTCATTACAGAGACCTACCATGGAGGCAGAAACGAGCAGTTCATATTCGGTATTGCAGATGAAAGTCAGTGGAGGGACCACGATCTAAGTTCTGCCTATACAACAGCGATGTCACTAATAGGCATGCCAGACTGGGACAATGTCACCAATCTAACAACACTAGATGATGTTGAACCGCTAGACCTAAGTTTCTTTACCGTGGACTTTGAGTTTCCTGAATCTGTTCGTTTCCCAACTCTACCAGTTCGCACTGCAAATGGAATAATTTTCCCGCGTAAAGGCAACTCGAAATGTGCGGCCCCTGAACTCTATGTTGCCAAGAAACTCGGTGCGCAATTAACCTTCCGCAAAGGCGTCCATGTTCCCTCGGATCCAGAGCAGCCAATTTTCAGGGATTTCATCAAGGAATGCATAGAAAAACGTACAGCGCATGAGAAGGGAACTTTTGACAACCTGTTTTGGAAAGAGGTCGGCAACAGCACCTATGGAAAAACGGCTCAAGGTCTTCGCGATAAGCGAGTATACAACCTTCAAGACGATGGAATGCAAACGCTTCCGCCGAGTAAGATAACCCAGCCGTATTTCGCATCTTTTATCACATCATACACGCGAGCAGTCCTTGGCGAGATTCTCAACGGTTTTCCTGAAGATGTACATGTCTTCAGTGTTACGACAGACGGCTTTCTCTCAAATTCGAGCGACCAAGGTATCGAATTGGCAACAAGCGGAGAGATGTTCGAATCATTTCGACATGCCCGTAGTCACCTCGACAATGCCAGTCCTTTGGAGATTAAGCACATAGTTCGCCAACCTGTCGGCTGGCGAACGCGAGGCGCGGCAACGCTAAAACCGGGTGAAGGTAACAACGGAATTGTCTTGCAAAAAGGAGGTATCAAAACAAATCCGCTCAATGATCTGTTTGAAGAGAATCGAGAGACGTTAAGTCTGTTCTTAAACCGCAGACCCGATCAAAAATTTCAATACAAATCGAGTGTCGGTATCAAAGATATGGTGCGCGGCGAAACAGATTTCGTATTTCGGTCAGTGACCAAACGGCTTTCAATGGAATTTGACTGGAAAAGGAAGCCTGTAAACGCACGCGATACCGTCTTTGTTTTTGAAGGTGATGAGTATACCCATCTTACATTCGAAACAGTGCCCGTGGATGACATTAAGGAGTTTAATCTTGTGCGAGAGAATTGGGAAAACTACGATAAGAAAGATCCACACGTTTTGAAATCACTAGAGGACTTCAACTCTTTTGTAACATACAGGACATCAAAAGATTCCCTCGGAGAAAGATCTAAAAAATATCTGTCGAAAACCAATGGAGATTTAAAGAGGCTGCGGGAAAGCTTGACGCGAGCTTATCAGCAGCACCAAGCAGGTTTCGACATAATCCGAAGTAATAGAAAAATGAAACACAAGGATTTCCTTAATGCCTTGGAGACTTGCGATATACCGTGCAAAATTAGCGATATTGACAACGGCAAAAAGAAAACTTTTGAACCACACTGCACCCCAGCGACACCTAGGGTCGTTGAAGCCTTGAAGAAATTGAAGGCAGAATTTTACCCTGAGCTTGAAATTGAGTTATTTTTCCCGGGGGAAGTCCTGTAAAAAACTCAAAAATCGCAGGAAAGTAGTATTCTATGGGGATAGAGGTTTCGCACGGATTTTTGAATTTTTCCCACGCCTTCCCCCGTATCGTTGACGATAATGGAAATCCGTAAATGTTACGCCCCCACCTCCCATATGTAACATTTACGGATTTTGAGAATTATCGGGAATAGGGGCTATCCTCGAAGCCCATTACGACGTTCTTTAGCTAGACGTCGCCGACAATTATACCAATATGTGAGGGCTCCTTTTTCTGTCAGCGTTGCCCCTTCGATAAATGCTTTCACAATCACGTCTTGCTCCATTCCTTCAAGCTTTTCGTAGATGGCAAGCGCGGTATCAATCTTGGACTTTCCAGCAACAATCAGTCTTTTTCCTTCCGAAATTGCGGCCTCAATGATCGCTTTGTCAGCGGGAATGGCAGCGACGTTTTTCGGTTTCGACATATCGTTTCTCCTTATTGTGAGAAACGAGAATCAGGTCAACTCCATGCCAAGACAACATCTTCTTCCGAATAGGCAGCGAAGCGAACTACTGCCGCTGAATGGTCGTCAGGTTTTCCATTCACTCAGACTTTCGTGAGCTGGTTCAGTTTCAGTAATAAGTCCATGCTTATCAACTGCTAACAGTTCTATAACTTTCAAGGGGTCTCTACGGCTTACGGTCACTCTTCGCATAATGCCGTCCAACAGCACGACGGAAAATGACATATATGTACCCGCCTCATCTGAGGATGTTCCTGTTTCGAAGAAATCAAACAGCGCTTCGGACGACCCAAATTGGGATAACACCATTTTTTCGGCATCTTTTCGCACCCCGTCGGGAGCAAGCGTAAGAGACTTAATCATCATTTGAAGTCTATTAGCAACGATACGACGTTTCCGCTCCAGGTCGACATCGTCAGCATCTTGAAGTTCTTTGATCAATATTTTTATCTGCTGGTCATCAACGGGAGGGAGGGAAGCGTCTTCCTTTAATTTGCCTTCTACAGCTTCCTTCTGATTTTCAAGATCCAAAATTTCAGATGAAATTTCCTCAATTTTCGATTGAACGAAAGCCTTCGCACTATTGCTTGTTTGGAGCATTTCAAAAGTTGTGTTTAGTAATTCCCTCTTGCCCCGTATATTCTCATTCATGGAAACCAGTTTTTGCTCCAATGTGTAACGCTCCGATTGTTCGTCAGCACGTTTTAAAGTTTCAACAAGATCTAGCTCATGAACAAATAAAAGAAATACGTTTTCAAAATGGTCGTAGCGCCAACTGGATGCGGAACATTCGAAATGACGTTCAGCATTGGTGCATCTTAGAAATTGTCTCCCTTTTGGTGGAGGTCCTTTGTGTACAAAGCGCATGGGTGTGCCACAGTAAGCACATTTGGCAATTCCCGAAAATAAATTCCTATACAGAGGACCTTTTCGGCCTGCCCCTTCAACCTGTCGTTTCCGGCGCGCATGTTTAATGCGCAAAAACAGTTCTTCATCAATTAACCGAGGAAAATAATCGTGGACTATATCACCGTCCGGCTCGGCAGTTCCATTTACAAACTTATGGGGTTGGAACTCTCCCAAGACCGATCTGTTGTTAATTATTCTAGTGATATATGACGCATGCCAACCCTTTGAATTTTCGCTAAAGGGTGGAATAGAGTCGTTGTTGAGAATGCGACCAATAGAATAAGAACCATAACCTGAATCTGCCAGATCAAATATACGTTTAACTACATCATCCCTTCCCGGAATAACCTCAAATGTATTTGAATCTGTATTTAACTTTAACCAAGCGGGGCATACTTTCGTAAGTTTACGCTCATTGATATTTTTTCTTTTGTTTGCCCAAGCTTTGCCAATTCGAAAGCTTTTGGCTACAGATTCTTCATGGGCACGACTAAGTACAACCATTGGATATAGTAGGTCTTTGAAATCAGCATTTTCGGCTCCATAGACGTTCTCATCAATAAGTGTAACAATTTTTATCCCAGATTTAAGTATTCTTATGAATAGCGGGATAGATTCAAATATATTTTCTCGACTGAGTCGATCTAATGATTCAATTAATAAGTAAGAATTAACCGGAATAGAATTGTTTTCGATAAGGGTAATAAATTGCCCAAGCATTCCATCTTTAACATTCTTTCCCTTGAATGCGGAAACACCTATATCTTCAAAATTTTCAACCAAATGAAGATTATTGCGAATAGCATATTCCCTAGATTTTTCTTTTTGCCGCTCTAAACTGTGTCCTTTAAGCTGCATATCCGTAGACATGCGAACATATGAATACGCCAGAGGCTGTGTGATATTGTTTTCCATTCTATGATAATAACATAAAATTAATTGACCTCAACATTTCTATTGTCGGCTTGCCCGATAAAGCTGTGGCAGAAAGCCGTGAGCGTGTGCAGGCAGCGCTTCATGCCTGCGGCCTGTCACTGCCTGCCAAACGCGTCACCATCAATCTGGCACCCGCTGACCTGCCCAAAGAAGGCTCGCATTACGATCTGCCGATCGCGATGGGCTTGATGGCTGCCATAGGCGCCATTCCTAATGATGTTTTGCAGGAATATGTGGTGCTTGGTGAATTGTCGCTTGATGGTTCCATTACCGCGGTTGCGGGTGTGCTACCCGCCGCAATCGGTGCCAACCGGCAAAATAAAGGGCTGATCTGCCCCTATGCTTGTGGAGCCGAAGCCGCATGGGCGGGAGCCGATATTGATATTCTGGCACCACGCAGTCTGATTGCGCTCGCCAATCATTTTAAAGGTACGCAAGTTCTATCCCGCCCTGAACCTGCCAAACACTTGCCCCTCACCTCCTCGCTTGATCTGGCCGATATCAAGGGACAAGAAACCGCCAAACGCGCACTGGAAGTGGCGGCTGCCGGCAGTCATAATTTGCTGATGGTGGGGCCTCCCGGTTCCGGCAAATCCATGCTGGCACAAAGATTGCCAACGATCCTGCCGCCACTTTCGCCGCGCGAGTTGCTTGACGTTTCGATGATATCTTCCATTGCAGGAGAGCTGACGGGCGGGCGTCTTTCCGATCATCGCCCGTTTCGTGCACCCCATCACTCTGCCTCGATGGCGGCCATGGTAGGCGGCGGACATCGCGCCAAACCGGGGGAAGTATCGCTTGCTCATAATGGCGTGTTGTTTTTGGACGAGTTGCCGGAATATAGCCCGCAAGTGCTCGATTCGCTACGCCAGCCATTGGAATCGGGCGAAGTGAGTATCGCCCGTGTGCAGCATCGCACCCAATATCCGGCGCGCTTTCAGCTGATTGCCGCTATGAACCCCTGCCGTTGTGGCATGGCAGGCGAACCGGGGCACACCTGCGCCAGAGGCCCGCGCTGCCAGAGTGATTATCAGGCGCGTGTTTCCGGCCCTTTGATTGACCGTATTGATTTACGTGTGGATGTTGCTGCCGTATCGGCGCTTGATCTGATCCAGCCCGCAAAAGGCGAAAGCAGCGCCGTGATTGCTGAACGGGTGGCCAAAGCGCGCAACATTCAACAACAGCGCTATCTCGAATTAGGTCTTGATAGCTTCATGACCAATGCCAGCTGCCCGACTGCTCTGGTGGAAAGAATTGCCGTGCCTGATCAAGCAGGCTTGCAGCTTTTGCATAGCGCCAGCAAAGCCATGCAATTTTCGGCGCGCGCCTATCATCGTATCTTGAAAGTTGCGCGCACCCTTGCGGATTTGGAAGCACAAGACAATATCAGTGCCAAACATCTGGCCGAGGCGATTTCTTATCGCATGGGCGCGGAGCGCTTATTATCTGCTTGAGAGCGTATTAGCGGCGAACCGAACCAACAACCAGATTGCTTGGTGTTTCAATCGAAACCCACTGGCCGGTATTTTTATCTGACTGACGCTTCAAATAGGTGTAATTTGTTGCCTGCCAGTTTAAAATTTCATCAGTCAAATTATCAAGAATAAAATCACCGCGATCTGTACGCAGCGTCAAAACCGCATGGCCTTCGCCATCTGGTTTGCGCACAACGGTGATCAACATATGTGAAAGCGAAATGCCAGCCTGTGACAACTCACGCTGCTTGAGCAGAACATAATCTTCACAATCGCCAACGGTGGTTGGATAAGCCCAATATTCTTCCTGACCGTAAATTTCCATGTCTGTCATCGGCTGGATACGATCATTGACGGAGAGGTTCACCTGTACGATCTTATTCCAGACCTGTTGGTTGAGCTTCAAAGGTGCCATGCTTTTATTGCGGATATTGCATTCGGCACTTTCACGTTTGCAGAATTCATAATGGCCGATTGGCTGTGATGTCAGACCGCCGGTGATCATAAATTCACCCGAAGCAGCGGCAGTTGATGCAAAGAGGCCGAAGGCGGCAACTGCACTTAAAACACCAACTGAAACTTTTTTAAACACGGGAAACATACTCAACGCCTTTGCCGCGGGTCCAAACATTAACAAAACGTTAATGTTAGAAGAGCGTAAGAGTCAATTCGAAGAGGCTTTACCGCGCCGAACTTCTTAAAAATTGGTTAACAGCCACAAGCTCCTTTTTTAAGCACTCAAACCGTTTTCCAGAATAAAACCAGCTGAAAATACAAAACATGGGCGACGATCTAAATAATTTTATTGCGTAACACCCCCTACAAACAGACTATTGCATTCAAATTAGAGAAGTGCTTTGTAATTAGATTAAGGGAACAGGTGTTCCTGCCGTTATACTCAGGCTTTTATAAAAGCTGCTATGACAGCATTTGGTAATTGCGGGGGAAAGCATCCGGTCGATGTTCGGACGGTTGACGGGTGCGTAAGAAAATCTACGGGATTAATCCCGATTAAGGAGAATGGAATGAAATTCAAGCTTTTGTCAGGTGTAGCATTTGCCGCCAGTCTGGGTTTAGCCAGCGCAGCTTATGCAGACATCACCATTGGTCTGATTGCACCACTGACAGGCCCTGTGGCTGCATTTGGTGATCAGGTTAAAAAAGGTGCCGAAACTGCCGTTGAAGAAATCAACAAAAACGGTGGTGTCCTTGGTGAAAAGCTCGTTTTGAAGATTGTTGATGATGCCGGTGAGCCAAAGCAGGGCGTTTCGGCTGCCAACCAGATCATCGCCGACGGGATCAAGTTTGTTGTGGGGCCGGTCACCACCGGCGTTACCATGCCTGTTTCTGATGCTCTGTCTGAAAACGGCGTTGTCATGGTCACGCCAACAGCAACCGGCCCTGACCTGACCAATCGCGGTCTCGATTACATTTTGCGTACCTGTGGCCGTGATGACCAGCAAGCCGACGTGATGGCTGACTATGTTCTGGCCAATCTGAAAGACAAAAAAGTTGCTATCGTTCACGATAAGGCAGCTTACGGTAAAGGCCTTGCAGATGCATTTAAAGCAGCCATCAACAAAGGCGGCATGACGGAAGTTCACTATGATTCTGTGACACCGGGCGAAAAAGATTATAGCGCCCTCGTCACCAAGCTGAAAGCAGCAGGTGCTGAGCTCGTTTATATCGGCGGCTATCACACTGAAAGCGGCCTGCTTTCCCGTCAGCTGAAAGATGCCGGTGTGAATGTCACCATCCTTGGCGGTGAAGGTCTTTCCAACACTGAATATTGGGCAATTGGCGGTAGCTATGCCGATAACACCATCTTCACCAATGCCGCAGATGCAATGAAGAATGAAGATTCCAAAGCTGCTGCTGCTGCACTGGGTGCCAAAAACATCCCGGCAGAAGCCTTCACCATGAATGCCTATGCGGCCGTGGAAGTTCTCGCAGCTGGCATTACCAAAGCAGGATCGGCAGACGATGCTGATACGGTCAATAAAGCAATCAAAAGCGGCGAGCCAATTGCAACAGCGATCGGCAAGCTCAGCTATGGTGAAACCGGTGATCTATCATCACCAAGTTTCTCACTTTACAAATGGGTGGATGGCAAGATCGCCGATCTTTGACAAGATATGATCCTGTCAATTGTGCCAAATTTTAAAACATAGGCGCAAAATTGCTCATATAAAAAATAATAAAAGGCGCTGTATGAAACCAGCGCCTTTTATTTTTTATCAAAGCATTGAAACTGTTTGACAAAAATTTCGAACACCTCAAAACTCAAACCATAAAGACTTTTATTCATATTCAATCAGACTGTTCTCAGCTCTTCTTTATTAATTTGATTTAACCAAACCTTAACCATCCTGCCATAATTTTGAAGACAAGATTTTAAGCGGACATATGAGGGCGAGCATCATGCAACGCTATAGATTTGATGACAAAAACATTTTGATTCAAGCTTTGGTCGAACTTCTCAATCAAGGCATCCAGCCAGATGAACTGGATACGGTATTAAGCCGTATCGGCCCTGTCGATCTTGATCTCATGCATGAATGCTTGTGCGATATTTACGCCTACAACAATATCAGCATGGAAGAAATCGATATGGCTGCCTGATCAGGCGCTGAATATTTATTTTGCGTTCTTGCCAGTTCTAGCAGTTTAAACCCTGTCATTTATCTGTAATGATAATGCTCTATAGATAATGACAAATCAGAGATTATTTCGCTCATGACCACGGAAGTACTGGCATTCGAGTGAAATAAGCAGCGGAAGGTCGGGGCAACCCCGACCTTTTTCGTATTTTAAAGCCTGTTTTAAAGCGGGCGCGGATGGTCACGATAAACACGTGCAATATCACTCAAAACTTCATCGCTTAATTGCAGTTCACCAGCTTCAATATTGCTCTTTAACTGCGCCATTGATGTAGCGCCAATAATGACCGATGTCATAAACGGGCGGCTCAAGGCAAAGGCTAATGCCATTTGCGCAATATCCAGCCCGTGCTTATCCGCTACAGCACAATATTCCCGCACGGCTTTGGAGGCATATTCATTATTGCGCCAGAAACCGTCCACCGCCACGGTACCGCGCGCACCTTCAGGCATCGCACCATTTAGATATTTACCGGTCAGCACACCAGCTGCCAGCGGCGAATAGGCCAGCAAGCCCACTTTCTCATGACGGGCAACTTCGGCCAGATCATAATCAAAATGCCGCTGCAACAGACCGTATTCGTTTTGAATGCTGACCATAGGGGCAAAACCGGCTTCACGCGCCAAACGCTGCCATTGCATCACACCCCATGCGGTTTCATTCGAAAGGCCGGTGTGGCGTATTTTGCCCTCTTTGACCATATCATTCAGGCCATCAAGCACATCGGCCATACGCTCCAGCACGCTTTCAGTTGAGTGCGCCGGATCATCCGAATAGGCCTCATATTTCCACGCTGCGCCAAAATGGAAATTGGGACGGCTTGGCCAATGAATTTGATAAAGATCAATATAATCCGTTTGCAAACGGCGCAGACTTGCCTCTACCGCTTCACGGATATTCCGGCGGTTTGGTGCCGCACCGTCGCGGATCCATTTTTGTCTGCCACCACCGGAAATTTTGGAGGCTAAAATAACTTTGTCACGCGCACCGGATTTTTTAAACCAAGTACCGATATAATTTTCTGTTTTACCAAAGCTTTCCGCCGACATCGGCACGGCATAGCCTTCGGCTGTATCAATAAAATTAATGCCTTGCGAGAGTGCATAATCTAGCTGAGCATGCGCATCTGCTTCACTATTCTGAACACCCCATGTCATGGTGCCCAGACAAATTTCGGTAACTTGCAGGTCTGTGCGACCCAGTTTCTTCATTTTCAACGTTACATTCCCTGGAAGGTTCAATTCTCCCCCAAGATGTAACCTGCAAAATTATCAGGCGCTACACCGAATATCATTTTTTGCAGCAGGCAGCGTTTGGAATTGCCGCTGCCTGCCAATTTCATCTAGCAACCATGATGGTGCTCGGCTTGCGCATAGGCTTTGCCAAAACGATTTTCGAGAAATTTGCCCAGAGCAATTTCTTCTTGTTTGACAAACCCTTTTTGCGGCAAATGCCCGTCGGCCAACATATCCAGCACTGCGCAAATAGCGGAAGCCGTCGTAATCTGGATACCGCTACGCACCACATCGCCAATAGCGCGGGCATAAACCTTGTTGGCGTAGGTTTCCTGCACCAGACGGCCATTTTTGCGACCGCTAACTGTCACAAAAATCACCACCACATCCTGCAAGGTCGATGGCAACGCATTTTCAAAAATATCTTTAAGCACATCACGGCTATCCCGCAGGCCCAGATCATTGAGCAGTGCCTTCATGATCGCAGCATGACCAGGATAGCGAATCGTGCGATAATTGAGTGTGCGCACTTTGCCTTTCAAGGTTTCGCATAAAGTGCCGAGCCCACCGGACGTATTGAAAGCTTCATAGGTCACACCATCAAGCGAGAACTCTTCACGCTCTTCCAATGCCGGAACTTCCGTCAATTCACCGTCGACAATCGCCTCGCACGGCTCGCAATATTCATTGATGACGCCGTCCGTGCTCCATGTCAGATTATAATTGAGCGCATTGGACGGATATTGCGGCAAAGCGCCTACACGCATGCGCACCGTATCCAGCGTATCAAAATGGCTGGCCAGATCATAAGCTACAATAGAGATAAAGCCCGGCGCCAGACCACATTGCGGGACAAAACAAGTTTTGGCAGTTTTAGCCAAATCTTTCACAAAACGGGTGCTTGCCACATCTTCAGTCAGATCAAGATAATGCACTTCCGCATCTGCGGCGGCCTGTGCAATGCGGGTGGTCAAATGAAAAGGTGCGGCACTCAAAACTGCAAATTTACCGGTCAGAACTTTTTTCAACTCAGCCGCATTTTCAATATCGATCATGCTGGTTTTGATGCCTTTTGATGCCTCCAAAGCATCAAGCTGCGCCTGTGAGCGGTCAATAACGGTGACGGCATAATCACCCGTCGCATTCAGAAGATCAGCAATGGTTGCCCCGATTTTACCTGCACCAACAACGACAACTTCTTTCATGACAATCTCCCTCGAATTCATAATAGACATTTAGAATCGCAGAGAGTACATGCAAATAGTAGCTGCACTTATATCAATATAACGTTGCCAATTTGAACGATTTGACGTAATAATTAATCATTATGCTGACAAAAGCTGATCATACCCTAATTGCACTGCTGCGTGAAAATGCGCGTGCCTCTACCACCGAACTGGCAAGACGGTTAGGGGTTTCGCGCACAACCGTACAAAGCCGCCTTGAAAGACTGGAAAAATCCGGTGCGATTGAAGGCTATACGGTGCGCCTTTCCTCAATTTACGAAAAAGATTTGGTACGCGCCCATGTGCTCTTAACCTGCCTGCCGAAATTATCACCACAGGTGGAAGCACGGCTGCGAACGATTCTCGCCGTGCGTTCCTTACATTCCGTCAGCGGTCATTATGATATGGCCGCAGTGGTGGAAGCTCCCTCCATCGGCGAGCTTGATCAGGTGCTGGATCAGATCGGCGCGTTGGAAGGGGTCGAGCGGACGATGTCCTCGATCATTCTATCTACGCGAATCGAACGTTAAAAATTTAATCTGCCGCTATCTCTGTAAAACCTTATTCATGTTGTGAATGTCACAGCATAACAATCACGAATAGGCTGATTGTGACGATCAAACATAAGTAAAAATGATGAGGAAAATTTGGTGGAGCCAAGCGGGATCGAACCGCTGACCTCTTGCATGCCATGCAAGCGCTCTCCCAGCTGAGCTATGGCCCCATCAATCTTTACTGCTTTTAAAGCGGGATGAACCGGGTGTTCATCTTAAAGATTCGCAAGTTTTAAACTTGCTATGGCGGCTACTTAAAACGAGCCGCAAAGAAGATCAAGAGGTATTTTTCAACTCTTGCAAAAGCTTTGCACTTTTGTACATAGCTTTTTGAATTCCGGCGGGTATTCGTTATTCGACACCCGCCGGTTTCTTAACTCCAAGACGAAATCAGGCCTCGTCGTCGTCGTCGCTGACGCCACCGCCGATAAGGCCGGTCATGTCATCTTCGTCATCTTCTTCTTCCAGGAATGTGTCGTCGCCGTCATCATCCAGCTCGACATCATCATCCAGATCAGGAAGATCATCGTCTTTTACATCGCCATCCGCATCTTCGAGCGAGATGAATTCAGGTGCGTCAACAGCAACATCAACACCTTCTGCTTCTTCCTCTTCTTCTTCACGGCTATCAACCGAAGTTTCGAAGTAAGAACGCGGATAAGATTGTCCTGTATAAGGAGAAACAATCGGATCGCGATTGAGATCATAAAATTTACGACCCGTTTCCGGATCAATACGTTTAGTACCAAGTTCAGGTTTTGCCACGTCAAGCCTCGTCATTTTACTGGCTACAGCAGTCCGCGCAGGCACCTCACGAAGCCAAGCATCAGGACACGCCTTTTACGGTGTTTTTCCGGTGCATAAACGTAATTGTACACCTTTGTCAAAGACAAAGACGATATTGCCTCATCTTCATCGCATGTTCTACATGTTTTTACCGTGTTTTTCCTCCTTCTCATTTCGGCCAAGGGTCTTTTAGCCACCGGTTTTTGTTTTGCAGGATGACCCCGTGGGCAAGCTGTGCTAGGAAAGCAGCGCTTTTATCAATCCTGGTCGTCAGACACGACCCATTAATGCGACAAGCGAACAAACGAACATGTCCCATTCTGCTTCCCCGAAACCTGCAACCGCCCGCCGCTCGACGGCGCTTAAAGGCGATATCCGCATTCCGGGTGACAAATCTATCTCCCACAGATCCTTCATGTTTGGCGGTCTCGCCTCCGGCGAAACCCGCATCACCGGCCTTTTGGAAGGTGAAGATATCATCAATACCGGCCGCGCCATGCAGGCCATGGGTGCCCAAATCCGCAAAGAAGGCAATGAGTGGATCATCAATGGTACCGGCAATGGCTGTCTGCTTGAACCAGTAGCACCGTTTGATTTCGGCAATGCCGGCACGGGTGCCCGCCTCACCATGGGGCTGGTGGGTGTTTATGATATGAAAACCACCTTTACCGGTGACGCATCCCTGACCTCGCGCCCAATGGCGCGTGTGCTTGAACCTCTGCGCCTGATGGGCGTGCAGGTAGAGGCGGCTAGCGGCGACCGTATGCCTTTGACCCTGCGCGGGCCAAAAGTTGCAGCACCGATTCGCTACCGCGTGCCGATGGCCTCGGCGCAGGTAAAATCAGCCGTACTGCTGGCAGGTCTGAATACACCGGGTATCACCACCGTCATTGAACCAGTGATGACCCGCGATCATACAGAGAAAATGCTGCAAGGTTTTGGCGCGGATTTGAGCGTTGAAACCGATAGTGATGGTGTGCGTCACATCCACATTGTTGGCCAAGGCAAACTCACCGGCCAGGCCATTGATGTGCCGGGGGATCCATCCTCGACCGCATTTCCGCTGGTGGCGGCGCTCCTCACGGAAGGCTCCGACATCACCATACGCAATGTGTTGATGAACCCGACCCGTACCGGTCTCATCACCACCTTGCAGGAAATGGGTGCCGACATTGAAATTCTTAATGCACGCCTTGCCGGTGGTGAAGATGTGGCTGATTTGCGGGTGCGCTCGTCTGAGCTGAAAGGCGTCATCGTTCCGCCGGAACGCGCACCTTCAATGATCGACGAATATCCGGTGCTGGCGATTGCTGCCAGTTTTGCTGAAGGCGAAACCATCATGGATGGTCTGGATGAATTGCGTGTCAAAGAATCAGATCGCCTTGCCGCCGTTGCCCGTGGGCTTGAAGCCAATGGCGTGGATTGCACTGAAGGTGAAATGTCACTGACTGTGCGCGGGCGACCAAATGGCAAGGGCATTGGCAGCGGCACTGTCGCCACCCACCTTGATCACCGTATTGCAATGAGCTTCCTCGTGATGGGTATGGCGGCAGAAAAACCGGTCACCGTTGATGACGGCAATATGATCGCCACATCCTTCCCTGAGTTTTTTGAAATGATGCGTGGTTTAGGGGCTCAGTTTGATGACTAAAGCTTTTACCATTGCCATTGATGGGCCTGCCGCTTCGGGCAAAGGTACCCTTGCCCGCAGACTGGCCGAGCATTACGGCTTCCATCATCTGGATACCGGCCTCACCTATCGTGCGGTTGCCAAAACCATGCTGGATCAGGCTTTACCGTTAGACGATGAGTCGGTCGCGGAAGCGATCGCCCTTTCCGTCAGCCTCAACCATCTTGATCGTAACGTGTTGGCTGCTCACGATGTGGGTGAGGCGGCTTCCAAAATTGCGGTGATGCCTGCCGTGCGTCGCGCACTTGTCAAAGCTCAGCAAAATTTTGCGCAAACACTGCCCGGCACTGTGCTGGACGGCCGCGATATCGGCACGGTTGTCTGCCCAGAGGCACCGGTCAAACTCTATGTCACCGCCTCGCCTGAAACGCGTGCGGAGCGTCGCTATCAAGAAATATTGTCCAAAGGCGGCCAAGCCGTGTATGATGATGTCTTGAGTGATCTGAAGCTTCGGGACGAGCGCGACATGGGACGCAGCGATTCTCCATTACGCCCGGCAAGCGATGCACACTTGCTAGATACGACAAAAATGGATATAGAAGCGGCGTTTCTGGCTGCTAAAAAGCTTATAGATGCGGCATTAGCCCATCAATAGTTTTATCTGTTTGCCCAGATCATGAATCTGCCAATCTTATTTTTAAGATTGGGACTCTTGGACTAAACCTGCTTTGCTCCGCGTTCACCGCGCCGGATAGTCTCTTGATTTTATTCAGGAAACAGAACCGGAGCCAAGCAATTTGAAACACGAACCACCGGCGCTCTGTATCCGACTATATGACGGATACTTCAGGAGTTTATATGTCACAAATGAATCCTACACGCGAAGACTTCGAAGCTCTTCTGGCCGAATCTTTTGCATCTAATGACCTTGCAGAAGGTTACGTTGTCAAAGGCCGTATCGTTGCCATCGAAAAAGACATGGCAATCATCGATGCAGGTCTGAAGGTCGAAGGCCGGGTACCGCTGAAGGAATTTGGCGCCAAGGGCAAAGACGGCTCGATGAAGCCGGGCGATGAAGTCGAAGTTTACGTCGAACGCATCGAAAACGCTCTCGGCGAAGCTGTATTGTCACGTGAAAAAGCACGTCGCGAAGAAAGCTGGGTCAAGCTTGAACAGAAGTTCAACGCCGGCGAACGCGTTGACGGTGTTATCTTCAATCAGGTTAAGGGTGGCTTCACCGTTGATCTGGACGGCGCAGTTGCATTCTTGCCGCGCTCACAGGTTGATATTCGTCCTATCCGCGATGTAACCCCGCTGATGCACAACCCGCAGCCGTTTGAGATTCTCAAAATGGATAAGCGTCGTGGCAACATCGTTGTTTCACGTCGTACAGTTCTTGAAGAATCACGTGCGGAACAGCGCTCTGAAATCGTTCAGAACCTTGAAGAAGGTCAGGTTGTTGAAGGCGTCGTCAAGAACATCACCGATTACGGTGCGTTCGTTGATCTGGGCGGCATTGACGGTCTGTTGCACGTTACCGACATGGCATGGCGCCGTGTTAACCATCCATCGGAAATCCTCACCATCGGCCAGACCGTCAAGGTGCAGATCATCCGCATCAACCAAGAAACACATCGTATCTCACTCGGCATGAAGCAGCTTGAGAGCGATCCTTGGGATGGTATCGGTGCTAAGTACCCGATCGGCAAGAAGATCACCGGTACTGTCACCAACATCACCGACTACGGTGCATTTGTTGAAATCGAAGCCGGTATTGAAGGCCTGATCCACGTTTCAGAAATGTCGTGGACCAAGAAGAACGTACACCCAGGCAAAATCCTGTCCACAACACAGGAAGTTGAAGTTGTCGTTCTCGAAGTTGATCCGGTCAAGCGCCGCATCTCGCTCGGCCTCAAGCAGACCCTCGACAACCCATGGACAACCTTCGCTCAGAAATATCCGAAGGACACCATCGTTGAAGGTGAAGTCAAGAACAAAACCGAATTCGGTCTGTTCATCGGTCTTGATGGCGATGTAGACGGTATGGTTCACTTGTCCGATCTCGACTGGAACCGTCCAGGCGAACAGGTTATCGAAGAATACAACAAGGGCGATGTCGTGAAGGCAGTTGTTCTTGATGTAGACGTCGAAAAAGAACGTATCTCGCTCGGCATCAAACAGCTGACCGGCGATAGCGTTGGTGAAGCAGCTTCTTCCGGCGACCTGCGCAAAAACGCAGTTGTTGCTTGTGAAGTAACCGCTGTAACCGACAACGGTCTGGAAGTACGTCTGGTTGACCACGATCTGGAAAGCTTCATCAAGCGTTCAGATCTGTCCCGTGACCGTGACGAACAGCGCACAGAGCGTTTCTCCGTTGGCCAGAAGCTTGACGCACGCGTCATCGCTTTCGACAAGAAAAGCCGCAAATTGCAGGTTTCTATCAAGGCTCTCGAAATCGCTGAAGAAAAAGAAGCAGTTGCACAGTACGGTTCATCTGATTCAGGCGCATCGCTCGGCGACATTCTTGCTGCAGCAATGAAGAAGTCAGAAACCAACTAATAACATATCCCGAAAACTGCCCAAATTATAAAGCGGTTTTCGGACACGATATGTTAGACAATAAGTTTTCTGATAAAGCTTAAGAAATGCCCGCCGATATCACTATCGGCGGGCATTTTTGTTTGTACCTAAAACCTGCACAAATCAGGCGATCTGCAACAACAGAATGAAGCCGTAGCTGATGGCTCCCAAGAACAGCAAAGACAGAACGGCTGTCAGTGTTACCCGCCCGCCAGCCTGTGCCACGGAGCGCACATCAACGCCCAAGCCGAGTGCTGCCATCGAAATAATCGTCAGCACTGTTGCAGTATGCTGGATAATTGGCAGCAGCGCTTCAGGAATGGCACCCAATGAGCGCAAAGCCATCATACCCAAAAAACCGATAATGAACCAAGGCACCAGTTTGCTCAAACCTGGTCGTGCATTGGCCTGACTATTGCCATAGATCAGCGCCAACACGAGAATAACCGGCCCCAGCATCAAAACACGCACCAGTTTGACCAATGTACCCAATTGAAGGCTCAACGCGCTCACAGGGGCTGTTGCGGCCAAAACCTGCGGCACTGCATAAACTGTCAAACCAGCCATCACACCATATTGGGTGAAAGACATGTCGAGAAGCGGCACCAGCAGGGGCAGAAGCAGAACGACCACCACGCCTAAAATAGCTGTAAACGCAATCGACGCTGCCACATCATCGCTTTTGGCTTCAATGACGGGCGCTGCGGCAGCAATAGCCGAGTTGCCACAAATCGAATTACCGCAAGCAACCAGCATCGCCATTTTTGATGGTAGACGCAGCAAACGCCCGATGCCGTAGCTCACTGCAATCGTCAGCATCACAATGGCGGCAATCCCGGTAATCAACCCAGCGCCTGCCGCGACAATCGCTGATGTACTGATGGATGCACCAAGCAGAACCACGGCAATTTCCAGCAGCATTTTGGCCGAAAAATTGATACCGCTCGTAAATCTTGCAGACGGGCGCAAGGTTGAACGAATGGAGGTTCCGAGCAAAATTGCCAGCACCAGCGCTTCCAACCATGCGCGGCCAAAAATTTCGGCTTCAACCATTTCCAGCCCAACTGCCACCAGTGCAACGCCACTGCTCAGCAGCACGCCCCGCCAATTTTTATCAACAAATGCGATTAATTTTTCTGTCATTGCCATACACTTCGAGAATTATTTTCTCATCTTATGCAATAAATCGTCTGTTCAATCCATTTCATTATATGGCATGATATATTAGACAAAATCGAATGATGGTGACGCAATGACACTGGAACAGCTGCGCATTTTTATTGCTGTCGCGGAAAAAGAACATCTGACACAAGCAGCCGGTGCGTTGCGCCTCACGCCTTCAGCCGTGAGTTCTGCCATCCGTACACTGGAAGATCGCTATAGTGCGACGCTCTTCAACCGGATTGGCCGCCGTATTGAACTGACCGATGACGGACGGATTTTTCTGGATGAAGCACGCGCCACCTTGGCACGTGCGCGAGCGGCCGAACTGACCTTGTCGGAACTTGGCGGCTTGAAACGCGGTAGCCTCACCATTTTTGCCAGCCAGACCATTGCCAGCTATTGGCTGCCGCCATTGCTTGCCCTTTTTAAAGCACAGTTTCCGGCCATCGTGGTGGATTTACATATCGGCAATACGCATAGCGTTGCTGAAGCCACCCGTGACGGCAGCGCTGATCTGGGCTTTGTGGAAGGCACTATTCATGAGCCAAGCCTGCAAATAAAACGCGTGGGTGAAGATCAACTCATTCTGGTGGTCGGCAAAACCCATCCGTGGATTGCTAAGCCACCAACTGGTTTTGCTGATCTTATTCAAGACGGGCAATGGATTTTACGCGAACAGGGTTCCGGCACCCGAGCCGTTTATGAAGATGCTTTGCGCGCACAAGGCTTTATGCCTGAGCAATTAAAAATCGCGTTGGAACTGCCTTCCAATGAAGCAGTTTGCTCAGCCGTTCAATCCGGTGTCTACACAACTGTCATCTCGGAACTAGCAGCGGCACCGCATCTTTTAACTCAAAATTTGATCAAAATAGAGCTTCCTTTGCCGCAGCGTCAATTTCTGTTGGTTTCGCATAAAGAGCGCTACCGCACCAAAGCCGCCCATGCCTTGATTGACCTACTACCTTCATAATCAGCGAATTTGTTTCAACAAAGCCTGATCTGGAAAACAGGTTGGTTGCAATCCGGCTTTAGTTTGCCAAAGGCCAATGGAACGGCGGGTTTTAAAACCGACCAATCCGTCCGGATTGCCGACATCAAGCCCATGCCCTTGCAGCTTTTTCTGCATCGCCGCCACATCGGAGCGGTACATATGACCAACTGCGCCCCAAGGCTGTTGGAAATTGCCAGCACCATAAGCGATACGGTCGCCAACATGCCCAATAAACAGAGCATAAAGATCGCTCATATTATAGGCTTTCAGCACATAAAAATTGGGTGTGACGATAAAGGCCGGACCATGCCGACCGGCTGGCATCAGCAAGAAGCCATCGCCCTTCAATTCATGCGCCGGAAAGGCTTTGCCGTTCACACGTTTGATACCAAGACGCGCCCATTCAGCAATGGTTTTGCCCTGATCGGGGCCTTCCAGCGAGCAGGAAAGGTTTTCTGGTACATTGACCTCAAAGCCCCAATCGCGCCCGCGCTGCCAGCCGGAATGATGCAGATAATTAGCAATTGAGCCGAGCGTATCCGGCACTGAATTCCAAATGTCGCGTTTGCCGTCGCCATCAAAATCCACCGCATGCTGCAAATAAGAGGTAGGCATGAATTGCGGCTGGCCTAATGCGCCAGCCCATGAACTTTTCATGGAGCCCACTTCAATGTAACCACGCTGGATAATTTGCAGGGCTGCGATCAGTTCTTTGCGAAACATATCTTTGCGTGTCGCCATAAAAGCTTTGGTGCCAAGCACCTCAAACGCATTATAGGGAATTTTCACCCCGCCAAAACCCGATTCACGCCCCCAGACAGCCAGCAACGTCTGTTTCGGCACGCCATATTGCTTTTCGATAGCACCAAGTACAGACGCATATTGTTTCAAACGTGCCTGCCCGCCTTGGGTCAGTTGTTGCATGGTTTTGGCATTAAAATAATTGGCTGGCGCGCCAAATTCTGCCTGTGTCTGTTTTTTAGGTGTTGTCGGTTTGGTGCCAGGAACCACCAGATCCGGCAGTTTCCAATTGATACTCACACCAGCAAAAGCTTTGTTGAAAGTGCCGCTCGAGACACCCGCCGCTTGAGCCTCAGGCCACAGGTCTTTGGCGAGCCAGTTCTGAAAAGCTTTTTCCGTGGCGGCTTGATTTACTTGCGCTTGTGCCAAACTCAAACTAGCAAAAAGGGCGATAAGACCAAACAAAAACCGCGACAGGATTTGGAAGAAATACTCACGGTTTTGCATGGATTAAAACCCTTTTATTAAAAACTGGTACGTGCCCGCAGTGCCGCCGACAAAGTGCCTTCGTCCAGATAATCCAGTTCGCCACCCACCGGCACACCATGCGCCAATCGAGTGACTTTCACTTCAAAACCGGTCAATTGATCGGTGATGTAATGGGCGGTGGTTTGCCCTTCAACAGTGGCATTCACCGCCAGAATGACTTCTTTAATCACGCCTTCGGACACCCGTTCCACCAGTGTGCGGATATTCAAATCATCAGGGCCAATACCATCAAGCGGCGACAAACGCCCGCCCAGCACATGGTAGCCGACATTCATAGTGCCAGCGCGCTCCAATGCCCAGAGATCAGACACATCTTCCACCACGATCAGCACGGAAGGATCACGGCGCGGATCGGTACAAATGGTGCAAGGCTGGGTGGTATCGACATTACCGCATGTATGGCAGATGCGAACTTTTTCGGCAGCCTCCTGCATGGCGCCACCAAGCGGCACCAGCAATGCTTCTTTTTTCTTAATCAGATGCAAAGCAGCACGACGTGCCGAACGCGGCCCCAACCCCGGCACCCGTGCCAAGAGCTGAATCAAGCGTTCGATTTCGGGGCCGGCAATACGTTTGGACATGTTTTATGCAATCAATGAGGAGTCATGAAAACGGCAGTGTTTTGCTACACTGCCGTATGTTTTATGCAATCAGAACGGTAGTTTGAAACCCGGAGGAATTGGCAGACCAGCGGTGAGAGCTTGTGTTTTTTCAGCCATTTGGGCTTCCAGCTTTGCCTTGGCATCATTGTGTGCTGCAATGATCAGGTCTTCCAAAATCTCGCCTTCGCCCTCTTTCATCATCGAGGGATCGATATTGAGCGCCGACAAAGTGCCTTTGCCGGAAAGAGTCACAGAAACCAAACCGCCACCAGATTGAGCTGTGGTTTCCAGATTGGCGATTTCTTCCTGCATGACTTTCATCTTAGCCTGCATTTCTTTCGCCTGTTTCATCATGCCAAGCATGTCACGCATAAGAATTTCTCCTGTTCAGAACGCATATTGCAAATAGCTACATGCGACGAATCAAACTGATCGATTATTCATCGTCGTCATGTGATATATCGATGAGGTCTGCGTCCATATCAATATCCAGATCAGAATTTTCCGGTGCTGAAATGCGCACGTCAGTAATTTTTGCGCCTGGAAAGGCCGCCAAAATAGCAGCGACATCCGGATCAGCGCGCGCATCCGTCACCAGATTTTCACGGCGCTCACTTTCAGCCTGTGCAACGGTTTTGCCTTCGACATTACGCGCAACCGTCACAACCCAGCGCACCCCAGTCCATTCAAGCAGCTTTTGCGAAATATCGCTGACCAAGCTTTTGGGTGCATCATCGGTCAGGCCAATTTCCAATCGGCCTGGTGCAATGCTGGACAATTTTACATAATTTTTAACGAGAATTTTGAATTGTACATCACGATGCTGATCGGCCAGTGCAACTATATCTTCCAGACTTTTAAGCGGAACCGCCGGAGCTTCCTGAACCGGCTCCGTCTGAACTCGTTGCTGAGCTGGTACGCTATCAGGTGTTGTTTCAACCAAGCGCATAGCTGTCGCAGCGCCACCATTGCCACTGGAAGATGCCATCATCATGCCCGACACAGCCTGTGCCTGATGACCAGCACCGCCGCCATTACCACCACCGGATGACGGAGCAGCAGAACCGGTCGTACGGGTACTATGTTCACCGCTTTGCAAGGTCTTTAAAGCTTCATCCAATGTCGGCAAGTCCGCGGCATGAGCCAAGCGAATCAGCAACATTTCGGCAGCTTGTACGGGGCGCGGCGCGGTTTCGACTTCCGCAATGCCCTTCAACAGCATCTGCCATGTACGTGACAGCACACGGATGGATAGGCGACTGGCAAAATCACGACCGCGACTGCGCTCATCTTCCGAGATCGAAGCATCATCGGCAATGTCCGGCGTAAAGCGCAGACGCGTGACCAAATGATTAAAATCAGCCAGATCAGTCAGCACAACCGCCGGATCAGCACCGACATCATATTGGGCGCGGAATTCTTTCAAAACACCGGCCACATCACCGCGCATCAGCATTTCAAACAGATCGATAATGCGTGCCCGATCGGCAAGCCCCAGCATGGCACGCACCGCATCGGGCTCCACCATGCCGCTGCCATGGGCAATGGCCTGATCGAAAATCGACAGACTATCGCGCACCGAGCCTTCACCAGCGCGCGCAATCATCGCAAGCGATATGTCATCGACATCAATTTGCTCAAGACCAGCAATTTTACGCAAATGTTTAGCCAAGGTGCCTGATTCGATGCGACGCAGATCAAAGCGCTGACAGCGCGACAGAACCGTGATCGGCACTTTGCGAATTTCTGTAGTCGCAAAAATAAATTTCACATGCGGCGGCGGCTCTTCCAGTGTTTTCAACAGGCCGTTGAAAGCCTGCGTGGAGAGCATATGCACCTCATCGATGATATAGACTTTGTAACGCGCCGAAACAGGCCGGTAACGCACCTGCTCGATAATCTCGCGAATATCATCAATACCTGTATGTGAGGCGGCGTCCATCTCGATCACGTCGACATGGCGGCCTTCCATGATCGCCTGACAATGTTCGCCCATAACCGACAGATTGATGGTTGGCTGATGAACGCTGTCAGATTCGTAATTGAGAGCGCGCGCCAAAATACGCGCAGTAGTGGTTTTCCCCACTCCGCGAACCCCTGTCAGCATCCATGCTTGTGCAATGCGTGAGGTTTCAAACGCATTGGAAAGGGTGCGTACCATTGGCTCCTGGCCAATGAGATCATCAAAGTTTTGCGGGCGGTATTTTCGAGCCAGAACGCGATAAGCGCCATCTGCGGATGTCGTGTCCATTCAAGACCCTTCCGTTATCTGTTCGCTCGTATCTTCATCAATTGTTCGGGCGAGTATTGAAAGCTTAACACAGTTTGAAGCTGCGATGCCAATACACAAGACGTGTCCCGCACAAGAAAAAGAGGAAGGAAAAAGGTGGGAGGCTGGCACGGCGACCCGTGCCTTGCTCGTTAGGGCTGCTTCCTTCCGGACCTGACCCGGTTGGCGAGTGGCTCGTCCACCACCAACCTCCCAAGGTTCATATCGTCAATTCGGCTACAAAAAGCAAGCCATGTTCAAAAAAAACTGTTATTGATTGCATTATGAAACAGTTCACTCTCGATGACAGGCTTAATGCCGACACTTTTCCAGTGCTGTCGCTTGGTCTTTGTGACTTGCGGCTGATGAATGATCAACGCTGGCCGTGGTTGATTCTGATCCCGCGTCGCCCTGATTTGAGCGAGCTTTTCGATTTAACTCCGCTCGATCAGACCATGCTGACATTCGAATCAGACATGGTGGCCAAAGCGTTGAAAAACGTCACCGGCTGCGACAAGATCAATATCGGCGCTTTGGGCAATATTGTGCGCCAGCTTCATTGCCATGTCATCGCACGCAATGAGGGTGACGCTGGTTGGCCGGGGCCTGTTTGGGGGCATGGTATCCGCGTGGCCTATAGTGAAAGTGAAGCCCAAAGCTTCATTGAAAAAATCCGTAACGCCCTATAATTTTCCAAAAATCAACAAAAGCATCCGCATGTCCCTTCCACTTTTTAGCTTACCCCATGACGAGCCAAGCAAACTGGTCGGCTTTGCCGGAAATCGTATTGATCGCCAGTCTGAAAAGCGTAGCGATACGGCAAGCCATGACGCATTGGGGCAAAGTAACACCCGCCTGATCGTGCTGGAAGGCGGCAAGCTGGTGCTGGATTATTCCGCCCCCTCCCATCCCCAGGTTCTTTTTAGCCTTGAGCAAGTGCAGCGCTTTCAGCCTGATCTGGACAATGCCATTTTACTCGGTGTGCTGGATGGTTATTCGGTGTTGGCCGTGAATGCGCAAATCAACACTGAAACCTTGGCCGAGCCTTACAAAGCCGTTCCCTATCGCGCCATCTATGTCGAGAATATTTTGCCCGATGATATGACCGGCGCAATGGCCGAAGCGATTGCCCTCGACACCTGGCATAAAAATCACCAGTTTTGTGGGCGTTGCGGACAAAAAACTTCCATGCGCGCCGGTGGTTTCAAACGTATTTGCGATGCTTGTGACACGGAAATGTTCCCGCGCACCGATCCGGTGGCGATCATGCTGCCGGTGCGTGGCGACAAATGTATTTTGGCACGCAGCCCGCATTTTGCTCCCTTAACCTATTCATCACTGGCTGGTTTTATCGAGCCTGGCGAAACGATTGAGGCAGCCGTGCGCCGTGAAAGCGCCGAAGAAATGGGGCTCGATATCGGGCGGGTGGGCTATTATGCCAGCCAGCCCTGGCCGTTTCCTTATTCGCTGATGATCGGTTGCCACGCGGAAGTTTTATCCGATGATTTCACCGTTGATTTTAGCGAATTAGAAGACGGACGCTGGTTTTCACGCGATGAAGTTCGCCTGATGCTTGCAGGTACTCATCCGGACGGGCTGATAACACCGCAGAAAAATGCCATTGCCAGCCATCTGATTGCCGCTTGGGCCAATCTGGACACATAAATAAAAAAGAGCCGGATAAACCGGCTCTTTTTTATTATTATTCTGCCGGAAGGGCAACTGTATCGCGGAAATCAGAGCCGCGATAAACGCCCAATATCCGTATCTCCGTTGTGAAAAAGCCCAGTTCTTCCAGCGCCAGACGCACGGAACGATCTTCAGGATGGCCTTCAATATCCGCATAAAACTGTGTCGCCGTAAAAGCGCCGCCAATCTGGTAGCTTTCCAGCTTGGTCATATTGACGCCATTGGTGGCAAAACCGCCAAGCGCCTTATAGAGAGCGGCTGGCACGTTGCGCACACGGAACACAAAAGTGGTCATGATGCGGCTGCCGTCGGTCGGGCGCGGTTCCCATTTTTTGGTTTTGGATAAAACAACAAAACGGGTGACGTTATCTTCAGCGTCCTCGACATTCTCTTCCAAAATATCAAGCCCATAAAGATCGGCTGCCAAACGTGGTGCAAGTGCAGCCATCGACTTGTCGCCGGCTTCTGAAACAATACGCGCAGCACCGGCCGTGTCACCGGCAATTACCGGTTTCCAGCCATTTTCGCGGATCACTTTGCGGCATTGTCCCAGCGCATGCACATGGCTGTGCACGCTTTTGATGTCTTTGCGCTTGGTGCCCAGCAAAACCATCAGTTGAAAATGGATTGGCAGGAAATATTCGCCGACAATATGCATATCGGACAATGGCAGCAGATAATGAATATCCGCCACGCGGCCAGCCAGGGTGTTTTCTATTGGAATCATCGCCAGATCTGCGGAACCACTTTCCACTGCATTAAAAGCATCCTCAAATGTCGGGCACGGCAGCGGCTCCATAGATTCAAACATATTACGGCAGGCGGTATCAGAATTAGCGCCTGCTTCCCCCTGAAATGAAATACGATTCGTTTTCACAGCCGTCTGTGTCATTTGGAATGCTTTCTACAATTGAAATTAAATGCCCCTAAGCAATCAATTTGTGAATGTTTTAAAGTTGTACTAAGCTTTTGATTGCTTTGAAAACTGATCATGTGCGATGATTTCGCGGGCGCGGTCGAGGTCTGCCGGAGTATCAACGCCTAAAGGTTGGCCGCTGACCAGTTCGACATCAATGCGCATACCATTTTCCAGTGCACGCAATTGTTCAAGGCTTTCCCTTTGTTCTAAATAGGAACGCCCCAAAGAGACAAAGCGCTCCAAAGCGGCGCGCTTGTAAGCATAAAGTCCGATGTGGTGATAAAGCGGGCCTTCACCCCACGGTGCTGTCGCACGGGTGAAATATAATGCGCGCAAACGATTCTCTTGTGCCAGCGGAGAGCCGACAATCTTCACGACATTCGGATTGGTTTTTTCTGATTCTTCAGTAATTTCAACGCCCAAAGTGGCGATATCGACAGCAGCATCATGCAGTGGTGCCAAAGCCTTGATAATCAGCTCAGCTTCAATGGTTGGCAAATCACCCTGCACATTGATGACCGCCTCCACCAAACCATCAGGATCAAGCGTTTGAAGCGCTTCATAAATACGGTCAGAACCCGATTCGTGATCGCTGCGTGTCATCACAGCTTCCAGTCCATGCGCCTGAACGGCCTGTAAAACCTCCGGACTATCGGTTGCAACAACAGTGCGCCCAAGCTTTGCCGCATGGGCCCGCTCGGCCACATGCACGATCATCGGCTTGCCGCAAATATCGGCCAAAGGCTTGCCGGGCAAACGGGTGGAACCCATTCTTGCAGGAATTATCGTCAAGGTTTTCATGGTCTTCAACTTACGTTAGAAATTGAACAGAACAGACAGGATTGCCGGACATTACTGATAAAGTGTCAAAACGTCACGGGTGTTGCACCCCTTATAAGTGTTGCAAGAAAGAAGTAAAAGCCCTAGTTTCCCGCCCAATGCGGGGATTTTATAACGATGTTTGCCTTCCAAATGAGGTCTATCAAACCGGCTTTGGAAAGCGTCATGGTAGAGGAGCGCTGACCACCGATGCAATCTAGCCGAGCTAATATGTTTTTCATGGCCCTGTTGGGCACTGTCTTTATCGTCATGACAATAAGCCTTCTGTCTGATTCGCTGTTTCATTCGCCAGTACCTGAAAAAGAAGGTTTCGTGATTGAAGTTGCTGAAGGAGATGCGCCGGCTGCCGGTGGTGGAGCGCCTGCCAAAGAAGAAGTTTCGATCGCAACACTCTTGCAATCAGCTGATCCAGCACGCGGCCAGAATGTCTTTAAACGTTGCGCAGCCTGTCACACCAACGAAAAAGGCGGTGCCAACAAGGTTGGTCCTAACCTTTATGATATCGTAGACCGTCCGGCCGCTTCTGTTGATGGCTTCGGCTATTCGGCTGCGATGAAAGAATTTGGGGCAGGTGGCAACAAATGGGATTTTGATCACCTCAATCAGTTCCTGACCTCACCAAAAGGCTTCATCAAAGGCACAAGCATGGGCTTTGCCGGCGACAAGAAAGACAATGAACGCGCTGATCTGATCGCTTTCCTTGCCACTCTTGCCGACAATCCGGTGCCGATGCCAAGTGTTGATGCTGCACCTGCGGAAGCTCCGGCAGAAGACAAACCAGCTGAAGCTGCGCCAACAGAAGCACCGGCACAGGAAACGCCAGCCGCAGAAGAACCGGCTAAGGAAGAAACTGCACCAGCTGAAGAAGCGCCCGCACCGGCTCCGGCCAACTAAAATCTGTACATTCGACTTAAAAGCCGGATCATTTGATCCGGCTTTTTTATTTACTCATAGTTTTTGCAACCAACACCTTTATTCCTCCACAAAATTCAATAAGTTGTTCCCTAGTGATAGGGTACAATATTGATGGAGGCGTTTTAATGCGGCTATTGGGGATCGGTGCTACCATTATATCGGTATTGGCAGGAACAATCGCACTCTCATATGCAGATGAGCCGCAGTGGCGCACGGCAACCAGCCTGACCGGTGATGCCTCTCATGATGAGAATTTCACCCGCTATGATTATGTCAATCCCGATGCGCCCAAAGGCGGCACGCTCAATCAAGTGGGCGTCGGCAGTTATGACAGTCTCAACCCTTATGTGGTGCAAGGAGTTCCTGCTGCCGGTCTTGTCGAATTTGGCGGCGGTTTATTATATGATACATTGATGAGTGATGCCCTTGATCAGGGGTCAACAATGTATCCGCTGATTGCCGAAGCCACCCAATACCCCGATGATTTTTCATGGGTAAAATTCAAACTCAATGAAAAAGCCCGCTGGCACGATGGCGAACCGATCACCGTCGAGGACGTGATCTGGTCTTTTGACGTTTTGAAAAAACAATCGCCTATGTATAATAAATATTATGCAGATGTGACGAGCGCTGAAAAAACCGGCGACCATGAGGTGAAGTTCACCTTTTCACAGAAAAACAATCGCGAACTACCGCAAATTTTAGGTCAATTGGCCGTCTTGCCCAAACATTGGTGGAAGGGCAAAGATTCAACAGGCAAACAGCGTGACATTACCCGCCCGACATTGGAAAAACCATTAGGTTCAAGTGCTTATAAAATAGAAACTACGGTTCCGGGTAAAACCATTATCTGGTCGCGTGTTGATGATTATTGGGGCAAAGATTTGCCCGTCAATGTTGGTCGCAATAATTTTGACCATATCAAATACGAATATTTCCTCAGCGAAGATGCCACTTGGGAAGCTTTCAAAAAAGGCGGCATTTATGATTACCGCCTTGAAAACAGAGCGCAGCGCTGGGCAGAGCAGTATAATTTTCCGGCCTTTGAACGCGGCGATGTGGTAAAAAAAAGCTTCGAAATTCACTCTTTCGGTCGCATGCAGGGCTATTTCCTCAACAACCGCAAAGAGAAATTCAGCAATATCAAAGTGCGCGAAGCACTGACATTGCTGTTTGATTTTGAATCTGCCAACCGCATGCTGTTTTATAACCAATATAAGCGGATCAACAGCTATTTTGCCGGTATAGATTTGGCCTCATCTGGCCTGCCGGATGGTCGGGAGAAAAAAATTCTGGAAACCGTGCGTGAAGAAATTCCGGCAGAAGTTTTCACAGAAGAATTCAAGCTACCTGTTTTTGATACGCCACAAGCAACCCGTAATAATTTGCGTGAAGCGATGCGCCTCTTTGCAGAAGCCGGTTGGACGCCTAAAGACGGCAAGTTGAAAAATGCTGCCGGTCAAACCTTCAGCATTGAGTTTTTAGGTAAAGATCAGACCGATGAGCGCATCTTCAATCCATATATCAGCAATCTGCGCCGCGTCGGTATTGATGCCTCAATCCGTATTGTTGATGCCGCCCAATATCAGGCACGCGTCAATGATTTTGACTATGATGTGATGTCCACCATCATTGCGCAATCTTATTCACCAGGCAATGAACAACGCGACTTCTGGGGTTCAAAAGCCGCTGATTTTAAAGGCAGCCGCAATTATGCCGGTATAAAAAATCCGGCAATCGACAAACTCATTGATTTTGTCATTTATGCCAAAGACCGTGACGAGCTGGTGGCCGCAACCCATGCGCTCGACCGTGTTTTGTTGTGGAACTATTATGTTATTCCGCAATGGTATTCCGAAACCATCAATATCGCCCATTGGAACAAATTCGGCATGCCCGATAAACAACCTGACTATGCAGGTATTGATCCCTTCTCATGGTGGATTTTGCCACAAAAAAACAATTAAAGACCTTAACAACCAAAAGGAAACGAATAAGGCTTAAGATAAGCCAATGAGTTGATTTCCTTTTGGCCATAAGCGCATAAAAGAAAAATGAAGACGAGATACGATGCGCGGTGAAAGTTTTTTTCACCGCGACGTCAACTAACAGTTAAGGCGAATAAATGGGTGCCTATATTTTACGCCGCTTATTGCTGATGATCCCGACCATGCTGGGGATTATGGCAATTTCCTTCGCCGTGGTGCAATTTGCGCCGGGCGGACCGGTGGAGCGGGTGATTGCACAATTATCCGGACAAGGTGGCGATGCATTAGACCGTCTTTCCGGCGGTGGCGGCGACATGAACCAAGGCAATAGTTTTGAAAGCCCGTCCGGCTCCAAATATCGCGGTGCCCAAGGCCTTGATCCGGAATTTATTGCAAGTCTCGAAAAGCAGTTCGGCTTTGACAAACCGCCATTGGAACGCTTTGGCCAGATGCTGTGGAACTATATGCGCTTTGATTTCGGCACCAGCTATTTCCGCGATATCAGCGTGCTGGATCTGATCAAAGAGAAAATGCCGGTTTCCATCTCATTGGGGCTGTGGCTAACTTTTTTGTCTTATTCCATTTCCATTCCGCTCGGCATCCGCAAAGCGCTGAAAGACGGCTCCCGTTTTGACACCTGGACGAGTGCTGTGGTGATTGTCGCTTATGCGGTTCCAAGTTTTCTGTTTGCGATTTTACTGGTGGTGCTTTTTGCCGGTGGCTCGTTCTTCGACCTCTTTCCGCTGCGTGGCATCACTTCCGATAATTTTGACCAGCTCAGTCTTTTCGGCAAAATCGCTGATTATCTCTGGCATATGGCTTTGCCGGTAACAGCGCTTGTACTCTCGGCTTTTGCCACCACGACTTTGCTGACCAAAAACTCCTTTCTCGAAGAAATCCGCAAGCAATATGTAACAACAGCACGCGCAAAAGGCTTGAATGAGCGTCAGGTGCTTTACGGCCATGTTTTCCGCAATGCGATGCTGATTGTCATCGCCGGTTTTCCGGGCGCCTTTATCTCGGCTTTTTTCACGGGCTCCTTGCTGATCGAAACGATCTTCTCGCTCGACGGGCTTGGTCTGCTTGGTTACCAGTCCATTCTCAACCGTGATTATCCTGTGGTTTTTGCAACGCTTTTCATTTTCTCGCTCGTCGGCCTGTTTGTCAGCCTTCTCTCCGATCTGACCTATACGTGGATTGATCCGCGTATTGATTTCGAGCGGAGGGACGTGTGATGAGCGACGCAATATCCGTGAATACGCAACCGAAAGTCAAACGCCCTTTTTTGTCGCCGCTCAACCAAAGACGCTGGCGCAATTTTAAGGCACATCGCCGTGGCTGGTATTCCTTATGGATTTTTTCCTTCCTATTGATTGCAGCCCTTTGCTCGGAACTCATCGCCAATGACCGCCCTATTCTGGTGTCATACAAAGGTGAGTTGTTAGTTCCTGTCCTGATCAACTATCCGGAAGAAAAATTCGGCGGTTTTTATGCAGTCACCGATTATCGTGATCCAGTCATTCAGGACGAAATCAACAGCAATGGCTGGGCTTTATGGCCGCCGGTTCGCTATTCATACCGCACGGTCAATGACGCCATTCCACAGGCTGCTCCTTCCAAACCCTTTTGGCTTTACAGCAAGCAAGAACGTTGCCAGCATTATCCGCTCGGCGTTGATGACCCGAACTGTATCTTCGGCAATATGAACCTGCTGGGCACCGACGATCAGGCACGTGACGTGTTTGCCCGTGCCCTTTACGGCTTCCGCATTTCAGTGCTCTTCGGCCTTGTGCTCACAGCTGCATCCGCCGTTATCGGCGTGGCGGCTGGCGCTGTGCAGGGTTATTTTGGTGGCTGGGTGGATTTGCTGTTCCAGCGTTTCATCGAAATCTGGTCATCCATTCCGGTGCTTTACCTGCTGTTGATTATTGCCGCGATCCTGCCGCCCGGATTCTGGGTGCTGCTTGGAATCATGCTTTTATTCTCATGGGTGGCCTTTGTCGGCGTGGTGCGTGCCGAATTCTTGCGCGCGCGTAATTTTGAATATGTCAATGCGGCCCGCGCATTGGGTGTTTCCAACCTCACCATTATGTGGCGGCACTTACTTCCCAATGCGATGGTGGCAACACTCACCTTCCTGCCATTTATTTTAAACGGCTCGATCACCACCCTCACCTCGCTCGATTTCTTAGGCTTCGGCCTGCCACCGGGTTCTGCCTCGTTGGGTGAATTGCTGGCCCAGGGTAAAAACAATCTGCAAGCCCCGTGGCTTGGTATCACCGGCTTTGCCGTCATCTCTGTCATGCTGTCGCTGCTGATCTTTATTGGTGAAGCCACACGCGATGCTTTTGACCCGCGAAAGTCGTTTCAATGAGCCATCAACAACCATTACTCTCCGTTGAAGACCTCTCGGTTGCCTTTCATCAGGATGGCCGTACCAGCACTGCTGTCGATCATATTTCATTCAAGATCGACAAAGGCGAAACCGTTGCACTGGTTGGTGAATCGGGTTCCGGTAAATCCGTATCCGCTTTATCCGTGCTGAAGCTCCTGCCCTATCCGCCGGCCAGCCACCCAAGTGGTAAAATTCTGTTTGAAGGCAAAGACCTTTTAAGCTTACCGGAAGCGGAATTGCGAAAAGTGCGTGGTAACGACATTACCATGATTTTTCAGGAACCGATGACCTCACTCAATCCGTTGCATGTGATTGAAAAACAGATCAGCGAAATCCTGAAAATGCATCAGGGCATGAGCGATAAGGCAGCACGTGCCCGCACGCTGGAACTCTTGCATGAAGTGGGTATCCGCGAACCGGAAAAACGTCTGCAATCTTATCCGCATCAGCTCTCCGGTGGTCAGCGTCAGCGCATCATGATTGCCATGGCGCTTGCCAATAAGCCAAAGCTGCTGATTGCCGATGAACCAACCACGGCGCTGGATGTCACCGTTCAGGCGCAGATTTTGCAATTGCTGGCCGATTTGAAAAAATCACAAGGCATGTCGCTGTTGTTCATCACCCATGATTTGGGCATTGTGCGCAAAATTGCCGATCGTGTCTGTGTGATGACCAAGGGCAAGATTGTCGAAAGCGGGCCAACCGCTGAAATTTTTGCCAATCCGCAGCATGAATATACCAAACATCTGCTGGCTGCCGAACCAAAAGGCATGCCGCCACGCTCTAACAAAACCGCACCTGTTGTCATGCAAGGACATGACATCAAGGTTTGGTTCCCGATCAAAAAAGGCTTCATGCGCAAGACGGTTGGCCATGTCAAAGCGGTCAACGGCATCAATATGGAGTTGCGCGCTGGTCAAACGCTGGGCGTAGTTGGAGAATCAGGCTCAGGTAAAACCACTTTGGGGCTGGCGCTTTCCCGTATGATTTCATCCCAAGGCGATATCCGTTTTGATGGTCGTGAAATCAACAAATACAGCTTTGCCGATATGCGGCCATTGCGTCGTGAAATGCAGATTGTGTTTCAAGATCCGTTTGGATCACTCAGCCCGCGTATGCCGGTGGGTGAAATCATCTCTGAAGGTTTGCTGGTACATGAACCGAAACTTGACCATGATCAGCGCGATGAGCGGGTGGTGGAAGCCTTGCGCGAAGTGAAACTCGATGCAGAAGTGCGCTTCCGTTATCCGCATGAATTTTCCGGCGGTCAGCGCCAGCGCATCGCCATAGCACGCGCGATGGTTCTCAATCCTAAATTCGTCATGCTGGATGAGCCGACCTCAGCGCTCGACATGAGCGTTCAGGCGCAGGTGGTGGATTTGCTGCGCGATTTGCAAGCCAAGCATAATCTGGCTTATCTTTTCATCAGTCATGATCTTAAAGTCGTGCGGGCACTGGCCAATGATGTGCTGGTGATGCGCAATGGTCAGGCAGTCGAATACGGCCCGTCAGAGAAAGTCTTCTCTGAACCGGAAACGGATTATACCAAAGCACTGATGGCTGCTGCTTTCCATATGGAAACAGCTGATAAGGGGGGAATAAATCAATGAGCAAGAAAGACGCAAAATCGGGTAAAATCCTGTTGGCAACCTCTGGCTGGGATCCGGCCATCTGGATAGAAAACTTTGCTGCCAAAGCAAAGGGACGGGAAACCGTTTTGCCGGATGGTGATTTCAACCGCGAGGATGTGCATTATGCAGCCGTTTGGAAACAACAGCCCGGTTCATTGAAAAACCTGCCCAATCTGAAGCTGATCATCTCGCTTGGTGCCGGTGTCGATCATGTTTTCCATGATCCGTTTATACCGGATGTGCCGATTGTGCGTGTCATCTCGCCTGATCTAACCATGCGTATGACCGAATATGTGGTGTGGCAGGTGCTTGACCATCATCGTTTGGGCGGACGTTATCGCCAGCAGCAGAAAGAAAAACTCTGGCATGAAGACCGCCGCCAGCCAGCAGCCAATGAAGTGACGGTCGGTATTTTGGGGCTTGGTGTTTTGGGAAGCGATGCTGCAGAAAAACTGATGAATATCGGTTTCAACGTCACCGGCTGGAGCCGCCGCGAGCGCAAGCTTGACGGCGTCACTACCTATCACGGGGCAGACGGCTTTAAAGCGTTTTTAAAAACCGCTGATATTTTCGTGTCTCTTTTGCCGCTGACACCGGACACTAAAGGGCTTTTGTCGATGTCGATGTTTGCGCAAATGAAAGAGGAAGGGCCGCTCGGCGCCCCCATCCTCATCAATGCCGGACGCGGTGGCTCACAAAATGAAGCTGATATTCTGGCAGCCCTTGATCGCGGCATGTTGTCCGCTGTGACCCTCGATGTCTTCCAGCAAGAACCATTGCCTGCTGACAGTCCGCTTTGGACGCATCCGAAGGTGACCATCACCCCGCATGCGGCAGCAGCCTCTTCGGCAAGTGCATTGGTGCCGGCAATCATCCAGCAGATTGAAGCTTTTGAGCGCGGAGAGCCTTTGCAAAACCTCGTTGACCGCACTAATCAATATTAGGGCAATATTAAAGCTTGCGCTTATAGCGAATGGTTTCAAAACGGCAGGTTAAAGCATCATAAAGCAACAGCCTGCCGACAAGCGGCTCGCCGATACCGGTAATGAGTTTAATCACTTCCATTGCCTGCAATGAGCCGATAATGCCAGGCAAAACACCCAACACGCCAGCCTCCGCACAAGCTGGCACAGAGCCAGCCGCAGGCGGCACCGGAAACAAATCCCGATAGCGCGGATTGAGCCTGTCTGACTCATCTTTTTCATATGGTTTCAGCACGGTGACATTGCCGTCAAAACGCCCGATCGCACCGGATACAAGCGGGCGCTTTACGGCTTCGCATGTATCCGCCAGCATATAGCGCGTTTCGGCATTATCGCAGCCATCAACGACAATGTCGTAATTTTCGATCAATGCGCGCGCATTGTCATGAGTTAAACGCAGACAATGGGCTTCAATGCCGACATGCGGATTTTGCCGAGCAATCGCTTGTTCAGCGCTTTGCACCTTCGGCTGACCAATAGCGGCTGTGTCATGAATGATCTGGCGCTGCAAATTGGAAAGCGACACATGGTCATCATCAACAATCCCAAGCGTACCGACACCTGCAGCTGCCAGATATTGTAAGATCGGCGATCCAAGCCCGCCTGCGCCCACCACCAAAACACGGGCTTTTTTGAGCTTTTGCTGCCCTGCGCCGCCAATTTCCCGCATGATGATATGGCGCGCATAACGCTCCAGTTCCAATTCGGAAAAAGGGGAAGTGCTCAAAATGCTTGCCTCAGCTATAAGAAGGGGTCAATACTCCGGACGATACCTGAAAGAATTGCGCATCGCCATGCAGACTTTCAAATAAAGCTCTGTCAGTACCCGTCATAAATGCCTGACAACCCAGATCGTCCAGAATATCAAACAGCGCTGCACGGCGCCCTGTATCAAGATGCGCGGCTATTTCATCCAAAAGCAAGATCGGCGCCATCCGTGATAGTTCACCGGTCAAACGTGCGTGAGCTAAAACCAACCCGATCAGCAATGCTTTCTGCTCGCCTGTCGAGCACAAAGCGGCCGGCATTTGTTTCGGCCGATGATGCACGATCAGTTCGGTGCGATGCGGCCCGTCAAGTGTGCGCCCGCTGGCTCTGTCACGCATACGCCCGTCATGCAGATTACGGCGAAAATCTTCTTCCAGATCAAGTGCGGCCTCAAGTCCGATGCGCTGCTCCAGTGTACCATCCAGAAAGCAATCGGCTTTCGGAAACGGACTGTCATCCGGCATATGCTCGATCATGGTTTTAATCAGCCGCATCATTTCGGCGCGTGCCGCAGCAATGGCAATGGCAAGTTCCGCCATCTGGTTCTCAATCGCATCCAGCCATTGCGGATCACTGACGCCGTCACTCAGCAAACGATTGCGGCTGCGCATGGATTTTTCATAATCCACCACACGCTTGCCGTGGCCGGTATCAATGGCCAGCACCATGCGATCAAGAAAACGGCGGCGATCACCCGAGCCACCGGTAAAGAGCCCGTCTTGCGACGGTGTCAGCCAGAGGATACGGGCATAATTCAACAATTCATCGGCGGCAGTAGTGGAACCGTTGATGCGCACCCGCCGCCCTGCTTCACCGGCATTATTGCCGGCAGTGCCGGTGCCGATTTCAGCCTCGCCATAAAAATCATTTTCCAATGTCGCATGAATGGCAAAACCATCGGCAGCATCATGGCGCGCCACATCACCATAAGCGGCACGGCGCAAGCCCCGACCAGGCGAAAGAAAAGAAACAGCTTCGAGTAGATTGGTTTTGCCCGAGCCGTTATCGCCCGTCAGCACCACATGACCTGCCCCTAAAGGCAGGTGCAGCACATCGTAATTGCGAAAATTATTAAGTTTAAGCCGCCGGACCGAAACCCGATCCAGACGGCTTTTATGATCACCCGACGTGCTCACATCATCAACTATACGCGCATCGGCATCAGCACATACAAGACATCTTCGTCACCGGTATCAAGTACCACTGTCGGAGAGCCTGCATCAGCCAGCATGAAGACCGCTTCAGAGCCGGAAAGCTGGCTGGTAATGTCGAGCAGATACTTCGAGTTGAAACCGATATCAATCGGATCCGCATCATAATCGGCGGCCAATTCGTCTGTTGCGCTGCCGGAATCAGGATTATTGACTGTCAGTGTCAGCTGACCATCACTGATCGACAGTTTAACGGCACGACCGCGTTCACTCGAAATCGTCGAAACACGATCAACTGATGACGCGAAATTCTGACGGTCGATCACCAGTTTCTTGTCGTTGCCAGATGGAATCACACGCTGATAATCAGGGAAAGTACCGTCAATGAGCTTGGAGGTGAGGACGATCGACCCAATGGTAAAGCGGATTTTTGCATCCGACAATTCAATGGTGACATCCGCATCAGGCACATCCACCAGTTTCTGCAATTCAGCAACGGTTTTGCGCGGGATAATTATGCCGGGCATACCTTCTGCACCGCTTGGTGCTTCCAGTTCAGCCCGTGCCAGACGGTGACCGTCGGTGGCAACCGCACGCAATTTCAGCTGACCTTCGCTTTCAATCGCATGCAGGTAAATACCATTGAGGTAATAACGGGTTTCTTCCGTCGAAATCGCAAACTGGGTGCGATCAATCAAGCGTTTGAAATCCAAAGCCTTCATGACAAAGCTATGGGTAAAGCTTCCCGCTGTCAGTTCCGGAAAATCGGACTGCGGCAGGCATTGCAAACGGAAAGACGATCGGCCTGAAATAACCGAAACGGAATTACCGTCAGGATTGGTTGCAAGCTGAACCTCGGCACCATCAGGCAATTTACGCACAATGTCGTAAAGCAGATGGGCAGGGACAGTCGTAGCACCGGCTTCTTCAGCCATTGCTGCGGTTGCTTCATTAATCTCAAGATCCAGATCAGTTGCTTTCATCGCAAGGCTTCCGCCTTCGGCCTGTAGCAACACGTTGGACAAAATAGGAATCGTGTTACGGCGCTCCACAACACGATGAACATGGTTGAGAGATTTCAGAAGATTGGAACGTTCCAGAGTAACACGCATGATAAACGAACTCGCTGACTTCTGGTCACACAAGACGCCGCCCATCGTTTGATACGAAGCGCAAGCCTTGCGCGACTGGCTGGGCGAATGACCGCCCCAAGGGATAGTAAAGTGGCAGAAAACTAACCAAAAAAGCAAGCCCACACAACCACATCAACCGTGGATATGCGGGCTTTATGTTGATAACTTGTGCTTTTTAAGCTGCGTTATGCAGCCTGATCGTTGATCAGGCGCTTCAACAGCTCCAGTTCCTGCGCCAATTTGGTATCGGCACCGGCCAGATCTTCGATCTTGCGTACCGCATGCAAAACGGTTGTGTGGTCACGTCCGCCAAATCGACGGCCTATTTCCGGCAGGGAACGCGGGGTGAGCATTTTCGCCAGATACATCGCAACCTGACGTGGCTTGACGATGATGCGGGTACGACGGCTGGAAAGCAAATCCTGCTTCGAGACATTATAGTGACGCGCGACGATGCGCTGAATTTCTTCAATGCGGATACGCTTTGGCTCACCGGCGCGTGTCAGATGGCCGAGAAGCTCGTCAACCCGGTCGATGGACAAATCTGGCTCGAAAGACTGACGGAACAACAGCTGGTTGAACGCGCCTTCAAGCTCACGGCCTGAACCGGTCACAGTGCGGGCCACATGGCTCAAAATTTCTTCCGAAATATTGAGTGTGTAATCTTCAACCTGTGCGGCAACCAGACGGCGCTTGAGCATCTCAAAGCGCATTTCATAATCCGGTGCTGCCACTTCCAATGCCACACCGCCCTGCAAACGGGAGCGAACGCGCACATCAAGCGATTCCAGTTCTGACGGAGGGCGGTCAGCGGCAACCACAACCTGTTTGGCGCTATCAAGCAAAGTGTTGAGCAGATGGCAGAACTCGTGCTGGATCGACTTACCTTGCAGGAACTGCATATCGTCGATGACGAGCAGATCGATATCGCGCAACTGTTCTTTGAAGGAAAGCGCGTTATTGTCACGGATTGCGGTTGCAAAACGCCACATGAAATATTCTGCGGTCAGGTAAACCACGCGCGGCTTTTCAGGGCGCTGAAAAGCCGCCGCAGCAATTGCCTGCAAAAGGTGTGTTTTACCAAGACCTACAGACGCATGGATAAACAAAGGATTGAAACGAACAGCACTGGAGCCGGCCTCCGCGATAGTGCGGGCGGCTGCCAAAGCCACACGGTTGGAAGCGCCATCGACAAAGCTGTCGAATGTGTAACGTGGATCAAGCGGAGAACCGAGAACCGCGCCCTGTGAGCCGCTCGAATGGGTTTCCATCGCAAGAGCGGCACCACGTTTTTCATTACTTGGCTGGCCAACAGGAAAAGCAATTTTTTCACGCATTGGGGATCGGGTTTCCACCGGTTGCGGCTCAACAGCCACTTCAGCGACCGGTGCCGGACGGACGACACGGCTCATGCCACGTACCACGATCTCAACCTTGAGGATCTGCGGGTTTTCTTCCTGCCACAACTGCGTCAGAAGCTCGGTGTAATGGTTATTGATCCAGGAACGCAAAAAAGCGGTCGGTACCGATAAACGCACAATGCTCTTGGATAAATCGTCCAGTTGCAGGCGGCCAAACCAGCTGGAATAAATTTCGCTGCCGACGCGGGCTTTAAGCTTGGAGGTCAGACGCTCAAACGCGGCTTCGCTATCATTAATTGTTGCAATCATCTGTTGATTATTATTCTGAGAAGTCGATGTTTGAGTGCCACAATCCGCATGCGTATTATTATTCTTCGCTGCCGTCACTTTGTCGCCCGTCACTATCATCGCTTCATCTACCTTCACATTACGGCGCGCCGTTTCCGGCGCTTGTCATTATTTTTTAAAAGAAACAGCCTGTTGTCAGGTCTGGTTAGAAATCCGCAATTGTTACATCACCGACTCACATTTCCTTCTTCAACCATGCTGATTGCCCGAATTAAGATTTTCAACAACCGCTCTTTGCCGGTGGAGACCGGCGAAGAGTGTTCACGGTTAATGAACGGTAAACCGTATAATCCCAACTCAAATGAAGGTCACAAAAAGCCACCGACAGATTGTGAACCTGAAGCATTCATTTCATATTTATTTGCTTAAACCTGGGTCAGAAGCCCGCCCCGTTGATGCCTAAACATTAGCGAAGATTTTGCCAAAAGAGCAAGCCCAGAATTTGCATTTTCGAGAGAGCTGAAGATGCCCCAAAAGAGCATCTTGACAGGGAGAATCGGATAAAAACCGCGTAAGACCATTGGATTCAAAGCGTTTTATTTTTTTGAAATTCACGACTCTGACCTCCAAAATTGCAGCAAAAAAAATATTAATTATTCGCTTGACTCTCAAGCCCTTCCGAGTCCCTCCGGAGCCTGTGGACAAGCGTGGATTAAACTTGTAACTATATGATACTATTGACGAATATTTGTGCCTTTAACGCAATAATCGTACGCTCATTTTTTAAGCGCCGAGACCGATTCCAATGGAAATTTAAGCTATATCAGCAGGATAGGATGCGTGGTTTCAACCAATTCTTGTTTTATGAAGAATCGTTTGGAAGCCTCATGCAGCTACACTGAAGCGAGTTTTCAAGAGCGAGTACTCAAGGGGAGCGTAAGCTTAATCTTAGCTGCGCCAAAGCCATCTCAAATGATGTGCGCTTTGAACTGATAGCAAGCTAACCATCTGTCCTTTTAACTCTCATTGTCCGAGATGTGGCCAGTCATATTTACGCATGCGAAAAACTTGAACATATTCCATTGGCAGATAACAAAAAACCCGGCTGAAACAGCCGGGTTTTTTTAAACTGATATCAAAACCTGACAACGATTAAGCTGAAAGACCCTGAACGCGCTTGGTCAAACGTGACACTTTACGCGATGCGGTGTTCTTATGCAGAACGCCTTTGGTTGCAGCGCGCATCAGCTCTGGCTGAGCAGCCTGCAAAGCAGCCTGAGCTGCTGTCTGGTCACCAGCGATGATCGCATCTTCAACCTTACGGATGAAAGTACGCACGCGTGAACGACGTGACTTGTTGACTTCAGTGCGGGCAGCAATCTTGCGCACCGCTTTCTTGGCCGAAGGAGTGTTGGCCATAAATGCCTCTCTTTTTACTGTCAGCTATCCAGCGGGTGTATAATATAACCGCCGTGCACAAAACTATAAGGGCGGCATATATGCCACCGAACCGTGGGGCGCTTATAGATCAGCTTTCCATCAACGTCAACGCAGATTCTGACCATAAGCGCATGGAAACACCCGTTTTATAGCCTTTAAAGCCCTTGAGACTCTTGTTTTCATTCAAAATATTTCAATTTCGGCATCTGATAAAAGAAGCAAAACATGTGTCACATCAAGCTCTGCCCGTCTGATTCCGCTATATTTAGCGATTCTTGAAATCCGGTTTGCGCTTATCAATGAAAGCCGCCATGCCTTCCTTCTGATCTTCCAGCGCAAAGAGCGAATGGAAAAGGCGCCGCTCAAAGCGTAAGCCCTCATTGAGAGAGACCTCATAAGCCCGGTTGACCGCCTCCTTGTTCATCAAAACGGAAAGGCGCGAAAAGCCTGCAATCTTGTGCGCTGTCTTCATGGCATCTTCAAGAAGAGTGGCAACAGGCACAATACGCGAAACCAAGCCGCAGCGCTCTGCCTCCTCGGCACCCATCAAACGGCCGGTCAGGCACATTTCCATTGCCTTGGACTTCCCGACATAATGGGTCAAACGCTGCGACCCGCCCATGCCCGGCATAATACCAAGGGTAATTTCCGGCTGACCGAATTTGGCGTTATCGGCGGCAATAATGAAATCGCACATCATTGCCAGTTCACAGCCACCACCCAGCGCATAGCCTGCAACTGCCGCAATCACTGGTTTGCGCACATAATCCATATGCTGATTCCCGGCGAACATATCGCTCATATAGGCATCGACAAAACTGACCGGCTGCATTTCTTTAATATCAGCGCCAGCGGCAAAGGCTTTGTCGGAGCCCGTCAGCACAATGACACCGATTGCATCGTCAGCCTCAAAAGCTGTCAGCGCATCGCGCAACTCTTCCAGCAATTGCTTGTTTAAAGCATTGAGCGCTTCGGGACGGTTCAGCTTCACCAGCCCGACCTTGTCATGCGTCTCGATGATGATGGTCTGATATGTCATCGGGTCAATCTCCTCCTCTTTAACCTTGATCTTCTCTCATCAATGCTGGCAACTCTCGCACCAAAAGGTGGAGCGTCCGCTTTGTGTGATGCGCGAAATCGTACCCTTACAGCCTTCACGGCGGCATGGCTCACCTTCACGACCATAGACCGAGAAGGAATGCTGGAAATAGCCAAGCTCGCCATCCGCTTGCCTGTAATCGCGCAGGCTTGAACCGCCAGCAGCAATCGCATCGGCAATCACTTCTCGAATATTGGTGGCAAGCCTGTCCGCCACAGCAATATCCGCGCCGCCTTGCGTGGTAACAGAACCGGCACTGCGCAATGGCGAAAGCCCTGTGCGCCACATCGCTTCACAAACATAAATATTGCCAAGCCCTGCAATCAGGCTTTGATCCAATAATGCAGCCTTTAAAGGTGCTTTTTTACCTGCAAAGGCTTTATCCAGCCATTCACCGGACAGATAATTGCCTGTCGGCTCAAGTCCGAGTTTTTCCAAAAAAGGATGCTGATCGAGACGACTGGTTTGTGCCAGCACCAAGAAACCGAAACGGCGCGGATCATTATAAATAATATTGGTTTTGCGCCCCTGATCATTCGATAAAGAGAATATCAGATGGTCATGCACGCTTTTCTTGGAGCGCTCATGGGTGAACTGCCCCGGCACTGTTTCAGCCGCATCACTTTCAATACGATAGGAACCGGACATGCCCAGATGCGAAATCAGTGTCTGATCATCCTCCAAATGAATGGTCAGATATTTCGCCCTTCGTCCCAGTGCCTCAATACGCTTTCCGGTGATTTTTTCAGACAGTTTTTCAGGAAAAGGAAAACGTAAATCAGGCCGGTTCTGTTGCACTTTTTCAATTTTTGCCCCTTCCATAAAGGGTTGCAAACCACGGCGAACCGTCTCTACCTCAGGCAATTCAGGCATTTATCACCTTCATCATTAAAAAGCTTTATTTTAAGCCATAACGCAGAAGATGCTTATGGTCACCCTCTATCTCAAGACTTGAAGCTCAACAAAAAACGCATGAGTGAATTTGTTAACCTTGTTTTTTAAGACCATTAAAATCTTGGAGCGATAGATTGGTCACCAGGTTCGCATAAAGGCGGGATTTACAATAATGCCTGGATTATTAAACAGATTTGCAAAAAACCGCTCAAGCGCTTCGGTTCTGGAGTTCTGCTTGATCGGCGTACTCACATTTGTTGCTATTATCAGTGCTGTTTTGGTGGTGTCTGCCAGCAGTGAATCTTTTGCCTTCATTCCTCAGGCTATGGCCACCTTGTTTAATTTTTAAAGTTTAAACTTATAAAGGCAGCTCTTTGGCGGTTCTAATCACCAGATCACCAAGGCTTTCAACATATAATGCACCTGTCACTGTCCGCTTGATCAGCACATTGCGACGGTCTTTTTCATCGCGATGACGCGATACCAGTTCTAAAGCCCCCATTGTATCCAGCGCCCGTGTAATCACCGGCTTGCTGACACCCAAATGCTGCGCAAGTGCGCGCACCGTATGGGGCGGCGGATCGAGATAAATTGTCAGTAAAATCGTCAGCTGTCTTGTCGTCAGATCATGCATGTCATCACGAACCTGCGTCAGTGCCAGGTTTTTCAGCAAGGTCAGCGATTGCAGTGGTTTCAGCTCAACCGGCATTAAGATAGCTCTTGTTACGGATAGTTCCCATAAAAGCGCGTCTTTGCCGGTTGTGCAAGCAGATCAGCGGGCTAAAGTTAATTAGCCCGCCAAGATAGTTTCAAATCAAGCTTTGCCGAAACGATCCAACAGCACCTGATAGATAGTGCGGATAGCTTGTGCAGCACCACCAAATGGTGCTTCCGGCTTTTCAACCGGTGTCCAGCCGTAAATGTCGAAATGCGCCCATTGTGCGCTGTTTTCAACAAAGCGCGACAAGAACAAAGCCGCCGTCACGGAACCGGCAAAACCATCAGTGGTGACATTGTTCATGTCGGCAATGCGTGATGAAAGCTTCTTCTCATATGGCTCCCAAAGCGGCATGCGCCAGACAGGATCCGCCACCTGATAAGCAGATTTTGCAACCGAAGCAGCAAGCTCTTCATCATGCGTGTAGAATGGCGGAAGATCAGGCCCAAGCGCCACACGGGCAGCACCGGTCAAAGTTGCCATATCAATCAGCAATTCCGGCTTTTCTTCATCCGCCAGCGCCAAGGCATCAGCCAGAACCAGACGACCTTCGGCATCGGTATTGCCGATTTCAACAGTCAAACCTTTACGGCTGGTGAGCACATCACCCGGACGGAAAGCATTGCCGGCAATGGCATTTTCAACCGCCGGAATAAGCACACGCAAACGAACCGGTAATTTGGCAGCCATAATCATTGCGGCCAGACCGATTACATTGGCGGCACCACCCATGTCTTTTTTCATCAACAGCATACCGGCAGGGCTTTTGATATCGAGACCACCGGTATCAAAGCAAACGCCCTTACCAACCAAGGTCACTTTCGGGTCGGTTTCATTGCCCCATGTCAGATCAAGAAGACGCGGTGCCTGCGCACCGGCACGACCGACCGCATGGATCATCGGGAAATTATGCTCCAGCAACGCATCGCCGACAATCGCATTGACCTTGGCGCCGTGTGTTGCGCCTAAATTGCGCAAAGCCTGTTCCAGCGCTTCCGGCCCCATATCATTGGTCGGTATATTGATAAGATCACGGGTCAAAGTGACCGCTGATGCAATGCGGTTGATCTCGGCCAGATCGGCACCTCCCGGCAATGCCAAGCGCACGGCACCTTTGGATGAACCCTTGCGATAGTGATTGAACTGATAGCCGCCCATCAAGAAAGAAAGTGCTGCAAGTTTCGCATCACTTTGTAAATTTTCGATATGCCAGTCACCTGCCGGTAAAAGCGCCGACAATTTACCCGCCAGCATACGGGACTGGCCTTCACGATCAGGCTCTCCAACGCCAAACAAAGCACCGGCAATGGCACCTTTGTCGTTCGGAACCACCAGAAATGCGCCAGCCGAACCATCAAAATCATGGCGCTCTGCCCAAGCCGCAGCACTCGCGCTCAATCCCGCCTCTTCCACTTTGTTTTTTGAAACAAACCAGACCGGCAGGCTGGTATCTGATTTTTTAGCCAGAAGTTCGAGGCGTGTAGCCGACATCATCATATTCCTTTTCAATGACCTGCATATATTACCAGCCAGATGACCAGCAATAATTTGCAACATGGATAGAGCGATAATTAGCCAAGTTTAAGAGCAATGAAAATGATCAATCAGATGCGTAAGAAAAAAGAACCATTATTTTTTGTGCGCGGTTAACATAAAGAGATAAAAACACCAACATATACGCATAAAGATTTCTTTATATCCCATTGTTAATTTGGTCATGATCTGTTAGTTGAAGAATATGAAAAGCATTTTGCCATGGCCGCGTTTCGATGAAATCTTATCGGAAACTCCAATGGCGGCAGACAACATCTATTACCCATCAACAGCTATCGGAGCTTTAGGATGACCGCCAAACAAGATTACGTCGTCAAGGATCTCGGCCTTGCCGATTGGGGCCGCAAGGAAATGGATATTGCGGAAACCGAAATGCCGGGCCTGATGGCCGCACGTGAAGAATTCGGCCCGTCACAACCACTTAAAGGCGCGCGCATCTCCGGCTCTTTGCACATGACCATTCAGACAGCCGTGCTGATTGAAACACTGACAGCCCTTGGCGCTGAAGTGCGCTGGGCATCGTGCAATATTTTCTCGACACAGGATCATGCAGCGGCTGCCATTGCTGCAAGCGGTGTTCCGGTCTTCGCCATCAAAGGCGAAACCTTGGAGGAATACTGGTCTTATACCGATCAGATTTTCCAATGGACTGATGGCGAACCATCCAACATGATTTTGGATGATGGCGGTGACGCCACCATGTATATCCTGCTTGGCGCCCGTGCTGAAGCTGGTGAAGATGTGCTGAGCAACCCATCAAGCGAAGAAGAAATCTACTTCTTTGCCCAGATCAAAAAGCGTATGGCAGCAACCCCTGGCTTCTTCACCAAGCAGCGCGCAGCCATCAAGGGCGTGACGGAAGAAACCACCACCGGTGTGAACCGTCTTTATCAGTTGCATAAAAAAGGTCTGCTGCCTTTCCCTGCGATCAACGTCAATGACAGTGTCACCAAGTCGAAATTCGACAATAAATATGGCTGTAAAGAATCGCTCGTCGACGGTATCCGTCGCGGCACCGACGTGATGATGGCCGGTAAAGTGGCTGTTGTTTGCGGTTATGGTGATGTGGGCAAAGGCTCCGCACAGTCGCTGCTGGGTGCTGGCGCCCGCGTTAAAGTCACCGAAGTTGATCCGATCTGCGCATTGCAGGCTGCAATGGACGGCTTTGAAGTGGTGACCCTTGATGATGCAGCGTCCACCGCTGATATCGTCATCACCACCACCGGCAACAAAGATGTGATCACGCTCGATCACATGCGCCAGATGAAAGACATGTGCATTGTCGGCAATATCGGCCACTTCGACAATGAAATTCAGGTTGCTGCATTGAAGAACCTGAAATGGACCAATGTGAAACCACAGGTTGATCTGGTTGAGTTTCCCGATGGCAAGCGCATCATCCTTCTCTCGGAAGGCCGCCTGCTCAATCTCGGTAATGCCACCGGTCACCCAAGTTTTGTGATGTCTGCTTCTTTCACCAATCAGGTGCTGGGTCAGATCGAACTTTACACACGTCCTGAGGCTTACCAAAATCAGGTCTATGTGCTGCCGAAACACCTTGATGAAAAGGTTGCACGTTTGCACCTCGACAAGCTGGGCGCGAAACTGACTGTGCTTTCTGATGAGCAGGCCGAATATATCGGTGTCACTCCACAGGGCCCGTACAAGTCAGAACACTACAGATATTAACAATTCATTAACTATAATACTACATGTTGAGGTCGGGCAATTTATCTTTTGCCCGACCTTTCTTTTTATCATTGAGACGCTTCACGGGGATTCCACATAAGGGTATTGTGGACTGATTCGACTGTAGCTTTATTTTCAAATGCCGCCGGATTCCGTCAGGAATACCGAGCCTTTTGAATTTAACCTTTTGTACCGGTTTCTAAGCTGTATGTTGAATGTTAGACTAGGCATCGTGCTTTTCCCAAAAGGACGCACGACGCTCTGATGTAATTCCAGACAATGAAATCCGGCTTCTCACACCGAGTTTTGTTGTTTTCTCGCGGCGGAGAACAGAAACTATGCAAGGCCTTGGCTCATTTGAGAGCTTACGAAGCGATTCCGGTTCATTACCGGCCAAAACCTGCATCGGCACAGGCCCTACAGCTATAAGCGTTAAAGGTATCGGCGCACACGCATATCAATGGTTGCGCACTTTAAAAAACAAAACATTTTCACTGGCACTCTCCACCACCGCGCTTTTCTCTTTCACCTCACTTGGTCACGCCCAAAGCGGCCAGTTTTCCGGTCATATCGAACTGCCTTTCGGCACTGTCAGCGCCTTGGATGTGGTGCAATTTGCCACCTTTGCCGGTGCAATGGGCGCTGCTCTTCTGACCGCTGGCTGGCTGATCCGCGACCGCAGCAAAATGGTCAATGAAACGGCAGCACTGCGCGCCAAATGCGCCGAGCTTGGCATGATTGCCCAGCGCAATGAAGCGCTTCTCAATCTCAAAGACCAGCGCATCATTATCTGGGATGGCTATAATGCCAATTCCGAAGTTGTCGGTCTGTTGCCGGACGATACCGGCGCACCGCTTGATCGTTCGCAGTTTTTAGCCTTTGGCCGCTGGCTGCGTGCAGATTCCGTGATGGCGCTTGAGCATGCCATTCGTGATTTACGCGAAAAGGCCATTACCTTTGATATGGTGGTGGAAACTGTCAACGGCACATTGCTTGATGTCAATGGCCGCACCTCCGGTGGCTTGGCCATTGCCCGCTTCATCCACTTGCAGGGGGTGCAGGCAGAATGTGCGGTTTTGAAAACCGAGAACCACCATCTTTTTGAGACGCTCAATCTGTTGCGCAGCCTGATGAACCGGCTCGATCAGGCCGTATGGATCAGAGATGATCAAGGCCGGCTTGAATGGGTCAATGATGCCTATGTCAAAGCAGTTGAAGCGGCAGACGGTATTCAGGCTATACAAGAAGGCCGCGAACTTTTCGGCACCCAAGCGCGCGAACGGATGGAACGCGAACGGATGGGGCCATCCGGTTTCCGCAATCAATTGCCGACCGTCATTGCCGGTGACCGCCATATTTTTGATGTGATAGAAGTACCGGGCGAAGCAGGTTCTGCCGGTTTTGCCGCCAATATCAGCGAAATCGAACAAGTGCGCGAAGAGCTGCAGCGCACATTACGCAGTCATGCCGAAACGCTTGATCAGCTTTCCACGGCTGTAGCGATCTTCGATCCGGAAATGAAGCTGCAATTTTTCAATCAAGCATTTAGCAGCCTGTGGTCGCTTGATACCGCCTTTTTGGAATCACGCCCGAGCAATGCATTGCTGTTTGACCGTTTGCGCAGTGACGGCAAATTGCCGGAACAGCCGGAATGGCGACGCTGGAAAGATTCCATGCTCTCCGCCTATCGATCGGTCGAGCCGCAAGAACATATGTGGCATCTGCCCGACACCCGCATCATGCGCGTTGTTGCCAATCCGCATCCCAAAGGCGGCGTGACTTGGTTCTTTGAAAATATGACCGAGAAATTCGAACTGGAAGGCCGTTATAATACGCTGATCCGTGTTCAGGGTGAAACGCTCGACCATCTGGCTGAAGGCGTTGCCGTGTTTGGTGCCGATGGCCGCATCCGCCTTTCCAATCCGGCTTTTGCCAATTTGTGGTCATTGCCGTCCGGCATGGTGGTGGAAGGGGTGCATATCACCGACATCACCCGCATGACCGAAAAGCGTGCCGGCAGCCCAATCTGGCAGGATTTCATTTCCGCTGTCACCGGTTTTACCGATGTACGCGATGGTCAGGCCGGACAGATCGAATTATCAGACGGCAATGTTTTGTCTTATGCATTGGTGCCGCTGCCAAAAGGCCAGACTATGCTGACCTTCATCGATGTGACCGATACGGTTCATGTCGAGCGCGCGTTGAAAGACAAAAACGAAGCGCTGGAATTTGCCGACCAGATCAAGAACGATTTCGTGCAGCATGTTTCTTATGAGCTGCGTTCACCGCTTACCAATATTATCGGTTTTACCGAACTATTGCAGACCCCGTCATTCGGCTCGCTCAACGAGCGCCAGCATGAATATCTCGACCATATCAGCTCGTCTTCCTCGGTGCTTCTCACCATTGTGAACGACATTCTCGATCTGGCAACGGTTGATGCCGGTATCATGGAGCTGGAAATCGACGATGTAGATGTAAGTAGCGCTATCAATGAAGCCGCCGAGCGAGTAGCCGAGCGTCTGCGCGAACATAATATCGGCCTTGCCGTGCATATTGGCGAAGATGCGGAACGTTTCCGGGCCGACGCCAATCGTTTGCGTCAGGTTCTCTTCAACCTGCTCAGCAATGCCGCCAATTATGCACCGGAAGACAGCGATATCCGCCTGATGGTTGAGCGCGAAGAAGACGAGATTATCTTCAGCGTACAGGATGAAGGTCCGGGCATGCCGCGCGAAGTGCTCGACAGTGTTTTCCAGCGCTTCCAATCGCACAATAATGGTGGCCGCAAGCGTGGTGCTGGTCTCGGCCTGTCCATTGTCAAAAGCTTTGTTGAACTTCATGGCGGTGCCGTTCACATTCAAACCGCCAGCAATAGCGGCACCACTGTCACCTGTCGTTTTCCGATTGAGGCGCGCAGTTTCCGCGCCGCAGCCGAATAAATCATGTCCGCATCAGAAATCTTTGAAATCAGCCTTGCCGATGAAGCGGCTACCATTGCTCTGGGCGAAGATCTGGCACTGGCGCTTAATCGCGGCGACTTGGTTACATTATCCGGCGATTTGGGTGCCGGAAAATCATCGCTGGCGCGTGCGCTCATCCGCACGATTGCCAATGATGAATCTTACGAAGTGCCAAGCCCGACCTTCACCCTCGTGCAGGCCTATGATGAGTTGCGCTTGCCTATCGCCCATGCCGATCTTTACCGCTTGTCTGGTGGTGATGAACTGGATGAACTGGGTTTTGACGAGTTTTTGCAAGATGGTGCTGTGCTGGTCGAATGGCCGGAACAAGCCGAAGGCATGTTGGGCACGCATGCCTTTGCCATTGAATTGCGCCATCCTGATAATGGAGAATCAGGCCGCCTTGTTACCATTACCGCACAACTAAATGCTGCCAAACGCCTGACCCGCTCCCGTGCTATCCGCGCATTTTTAGAAGAGCATAAGCGCCTGTTAAACAAGCAGCCAGCCAAGCGCCGCTATTTGCTGGGCGATGCATCTCCCCGCGCTTATGAAACAGTGTTTTCAGATTTCGGCACCGAAATTTTGATGAATGCACACGAGATTACCGGCGAACCTTTATTGCCCAATGGCAAAACTTACCGCAAAACCGCGCATATTGCTGAAAACTGCGTTCCGTTTTCCGCTATTGCCAAGCTAATCAAGCCGCAAGGTTTTTGTGTACCGGAAATCTATGCTGAAGATTTGGCTAATGGCTTTATTCTGATGGAGCATTTAGGCACTGAGGGTGTGCTTGATGCAGACCGTCACCCCATTTCCGAGCGTTACTTGGAGGCTGCACACTTCTTGGCGCATTTTCACCAAGTCGACTGGCCATTGAGCGTTGCGGTCACGGGTTGCGACGACTATCAATTCGCACCATTTGATCGTGATGCAATGATGATCGAGGTGGATTTATTATGCAATTGGTATCTGCCGCGCATCACCGGCAAACAACCGGATGAAGCACAAAAACAATCCTATCATGATGCATGGGATGCAGTTTTTGAGCATCTTGCCACAGCAGAAAAAAGCCTGCTTTTACGCGATTATCATTCGCCCAATCTGTTCTGGTTTGAAGATAAAACCGGCATTGACCGCATCGGCATGATCGACTTCCAAGATGCCATGAACGGCCCTGCCGCTTATGATCTGGCGTCACTTGCATTGGATGCTCGCGTGACAATTTCCGCAGAGCTTGAACAGCAAATCATTGCCGCCTATTGCGAAACCCGTAAGGGTTTAACCAAAGCTTTTGATGAAACTGCTTTTCTGAGCGCCTATGCAATTATGGGTGCGCAGCGCAATTCCAAAATCCTTGGCATTTTTGTGCGTCTTGATGAACGTGACGGCAAGCCACATTATTTGGCGCATCTGCCCCGCATTCAGGATTATTTGCGTCGCGTCCTCACCCACCCATCTTTAAATCCAGTGGCGGAATGGTATGAAAAATACGGTCTGTTAGCGGAGAAAAAACCATGATCCATCCAAAAAAAGCGATGGTTCTGGCGGCAGGTTTGGGTAAAAGAATGCGCCCGATCACCGACACCATCCCGAAGCCAATGGTCAGAGTTGCCGGTAAAACATTGATTGATTACGGTTTGGATTCACTAGCACAAGCAGGTGTCGAGCAAGCAGTGATCAATGTGCATTATCTGGCCGACATCTTGGAAGCGCATTTGCAAAACCGCCATGATTTAGCGATCAGCATTTCGAATGAGCGCGCAGAACTGCTTGATTCCGCAGGCGGCATTATCAATGCTTTGCCGATGTTAGGTGATGCGCCTTTTTACATCCTCAATGCCGATACATTCTGGGTTGATCAACAAGGCGAACCTGCCAATCTTTACCAAATGGCAGAAGCTTTTGATGAAACCCGCATGGATATTTTGCTGATGGTTGCACGTCTTGATCAGGCAACCGGATATGACGGCAAGGGCGACTTTACCCTGACGCCCGACAACCAACTTTTGCGCCGTCAGCATGATGATCCGCAGTCGGTTATTTATGCAGGGGCAGCAATCATTCATCCACGCATCTTTAAAGATGCAGAGACTGGTATCTCCTCACTCAACCGCTATTTTGACCATGCCATTGCGACTAAGCGTTTATATGCTATGCCCATGCATGGCCATTGGCTGACCGTCGGAACGCCAGATGCTATCGAAGACGCAGAAAAGGCGCTCGAAGCCCTCAAATAAAAAAGAAGGAAGAAAATTATGAGCAACAGAGACCCGCACATATTTTCTACTCCTCCGGGCACACCCTTTCTGCCAAGCTTTGTCGATGCCCTATTGCAAGGTAAAATCATCAAAGGTTTTCCGGCTGATCGAAGCGATCCGCTGGCATTGGCCAAAGCCACCATCTATGTGCCGACACGCCGTGCCGCACGCAGTCTGCGCTCGCTTTTGGTGGAAAAGAGCCATGCCCGTTCGGCTATTCTGCCCACCATCCGCGCCCTTGGTGATGTGGATGAAGAAGCGGTGTTTTTCGATGCGGATGCGCGTGAATTTCTGCAACTCAATCCGCCTATCAACAAAGCCGAGCGCTTGCTTCTGCTCACCCGCCTGATCAAACCTTGGCGCGAGAGCCTGCCTGAACATGTACGCGCGCTTTTTGGCGTTGAAGATGTTTCAGTACCGACCACCACCGCCGACGCCATCTGGCTGGCGCGTGATCTGGCCAATCTGATGGACCAGGTGGAAACCGAAAGTGCCGATTGGGCAGAGCTGAAACTCATCGCCCCTGACGAACTTGCTGACTGGTGGCGGGTGACATTGAGTTTTCTGGAAATCGTCACCACGATTTGGCCGGAAGTGTTGAAAGAGCGCGGACTTTCCAATCCGGCTGCTTATCGCAATCGCCTGATTGAAATCGAAACAGATCGTTTAACGCGTTTTCCACCGGAAGGCCCTGTGATTGCTGCCGGTACCACCGGTTCCATTCCTGCCACCGCCGAACTGATCGCCACAATCGCCAAGCTGCCACAAGGCGCATTAGTGCTGCCCGGCCTTGACCGCGACCTTGATGATGCGGCTTGGCACATTTTAGGTCGGCCTGAGCAAAACCCGTCTATATTCGGCCATCCGCAATATGGTTTTTATCAATTGCTCACCCGCATGAGCACCAACCGCGATGCGGTTGAATATTTGCCTGATCATTCGCCTGAAAAAAGAACCTTAGAGCGCATTGCCGCCGAAGCACTGCGTCCGGCAGAAAGCACCGAACATTGGCGTGATCTTTTAAGCCAACCGGATATGACGCTTGAGCATCGCTTGGCCGCCACAAAACAAATCGATATGATTGAAGCCGCCAATGAGCGCGAGGAAGCTTTGAGCGTTGCCTGTGCTTTACGTGAAGCCATCAGTGATCCAAACAAAACCGCAGCCCTTGTCACTGCCGACCGTAATCTGGCGCGCCGTGTGGCCGCAGAACTGGCACGCTTTGGCATTGAGGCCGATGATTCAGGCGGGCGTTTTTTGCGCGATGCCGAACCTGTCACCCTCATGCGACTGGTGATTGAAACCATCTTTAATCCCGGCGATCCGGTGGCATTGCTGGCATTGCTGAAACACCCGCTGACAAAGCTTGGCAAACCACGCATCGAGCGCCGCTTAGCGGCAGAAGCACTGGAACTGATCGCCTTTCGTGGCGGCACGGGCCGCGCGTCTATTGCCGAATTGCCGGAGTTTTTCGAGGGTAAACTCACCGAAGGGCTGAATGCTAACCGCAAACCTTTGTGGATTGATCTGACTGTTGAAGAACAGATCACCAATGCGCGAGTTTTATGTGAAGAACTGTCAGAAGCGGTTAAACCACTGGCAGACTTCACCAAAAGTGCCGGTCAGCACACTGATATGGCAGCCATTGTGCGCGCAAGCGTGGAGGTACTGGAAACACTCGCTCGTGATGAGCAGGGAAATGTCGGGGCGCTTTATTCCGGCGAGGCAGGCGAACAATTTGCGTCCCTGTTGCGTAATCTGATTGCCACAGAAGCCGATCTGGAGTTTGAAACCATTGAATGGCCTGCGGTTTTTGAAGCTTTAATTTCCGGTGAAACCGTCAAGCCACGACCGGGCGGCAATCCACGCCTGTTTATTTGGGGTGCCTTGGAAGCCCGTCTGCAAACCATTGATACGGTGATTATCGGCGGCTTGAACGAAGGCAGCTGGCCTTCCAAAACCCGCAATGATCCGTTCATGTCGCGCCCGATGAAAGCGGCCATCGCACTGGAACCGCCAGAGCGGCGCACCGGCCTTGCCGCTCATGATTTCCAGATGGCTTTAGGCATGGATCATGTGGTGTTGTCGCGCGCTGACCGCACCGACAATGCCCCGACAGTGCCGTCTCGCTGGTTGCAACGCCTGCAAACTGTGCTTGGCAATGAAGTGACTGACACCATGCGTCAGCGCGGTGGGCGTTTTCTGCACTGGGCGCGCGAGATTGATCGCTCTGCCGATATTCCCTTCGTCAAACGACCGGAGCCGAAACCACCGGTTTCTGCCCGCCCGACGCATTTTTCGGTCACCGATATCGAAACATTGCGGCGCGACCCATATGCGATTTATGCGCGTAAAATCTTGAAACTGAACCCGCTTGATCCCCTCATCCGTGATCCGGGTCCTGCCGAGCGCGGCACGCTATTTCATGATATTATCGGGCATTTCACGCAATCCGGCTTCGATGTGATGGCTGAAGACTCGCATCAAAACCTGATTGAAATTGGCCGTCAGTTTTTTGCCGATGCCGATCTGCCGATCGAGATTGAAGCCGTTTGGTGGCCGCGTTTTGAAGCTTTGGTGCCAGAATTTTTAAACTGGGAGCGCGAGCGCAACTATAATGTGAAAATCCGTCACGCCGAAATCGCTTCGAAAAAACGTGAAATCGGCTCGCTCGGCATCACGCTTTCAGGCCGCGCTGACCGTGTGGATGTGATGCAGGACGGCACTACCGAGATCATCGATTTTAAAACCGGTTCAACCCCTTCATTAAAGCAAGCCCACATTCTTTTGTCGCCACAGCTGGCACTCGAAGCTGCCCTTCAGGCGCGCGGTGCCTTTGAGGAAGTGGGCGCGATTCCAGCTTCTGATCTGCTTTATTTGCGCCTGAAAGCCAGCGGTGCTGTGGTGCCGGAATCTATTTTGAAGATCAGCCGACCGGAACCAAGTCAGAAATCCGCACCGGAAATCGGCGAAGAAGCATGGCGCAGGCTCGAAGAATTGCTGAGCGACTATAAAACTGAGAATAAAGGCTATCTGTCACGTGCTCTGCCGTTCCGTGAAACGGATTTGACTGGTGATTATGACCATCTCGCCCGCGTACTGGAATGGTCTGCCGGTGGTGCAGATGGTGGAGAAGGGGCAAGCGAATGAAAACACCATTGAACATTCCACCCGAAACAATTCAGGCGCAAAGCAAGGCCGCCAATCCGTTTGACAGTGTCTGGGTTTCGGCAAATGCCGGTTCAGGCAAAACCCATGTTTTGACCGAGCGCGTTATTCGCTTGTTGCTGGAGGGCACCGACCCTTCAAAAATTCTCTGCCTTACCTACACCAAAGCGGCAGCGGCGGTTATGCAAAACCGCGTCTTCTCGCGGCTTTCCGATTGGGCGATGCTGGATGATGCACAACTGGCAAAAGTGCTGGAAAAGCTTGAAGGACAAGTTCCTTCTGAAATGCGTTTGAATATCGCCCGCCGCCTGTTTGCACGGGCATTGGAAACACCGGGCGGTTTGAAAATTCAGACCATTCACGCTTTTTGTGAAGCTATTCTGCATCAGTTTCCACTGGAAGCCAATATTGCCGGCCATTTTGAAATGCTGGACGATTTGATGCAAGCAGCACTTGTTGGCGAAGCGCGCCGCCAATTGCTGGAAACGGCCCATAATGGCGGCAATGAAGCTTTGGCCGAAGCCTTCACCACAGTGCTGGATACAGCCGGTGAGTTTGGCCTGCAAAACCTGTTGGATGAAGCCATTCGCCAGCGCCACGGATTACACGAATTTTTGCGCCAACTTGGCGTAGCATCAGAACGTGAAAGCGCTTTACGCAGTATTTTCCGCTTTGAGCCGCATGAGACCGAAGCGACCATTTTAAACGACCAGTTGCTGGTTATCGAGTTTGAGACAGATGTTCTTGATCTCATTCTTTCCATTCCGAAAGGGGCGGCACGCGCACAGGATTTTGCCCTGCAATTGAAGCAGCTTGGCAAAGTAGAATCATTACGCGACAAACAAGCCGTACTCACCGAAGCCTTTTTGAAAAAAACCGACGGTATGCCGAAAGCTGCGTCTTATGTCGGCTCAGCCGCGGTTCGTAAACTGCTGCCGAATTTTGATGATCTTTTCATCGATGCCTCAACCCGCATTTATGAAGCGGTGGAGCGGATCAAGCTATTGCGTCTGGTGCGGATCAATCTTGCCGCCTATCAGATTATCGACGAGCTTTTGTCGCGCTACCAATTATTAAAACGCCGTCGCGGTTTACTGGATTTTGATGATCTCATCACCCGCACAGTCGCACTGCTTGCCCGTGATGGTGCGGGGCAATGGGTGCAATATAAGCTTGATCGCGGCATAGACCATGTGCTTGTCGATGAAGCGCAAGATACCAGCCCTGACCAATGGCGCGTAATCCGTATGCTGTCGGATGAGTTTTTCTCCGGCCTCGGCCAGCGTGATGTGCGGCGTACCCTTTTTGCGGTGGGCGATGAAAAACAGTCGATCTACTCTTTCCAAGGGGCAGTGCCGGAGGATTTTGCAGCCTCGGGCAATGATGTTAAAAAACAAGCCGAACGTGCCGAGCTTACTTTTGAAAAAGTCAGCCTCAATTTCTCTTTCCGCTCGACGCCAGATGTGTTGAGCGCTGTTGATGAAGTGTTCTCCCGCCCTGAAGCTTTCCGCGGGCTTGGGCTGGTGCCCGGCCCTACTTTGCACGCCGCTATCCGCAGTGATGCACCGGGGGACGTGGAAATCTGGGATATGCTCAGCCCTCAAGTCGTGGAAGAACCCGATGATTGGCGCACACCTGTCGACCATCTGGCAGCGCCTGCCATCCGGCTTGCCGACCAGATTGCTCTAACCATCCGCCACTGGCTTGATAGCGGTGCGATTATTGCCGGTAAGGGGCGAAAAATCGCACCACGTGATATTATGGTGCTGGTGCGTAAACGTGACCAGTTTATGCCGGCCCTTTCCCGTGCACTAAAAAACAATCTGGTGCCGGTGGCCGGTGCCGACCGTTTGCGTCTCACCTCTCATATCGCCATTCAGGATTTGATGGCCATCGGGCGTTTTGTGCTGCAACCAGCTGATAATCTGTCGCTGGCCGCCTTGTTGAAAAGTCCGCTTTTCGGCTGGGATGATGATAAGTTATTCACGCTTGCCTATGGTCGCGCCAAAGGGCAGATCCTGTTTGAAAAACTCTATCAAGCCTCACGCGAAGATGCAGAACTGGCCGCTGTTCACAAAAAACTAAGCCATTGGCGCTCCATGGCTGACACGATGCCGGTCTATGAATTCTACACCCATATTTTAAGTGCTGACGGTGCGCGCCGTTTGCTGCTGGCACGTCTTGGGCCGGAAGCGGGTGATATTATCGACGAGTTTCAAAATTACGCGCTGGCAACGGAGCGTGCCGGACTGCCGGGCTTACAATCCTTTCTGGAGACGCTGGAAGCCGCCACGCCGGAGATCAAGCGTGAACTTGATCAACGTCGCGATGAAGTGCGCATCATGACTGTGCATGCCTCCAAGGGGCTGGAAGCAGCCATTGTTTTCTTGGTCGATCCGGGCAACAGCGCATGGACGAGCAGTCAGGCACCCAAGCTGATGGCCATTCCCATGCATGAGCCGGACGGGTTTCAGGGCAAAGGCTATTTATGGCAACCCAATCAATCGCTTGAAACCGCTGCCACGATTGAGCGGCGCGAAGAACTTAAAACCCGCTCTGAGGAAGAATATCGCCGCCTGCTCTATGTCGGTATGACCCGCGCAGAAGACCGTTTGATCGTCTGCGGCTATCGTGGTGTGCGCGAAGTTGATGAGACATGGCACAAGCTTGTTGATGATGCTTTAAGCCCGTTGTCAGAGCCATTCGGGCATCCTGTTGCAGGTGTCACAGCGCGCCGTTATCAAAAAACACCCCTTGGCAATATCACCATTCAAGAGACCGAAGAAAGCAAGCCGCATAACTATCCGCCATTGCCGGAGCTTTTCCGTAGCCGTATGGCACCTGAAAAGGGCATGCCGCGACCGCTCACACCATCGGGTGCCTCAGCACTCATTGAATTGGAAGATGCGCCGCCACTCGGCAATCATTCGCCCGTTCTTGAAGCGATAAACACCAGCCCCGCTTTTGCGCTTCAACGCGGCACCATCATGCATGCTTTATTGCAGCATTTGCCCAATGTGCCGGTTGATGAACGCGGCGCTGTGGCGCAGCAATATTTACAACATGCAGGCAAAGACTGGAGCGAGGAAAACCGTCAAAAGGCTTGGGAGTCGATTGAGACAATCCTCAATGATCCGGCCTTTGCTGATGTTTTTGACATCAATTCCAAAACGGAAGTTTCCGTGATGGGCATGCTTGATTTAAACGGCAAAGAACAGGCTGTTTCGGGCATTATCGACCGGTTGAGCGTTACTGATACGACCGTGCGTATCATTGATTATAAAACCAACCGTCCGCCTGCTTTAACGCTTGAAGAAGTGCCACCTGCCTATATCACCCAGCTAGCGCTTTACCGCGAGTTGATGAAGCCGCTTTATCCGCAGCATAAAATTGAAGCCGCAGTGCTTTTCACCGAAGCACCGATCTTGATTGAACTGCCGGTTGAGGTGATGGAAAATGCCATCAAAAAACTCGGAAAACACAAGTCCGAGAAAATTGCAGATGAATGAAATTAACCTGTAACATTCATTCACACATGTGAGAATTAATCTATATCTGCTTGACGCAAGACGCATCAAACACCACATAATGTGCCACACAGAATCGAAAAGGAACGCCCCATGGCAACCGTAAAAATTGACAACAGCAACTTCCAGTCCGACGTTTTGCAGGCAGATGTCCCTGTTGTCGTGGATTTCTGGGCTGAATGGTGCGGCCCTTGCAAAATGATTGCACCTGCACTTGACGAAATTGCTGCTGAAATGGCCGGTCAGGTTAAAATCGCCAAGCTCAACATTGACGAAAATCCGGAACTCGCAGCGCAGTTCGGTGTGCGTTCAATCCCAACACTGTTGATGTTCAAAAACGGTGAAGTTGCCGCCAATATGGTTGGTGCAGCACCTAAAAGCCGTCTGGCTGACTGGATTAAAAACTCAGCTGCTTAATCGGCTGATGTTTAAGATTAAAAAAGCGGCTTCTCACGAGGCCGCTTTTTTTATGCAATCATCTTAAACAAGCACAGATCAAACTGGCGGGGTGCCGTTTTCATGCAGCACATCTCCTGCCAGATAAAGCGAGCCTCCGATCAAAATACGCGGTGGCACTTCATCATTGGTGCTCGCATCACGCAGCAGCTTCAAAGCATTGGCAACAGAGTGAACAGGCTCTGCCGGAATGCCTGCGGCTTCCGCCGCCAGTGCCAGATCGGCATTGTTGATACTGGCGTCACTGGAAGCAATCGGCACAGTGAAAACGCGTCGTGCCATGCCTGCAAAGGCTTCAAAAAAGCCTTTCGGATCTTTGGTATTGATCATGCCTGTAATCAAATAAAGCGGACGCGGGACGCGGTCTTCAAGCTCAGCAAAAGCTTCGGCAATAACAAGACCAGCCGCCGGATTATGGCCGCCATCCAACCAGATCTCGGAACCATTGGGCGCAAGATCAACCAATGCGCCATGGGTCAGGCGCTGCATACGTGCAGGCCACTCCACCACCAGCATAGCTTTTTCAATCGCTTTATCGGTCAAATCAAAACCGGCCATACGCACAGCTTCAATGGCTGCTGCCGCATTGGAAAGCTGATGGCGCCCCGGCAAACGTGGCAAAGGCAGATCAACGAGCCCTTCTTCACCCTGAAAGATCATGCGGCCATGTTCTTCAAATGCGATGAAATCCTGCCCGTAAATCGTCACCGGACATCTTAAGCGTTCAGCTTTGTCGACCAGCACATCAAGCGCTGCCACACTTGGCTGGAAACCGATAACCACCGGACAGCCACGCTTCATGATACCGGCTTTTTCAACGGCAATCGCTTCAATTGTATCGCCCAAGAAAGCGGTGTGATCAATGCCTATCGGCATGATGACGGAAACAGCCGGATCAACCACCACATTGGTGGCATCAAAGCGCCCGCCAAGGCCAACTTCCAGCACCACGGCATCGGCCGGATGTTCGGAGAAAAGCACAAAAGCAACAGCGGCCATAATCTCAAAAACGGTGATATATTCACCATTATTGGCCACAGCTACACGTTCAATCGCCTCAGCCAATACATCATCCGAAACATACTGGCCGCCATTTGGTGCGCCCAAGCGATAACGCTCGTGCCAGTTGACCAGATGCGGCGAGGTGTGAACATGCACGCTTAAGCCCGATGCTTCCAGCAATGCACGTGCAAAAGCTGACGTGGAGCCCTTACCATTCGTGCCGGCAATGTGAATAACAGGCGGTAAGTTGAGGTGAGGATTACCCAGCCGCTCTAAAAGCTTGAGGATCCGATCCAGTGAAAGATCGAATCCCTTTGGGTGCAATTCCATCAACCGCTCAATGGCAGCGGAAGCTTTGCTCATGATGATGACTTCTTAAACGGCAGGATCGGTTTTGGTTGCCACTTCTTTTGTCTCTGTTGATTGTGTCGCTGGCTGCTTCATCAGCATTTTCAAAAGACGGGCAATGGTTTCTTTCAGCTCGGTGCGTGGCACAACCATGTCCACCATACCGTGCTCCATCAGATATTCTGCGCTCTGGAAACCTTCAGGCAGTTTTTCGCGGATGGTCTGCTCGATCACGCGCGGGCCTGCAAAGCCGATCAATGCACCCGGTTCTGCGATATGGATATCGCCCAACATCGCATAAGAAGCGGTCACACCACCAGTGGTCGGATTGGTGAGAACAACAATATACGGAAGGCCTGCTTCTTTGAGCATTTCAACCAGCACAGTGGTGCGTGGCAACTGCATCAAAGACAGGATACCTTCCTGCATACGTGCGCCACCGGAAGAGGCAAAGAGCACCAACGGGCGTTTCAATTCAATGGCTTTTTCAAAGCCTTTGATGATGGATTCACCCGCTGCCATACCAAGCGAGCCACCCATAAAGGAAAACTCCTGAACAGTTGCGACAATCGGCAAACCTTCAATGGTACCAACCGCATTGATAATCGCATCTTCAAGACCGGTGCGGTTGCGATAGTCTTTCAGACGATCTGTATAACGCTTTTCATCGCGGAATTTCAGCGGATCAACCGGTACTTTCGGTGTTTCCAGCGTAGTGTATTCGCCATTATCAAAGAAGAAACGCAGGCGATCTTTGCCCGGAATACGCATATGATGGCCGGAAGCAGGGATAACCCACTGGTTGCTTTCCAAATCCTTATGGAACACCATTTCACCGGTTGACGGATCCTTGATCCAGAGGTTTTCCGGCATTTCACGACGGCCAAGCATCGAGTTGATTTTTGGACGAACGTAATTTGTAATCCAGTTCATGGTGACTTTTCCGTAATTTTTCTTGTTCTTATTATGGGTAACTTATTGGGCAGCTTCAAGGCGGACAGAGCGAACACTTGCAGAAAGTTCGCCGACCAGTTTTGAAACATCAGCAACAGGATCACCTGTCACTTTGCCGTTTTCATCAAGATTTGCGGCAACCGCATTGACAATCGCCGAGCCGACGACAACGCCGTCAGCAGTGGCGCTGATCGCGCGGGCCTGTTCAGGTGTTTTGACGCCAAAACCGACGCAAACAGGCAAATCTGTATGCGCTTTGATGTGTTTAACCGAAGCCGCAACTTTTTCTGTATCTGGCACAGCCGAACCGGTAATACCGTTCATCGAGACATAATAAACGAAGCCGGAAGAGTTCTTCAAAACAGCCGGCAGACGTTTTTCATCCGTGGTTGGAGTGGCAAGGCGAATGAAATTCAAACCTGCTTCCAGCGCCGGAATGCATAATTCCGCATCCATTTCAGACGGCAGATCAACAATAATCAAACCATCAATACCGGCCGCCTTTGCATCCCGTACAAACGCATCGACACCATAAATATAGATCGGATTATAATAACCCATCAGCACAATCGGGGTGGTGTCGTCACTTTTGCGGAACTCTTCCGCCATTTTCAATGTTTTTTTCAGGGTCTGGCCAGCTGCAAGCGAACGAAGACCAGCGGCCTGAATGGCAGGGCCGTCAGCCATCGGATCAGAAAACGGCATGCCGAGTTCAACCACATCGGCACCGGCTTTCGGCAGCGCCTTCATCACGCTAAGCGAGGTTTCAAAATCCGGATCACCGCCCATAAAGTAAGTGATGAGAGCCGGACGACCTTCCGCCTTCAAAGCCGCAAATTTATTATCCATACGTGCGGTCATGATCAGATCTCCATGCCCAGAAGAGCGCCAACAGTGTGAACGTCTTTATCGCCACGTCCGGAAATATTAACGATGATAATTTCATCCTTGCCCATTGTTGGTGCCATTTTAATGGCTTGTGCCAGAGCATGAGCCGATTCAAGCGCCGGAATGATGCCTTCCGTACGGGTGGTCACCTGAAATGCATCAAGCGCTTCATCATCCAAAATCGGCACATAATCCACACGGCCTGTATCACGAAGCCATGCGTGTTCCGGGCCAACACCTGGATAATCAAGACCGGCCGAAACCGAATGGCCTTCCAAAATCTGGCCATCTTCATTCTGCAACAAATAGGTGCGGTTTCCGTGCAAAACACCCGGACGACCTTTGTTCATAGAGGCGCAATGTTCATCGCCATCCACACCACGGCCACCAGCTTCAACGCCAACGATTTTAACACTGGCATCATCAAGGAAGGAGTGGAACAGACCAATCGCATTCGAACCACCGCCAACGGCTGCAATAATCAAATCCGGCAAACGGCCTTCTTTTTCCAAAATCTGTTCGCGCGCTTCAATACCGATCACCGATTGGAAATCGCGCACCAATTCCGGATAAGGATGCGGGCCGGCAGCGGTGCCGATCAGATAATAAGTATCTTCCACATTGGTGACCCAGTCACGCAAGGCTTCATTCATTGCGTCTTTCAAAGTGCCGTTGCCAGCCGAAACCGGTTTCACTTCTGCACCCAGCAAATGCATGCGGAACACATTCGGCTTCTGACGTTCAACGTCGGTAGCGCCCATATAAACCGTGCAAGGAAAACCAAAACGCGCAGCCAATGTGGCGGAAGCCACACCGTGCTGACCAGCGCCGGTTTCGGCGATGATGCGGGTTTTGCCCATACGTTTGGCAAGCAAAATCTGCCCCAAGCAATTGTTGATCTTATGGCTGCCAGTATGGTTGAGATCTTCGCGCTTGAAGTAAATTTTAGCGCCGCCCAAATGTTTGGTCAGACCTTCAGCATAATAAAGCTTGGACGGGCGACCGGCATAATTTTCCGACAGGTTTTTCAACTCGGCCTGAAATTCAGGATCATCCTTGGCAGCGGTGTAAGCGTCCTGCAATTCGAGAATGAGCGGCATCAATGTTTCGGCAACAAAACGGCCACCGAAAATGCCAAACATGCCCTCTTCATCAGGACCGGTCTTATAAGAATTAGGTTCCATTGCCTTGCTCAACGCATCCGCTCCACTTGTCTTCAGGCTTTTGATTGTGAGGCAACCATTATTTCAGCCTCACGCACCGCCTTTAAAAATTCTTCAATCAGCCGCACGTCTTTTTCACCGGCGCGTCGCTCAACGCCGGATGAGACATCTACCGCCTGCGCACCTGTTTGTACCAGCGCCTGCGCGATATTGTCTGCATTTAGCCCACCCGAAAGCATGTAATCCACATCGCCGTCAAGCTTTGTCAGCAATTCCCAGTCAAAAGAGACACCATTACCACCGGGTAATTCAGACCCCTTTGGTGGCTTGGCATCAAACAGAAAACGATCTGCGATCCCCTTATAAGGGGTAATTGCCTCAAGATCATCTAAATTACGAATGGCAAAAGCTTTAATCACAGGCAGGCCAAAGCGCGCTTTGAGAGCTTTTACCCGATCAGGTGTTTCCTGTCCGTGCAATTGCAAAATGTCAGGGCGCACATAATTGATGATTTCAGCCAGATAATCATCATCGGCATCAACAGTAACAGCCACCACTTGTGCCCGCCCTTGTGCTGCTACACGCAAGCGGCCAGCCTCTTGCACGCTGATATGACGCGGGCTTTTGGCAAAAAAGATAAAGCCGATATGTGTTGCGCCACCATTGAGCACAGCCGCTACCGCTTCAGGGGTCTTGAGCCCGCAGATTTTAAGATCAAAATTCATGCACGTCACGTTGCATAAATTCACTCAACTGTCGAGCATTTCGTGAATTGTCCCTCAGCAAACAGCAGCTTGCAACGATGTTTCAATGCTTGTCATAACCCTGCGCGATCAAAAACTCATAGGCCTCCAGCACATCCAGCGGCACAGCCTGTGCCACCTGAAAACCTTTGGCCGGATACTCAAGAATACGTGCCAAATCGCCGGTCAGTTCATTAATCAACAATTCCATCGGAACCTGATCGGTTGGCTGTTCTTCAAAAGAGATCAACGGTGCTGTCACCATGACAGAGGCTTCCGACCAACGGCGTGCGGCCGTTGCACGTACGCGACGCTGCGTTTGCGGCTTTGTGACCATAATAGCACTTAAAGCACCGGGTGCCATCAGTTCCTTGGTGAATAAAATATTCTCGCCAATATTGGTGGCTGCTTTTTCAAGAATAATTGCCTCGTCCGGCACACCTGCTGCCGTCAGAACGTCGGCAAAAGCCTCCGCTTCGCTCGCTGGATAAAGCCCTTGCGTCCAATTGCCGGAATGGCCGGTTAAAACGATCAGTGGTGCTAAACCTTGATTATAAAGCTCCGCCACCCTTTCCGCCACGCGCAAATCATAGCTACCAAAACCGACGATCACATCGGCAGTTTTAAGCGGGTCGTAAATACTATGGAAATCCCAAAGCATTTTTGCAGAAGCGAGAATTTGGTCGTTCATGAAAACTCGATGGCTTGCAATGTTGCGCCGTTACGGGTGAGCCAGTTGCGGCAATTCACGGTATCGGGGCATAGTTCGTGACACAATTTCCAGAAAGCCGGACCATGGTTCATCTCGATGAGATGCGCCACTTCATGTGCGACGAGATAATTAATCACCGACGGCGGCGCCATGCCGATCCGCCACGAAAAAGACAAAACCCCCTTGGAGGTGCAAGATCCCCAACGGCTTTTCGTATCTTTAAAACGAACAGCTGTGGCTTTACGCCCCACAGCAGCTGTATGTTTTGCAACGAGCATTTCAATCTCGCATTTGACTTCCTTTTTCAGGAAATCCGCAATGCGGCGCGATAAATGCTCGGCACTTCCAAAAACGATTAATTGCGGCTGACCGTCTTCTGACTGATGAACATGAGTAATCCCGCGCTTGTCAGGGGTATGCACAATCAGATGATCCACGCCTCGAAAGGGCAACAGACCTCCGGCCTGAACCGTTTCCACAGCCGGAATTTGAGTAATCCTGCTTTCCAGCCAGCCCTGATGGCGTGAAATAAAACGGTCAATCTCGCTGTTTGGCACCTTGGGCGGCACCGTCACCCGAAGCCCTTTTCCACCGGCATCAATGCGAAGCGTAAACCTGCGGGCACGCGGATTTTCAACAATTTTCAATGGCAAAACCCGTCCCGCAACTTCATGAGTGCGAGGGCTTGTATCAACGGAATGTTTCGCAGATGCCGCGCGAAAAAAAAAGAAAGCCATAAAATAACCATAAATGATTCGCGGCAAAACTTCAGCAGCTAAAGCTGTTTTTAAATTTCTCACTCACAAATGCTTGATAAATAATAAAAAGAGCGGCACATCAACTGATATGCCGCCTTTCTATTTTGACAAAAATTTCAATATATTAGATGAACTCTACAAGCCATTATCATGCCTGATCGACAGGCAGATCACCCTTATGTGAACGACCTTCCATAAAGCGCTCAAATTCCTGACGATCGCGAGCACGTCGCAGTTCCTTCATGTGCAGTTCGAACTCAGCTTTGGCTTCATCAAGTTTGCGACGCTCCTGTTCCAAACGTGTAAGCTCCTGATCACGCCATTCATCAAAAGCGGCATTGCCACTTGAACGGCAAGCAGAGCCGCTATCAAAATTCTTAAAACCTCTGCGGGCAGCATTCATCACATTATCAGTGGTCTCGTTGACATCTTTTTTGAAGCCATCAAGACGATCGCCCCAAATGATATAAGCCAACATAACTAAACCCAACGGCCAATAGACAATAAAACCAATAACCATCAAAGCAATTGTGGCAGGTGTCCATGCCGGGCGAATTAATGCAGCATTCTTCATGACATACCTCTTAAAATGACATACCTCTTAAAATTGACAGCCTGATTTTCCGCTTTTCACATGCTAAGTTTGATCTATCGCAGCAGCTCTGATGAATATGACCGCAAAGAAAAAAGCCGATCCATGAATGGCCGTTTCATTTCGAAAATGGGAAATGAAATATGGCAATTCAAGAACCGGCCCGCATTATTTCATAAGATACTAATATAATTGAATATTACACTGTCGTTGTACGGTTACGAAACCGCATACGGCGCAATTCGCCCGGCGTGGTGCTACGGTTTTTCTTCAAAGCTGTTGTCATATGACTTTGTGATGAAAAACCAATTTTGTCGGCAATATCAGCCAGACTTTCATCTGTCTCCTGCAAGCGCCGCTCCGCCTCGTTCAAACGCAACATCAACAAATATTGATGTGGTGTTTGGCCAAAACTTTCTCTGAAAGAGGTCAAAAAGTGACCAGGTGAAACACCTAAGAAATTAGCCATCGATGTGACAGAAATTTTCTTACAAAAATTATCGCGTAAGTAATTTTCGATCTGGCGCATGGAATGGTAGCTCAAACCACCCATTTCCTGCCGTTCATAATTGCGACGCAATACCGAATGATTTTGCAACAGCAATGTTACAAATACTGTTTTCAGCGCCTCCAGATAATGCTCAATGACCGGTCCGTTTTTCTGCATTTCCGCCCGCAATAAATGGGCAACTTGCAAACATTTAGCATCAACAAAACGGGCAGGTGCCGGAAAATATTCTTCAGCGGAAAGTGCTTTGTCGCCCTCGCATGCGGCCTGTAATGCCTCGGCATCAAGTTTAACCACCAAATGCTCTTTCTGCACTGACCATGACATTTCCAGCATTGTGTCTGCCGGCACGACCAGAATCGTGCCCGCCGGAGCATTGAACGTTTCATTACGGCCTGTCGCCGTTTTCCAATGCAGATCACGGGTTGCCGACATAATAATAATTGCAGTCAGATCTTCAAAACTGGCAGATCCTGATCCGGCAGGTGTTACAGCATAGGTTAATTTACCATTGGTTGTCGTCAAACAGCGCTCACCGGCAGCGCGCAAAAAATTGCGCTCCGGCTGACGCTCCTGGCTAAACCGCTTATCAAGAGAACCCGCACTATGAGCTTGATGAATAGTATATATACTCATTAAAATCCCCAATGATTATTAACTTTAATAAATATCAAAAATATATTCGCAGCTTCTTGGCTAAGAAGTTAAAATGAACTTCGCTTTATTGTGAGATCATTTTATGCGGCTCAAGCTTGTTAAAACTTGCTCTCCATAAAACGATTCCACTTACACGCTAGCATGATTATTTACTCAAATGCAATTTATGCGTGTAATAATCATATATATTTCTATAGAAATTCACTCTGTTTAAGTTAACGAAATCCTATGTAAAATCAAAAAATTAAATAAAAACAATACTATAATCTTTTCATTCCTTTCTTGAAAAAAATACCACCTGATAGAATCAACCCTTGATTGAATTTATTCAAACTGACTAATGTATAAAATCATCAGCCAAAGAACAAAAACAATTCATCATTTTCAATAAGGTTGAGTTTGGTGTTTTTTGTCTTGAAGAATACATGCATGTCATCTTTTTAAAGACCAAGCGATGCAATTTATTTTTATCCCTTATCCTGCAAGGCATCCTCTTGCACCACCTATATCTTAAAAAAATAAAAAGGCGACAAATTCATCAAGACTCTACTTGCTATTGATTTGCATTTGCCTTAAATGTAATCGCAGTTGCAAATCAATAGCAAGAAAGAATGCCAGCCACATGACTGTTTCAGTGAAAACCAAGATCATCTCTGCGCTTTCTGCTCTTATGGTATCCACACTCGTCAGTGGCTCCGCATGGGCGCAAGAAAAGTTTAAAGCTGTCACAACATTTACTGTGATTGCCGATATTGCCAAAAACGTAGCCGGTGACGCTGCGATTGTTGAATCCATCACCAAGCCAAATGCCGAAATTCATGATTATCAGCCAACCCCTGGCGATATTATCAAAGCACAGGATGCCGATCTGATTTTCTGGAACGGTCTTGGACTGGAATTGTGGTTCGAGAAATTCTTCCAGAACTTGAAAAATGTTCCAAGCGTTGTGGTTTCCGAAGGCGTTGAGCCAATGGGTATTACTGAAGGTCCTTATAACGGCAAGCCAAACCCGCATGCGTGGATGTCGCCAAACGCAGCGCTGATTTATGTCGACAATATCCGCGATGCTTTCATCGAGCATGATCCGGAAAACAAAGACATTTATGCGAAAAACGCTGAAACCTATAAAGATCAGATCAAAGCGACCATTGATCCAATCAGAGCAGAACTTGCTGCCATTCCGGCCGACAAGCGCTGGCTGGTTTCCAGTGAAGGTGCCTTCTCTTATCTGGCACGCGACTTTGACTTGAAAGAACTCTACCTCTGGCCAATCAACGCCGATCAGCAGGGCACACCACAGCAGGTGCGCAAAGTGATCGACGAGGTCAAGAAAAACAACATTACCGTCGTATTCTCCGAAAGCACCATTTCCGACAAGCCTGCCAAGCAGGTCGCGCGTGAAACCGGTGCCAAATATGGCGGCGTACTGTACGTGGATTCACTCAGCGATCCGTCAGGTCCGGTTCCCACCTATATTGACCTCCTGAAAGTGACCTCAGGTACAGTCGCCAAAGGGCTTGCAGAATGAAGCCGCAAACTCTCCCAACTGCAAGCCTGAACACCGCCGCCGGATTATTAAATCCGGTGGCGGCACTTTCAGTCGATAATGCCACCGTTACCTATCGTAACGGTCACACCGCACTTAAAGATGCAACATTCAGCCTGCCTTCCGGCACCATTACCGCCCTTGTAGGTGTCAATGGCTCCGGCAAGTCCACATTGTTCAAAGCCATTATGGGCTTTGTTAATCTGGCGCGCGGCGAGATCTCTGTCTTTGGCGAACCTGTCGCCAAGGCTTTGCGCAAAAACATGGTCGCTTATGTGCCACAGAGCGAAGATGTAGACTGGAACTTCCCTGTTCTGGTTGAGGATGTCGTGATGATGGGACGCTATGGCCATATGGGCATGATGCGCATTCCAAAACGCGTCGACCATGAGGCTGTCAGTGCAGCCCTTGCACGCGTTAACATGACCGAATTCCGCAAACGCCAGATAGGCGAATTGTCGGGCGGCCAGAAAAAACGTGTCTTCTTGGCGCGTGCCCTGGCGCAAGACAGCAAGCTCATTCTGCTCGATGAACCCTTCACCGGTGTTGATATCAAAACCGAAGATCAGATCATCGAATTGCTGCGCTCTCTTCGTGAAGAAGGCCGCATCATGCTGGTTTCAACGCATAATTTGGGCAGTGTGCCGGAGTTCTGTGACCGTACCGTGCTGCTGAAACGCACTGTACTGGCCTATGGTTTCACCGAAGATACCTTCACGCAGAAAAATCTGGAAAAGACCTTTGGCGGCGTCTTGCGCCATCTGGTTCTCAATGAGGCAGATCATGGCGGCGAAAAATCACTCGGCATTATCACCGATGATGAAAGACCGCTGGTCCTGCATGATGACAGACCCGTGCAACAGCCGGTAAAAGGAAAAGCGTAATGAGTGTGCTGCTTGAGCCATTCAGCTACCAATATATGGTCAATGCCATGTGGGTGTCGGCCTTGGTTGGTGGTGTTTGTGCTTTTCTCTCTGCCTATCTGATGCTGAAAGGCTGGTCGCTGATCGGTGACGCGCTTTCGCATTCCATCGTGCCGGGCGTTGCCGGTGCTTATATGCTGGGTCTGCCTTTTTCCATCGGTGCGTTTTTCTCCGGTGGCTTGGCAGCAGCAGCCATGTTGTTTTTGAACCAGCGCACCAAGCTGAAAGAAGATGCGATTATCGGTCTGATTTTTTCGTCATTCTTTGGACTTGGCCTGTTTATGGTTTCACTCAAACCAACTGCTGTGAGCATCAACACGATTGTTTTGGGGAATATTCTGGCCATAACGCCGGAAGATACATTGCAGCTTGCCATTATCGGTTTCATCTCACTGGCTGTCCTGCTGGTGAAATGGAAAGACCTGATGGTGGTTTTCTTCGATGAAAGCCATGCCCGTTCCATCGGCCTCAATCCGTCACTGTTGAAGATTGTCTTCTTCACATTGCTGGCCGCTTGTACTGTGGCTGCAATGCAGACAGTTGGCGCGTTTCTGGTGATCTGCCTTGTGGTGACACCGGGCGCAACAGCCTATCTTCTTACTGACCGTTTTCCACGTTTGCTGACCATTGCCGTACTGATTGGTTCCATTACCAGTTTTGCTGGTGCCTATGTCAGTTATTTTTTGGACGGCGCAACCGGTGGTATTATCGTTGTCATGCAGACGGCAATCTTCCTGATCGCATTTTTCTTTGCACCAAAGCACGGCATGCTGGCCGCCCGCAGACGCGCGTCTCAAGCCCTGCTCTTGTCAGGAGAGATCGACCAATGATTGACACTCTCTTGATGCCATTTCAGTTCGAATTCATGCGCTATGCATTTATCATAACGCTGCTGATTGCGATTCCTGCCAGTATTTTGTCCTGTTTCATGGTGCTGAAAGGCTGGTCGTTGATGGGCGATGCCATCAGTCATGCCATTTTTCCGGGCGTAGTGATTGCCTATATAATCGGCATTCCTTACGCCATAGGAGCCTTTATAGCAGGCATGTTCTGTGCGATTTCAACTGGTTTCCTCAAAGAAAACAGCCGCATCAAACAAGATACCGTGATGGGGGTCGTCTTTTCCGGCATGTTTGGTTTGGGGCTCGTGCTTTATGTCAAAATTGAAAGCACGGTTCACCTCAACCACATCCTCTTTGGCGACATGTTGGGCGTAAATGTTCAAGACATCATCGAAACTGGTCTGATTGCATTGGGTATAACGGCTATCATGGCCGTGAAATGGCGTGATTTCTTGCTGCATGCTTTCGATGCAGCCCATGCCCGTGCTGTTGGCCTGCCGGTGCGTCTGCTGCATTACGGTTTGTTGTGCATGATCTCACTTACTATTGTCGGTGCTTTGACGGCGGTGGGGATCATTCTGTCAATTGCCTTGCTGATTGCGCCGGGTGCGATTGCGTTCCTGATTACCCGTAAATTCAGCTCCATGCTGATCACTGCTATTGCGGTTGGTTTAAGCACCTCGTTTCTTGGTGTTTACCTGTCGTTTTTCATCGACAGTGCTCCGGCACCAACAATCGTTCTGCTGATGGCAATCTGCTTTATTGCAGCCTTTACCACCGCCACCCGCAGAGCTGCGCGCATTGAGGCGCAACACAGCTCATCTTGAAAGCACTGAAGTAAACATGCAAAGTGAAGGCATAGACATCAAAGAGCGACGGAGATGACCATGCCTTCACTAACCTCCTCGGCACAAAACAATGCGGCACAAGACGTGCTGGATTTCTGGTTCTCGGAAAATGTCGAGAAACATTGGTTTGTCCGCAGCGATGATCTCGATGAAGAAATCAAACAACATTTTTCAGCTCTTTACGAGCAAGCCCATAGTGGCACGCTGGATGTATGGGGCGATGAATTACACTCTGCCCTTGCTCTTACCATTATTCTGGATCAGTTCCCGCGCAATATGTTCCGCGGTTCCGGACGCGCGTTTGAAAGCGACGCCAAAGCCCGCCAGATTGCCAAAGCTGCCATAGAAAAGGGCTTTGACCAACAAGTCAGTGAAAAACAACGGGCGTTTTTCTATCTGCCTTTGATGCATAGCGAAGATCTGGGCGACCAGAAAAAGAGCGTCGAACTTTATGAAGCTCTGGGCAATGCCAATTCACTGGATTACGCGCATCAACACTTGGATATCATCGCGCAGTTTGGCCGTTTCCCGCATCGCAATGTGGCGTTGAAACGTGAAAACACACCAGAAGAAACCGAGTTTCTCAAAACCCATTCTGGTTTTTAATCCTCTCTTGCCATTCTAAAAGCACGGCTCCGCCTTCAGATCAGGAACGGAAATTCTTGATCTGAAGGCGTGATGTGCTATCGGTTTTTTGACTGATAAAAAGCCACCAAAAGCTTAACTCAAAAGGATATATCATTATGGCTGAACTCATCCGGATCGCCATTGCCGGCCACGGAAATCTAGGACGCGGCGTTGAAGCAGCCATCAAGAAAAACCCTGACATGCAATTGACGGGTATCTACACCCGCCGCCCGCCGGCACAGGTGTCGCCATTGAGCGAAAATGTGCAGGTTTTCAGCATGGATGACCTGAAAACCCATCAGGACAAAATTGACGTTTTGATTTTATGTGGCGGCTCCAAGCAGGACCTACCGGAACAGGGGCCGGAACTGGCAGCGCTCTTCAACACCGTTGACAGTTTCGACACGCATGCACGTATTCCGGAATATTTTGCAGCTGTTGACGCTGCTGCCCTGCCCAACAAAAGAACCGCGCTGATTTCGGCCGGCTGGGATCCTGGCATGTTCTCGATCAATCGCGTGATGAGCGAAGCCCTGCTGCCGGACGGCGAAACCTACACCTTCTGGGGTGACGGTCTTAGCCAAGGGCACTCAGACGCTATCCGTCGCGTGGAAGGCGTTGCAGGCGGCGTACAATATACCCGCCCTGTGCCGGAAGCCATCGAAAAAGTACGCAGCGCCTCGCGCCCTGTGCTCACCACCCGCGAAAAGCACAAGCGTGAATGTTTTGTTGTGCTGAAAGAGGGTTCGGATGCCGACGCTGTTCGGGAAAAAATCGTCACCATGCCGGATTATTTTGCCGATTATGACACAACCGTCAACTTCATCTCAGCTGAAGAACTGGCACACGACCATCAGGCGATGGTGCATGGCGGCTTCGTCATTCGCAGCGGCAACACCTCCGACCAGAATGCACAAGTGGTGGAATATAGCCTCAAGCTCGACAGCAATCCGGAATTTACCGCCAGCGTTCTCGTGACTTATGCGCGTGCGGTATATCGTATGGCACAATCCGGCCAGCATGGTGCCAAAACCGTGTTTGATGTTGCCCCTGGTTTGCTCTCGGTCAAATCAGCCGCGGAATTACGTGCCGAACTGCTCTGATTCTTTTTGAAATGAGTATAAAGAAGCTCCGGTTCAGCCGAACCGGAGTTTTTTGTTGTTAGAATCTAAAAATACCGCGTCAACAGCACAGCTTTCGCCAGCTCATAATTGCTGAAAGAATATGAAAATCACAACTTTACCCGCGAAAATGCTCAAAAGGATGAGCGTGTGCGATGCACCAGTTAGTTCAAATTGTAAAAAGAGGGAAAACTGGTGCTGCGAGGGAGGTTCGAACTCCCGACCTCTCCATTACCAATGGAGTGCTCTACCACTGAGCTACCGCAGCAAACACTTGATTGCGGCGGACTTCTGCCACATAAGAACCAAAACCGCAAGATAGCAATTGTAATTCTTTTTCAGATTGTGGAAATCCGCATTTGCTGGCACGGCAAATAGCCTTTTCCCACTGATCAGTCCAGAGCAAAAATGAACATGAGTGAAGATAAACCATTAACAGAACAGGAAAAACAGCGTTTGGCACAGGAAAAACGCCGTTCCGAACAATTACGGGCTAACCTCCAGCGCCGCAAAGCGCAGGTTCGTGCCCGCAGAGCAGGCGCAGAAGACAGTCGCCAAGAGGGAATCAAAGCCGCATCCACACCGCAAATTCCGGAAAAAGATGAAAAAGCTTGAAGATAATCAGTTGCTTCGCGAATCATATGCCGTTTTCCGTCATGTGGAATGCGAAAAATAACCTCTTCCTTGATGCGGACAAAAAGCCCGCTTAAGAATCACATCTAAGCGATAAGTCTACTTGGCATCGGCGTTGCGTTTCTGTACCCAGCACATTCAAATTCATCCGTTTCAGAATAATTATCTTAGCCACAAGATGAATGTTTTTCATTAACCGGCGCGTTACCGGTTTGGTGTAGAATAGGTAATTACCCTTCAGCGGCTCATAAGGTTTAACAGCATGGATCGTATTAAAATTATCGGCGGCAATCAGCTTAATGGGGTCATTCCTATTTCCGGCGCCAAAAACGCAGCGCTTCCGTTGATGATTGCGTCACTCATGACCGACGATACGCTGACACTGGAAAATGTGCCGCATCTGGCAGACGTGGAGCAGCTGATCCGCATTCTTGGCAATCATGGCGTTGATTATTCCGTCAATGGTCGCCGTGAGCATCAGGATAACGGCTATTCCCGCACCATCCATTTCACCGCACGCAACATTGTCGACACCACCGCTCCTTATGAGCTGGTATCGAAAATGCGCGCAAGCTTCTGGGTTATTGGCCCGTTGCTGGCACGTATCGGGGAAGCCAATGTGTCGCTGCCTGGCGGTTGCGCCATTGGTACACGTCCGGTTGACTTGCTGCTCGAGTGCCTGATTGCGCTGGGTGCCGAAATCGACATCGACAATGGCTATGCAAAGGCACGCGCACCAAAGGGTCTGATCGGCACCGAATATACCTTTCCGAAAGTGTCAGTCGGTGCCACCCATGTGATGCTGATGGCGGCAGCTTTGGCAAAAGGCGAGACCATTATCCACAATGCGGCGCGCGAGCCGGAGGTGGTCAATCTGGCCGACTGCCTCAATGCCATGGGCGCAAAAATTTCCGGTGCCGGCAACAGCACGATTACAATTCAAGGTGTCACCAACCTGACCGGTGCCCGCGTACGTGTCATTCCTGACCGTATTGAAACCGGCACTTACGCTATGGCTGTTGCCATGACCGGCGGCGATGTTTTGTTAAAAGGCGCACAAGAAGAGCTGTTGAGCGAAGCACTAGATACATTGCGCCAAACAGGTGCAGAAATTACCTCCACGCCGGAAGGTATCCGCGTGGTGCGTAATGGCAACGGCATCAAGCCGGTTGATATTACTACCGAACCTTTCCCGGGCTTTCCGACCGATTTGCAGGCGCAATTCATGGGGCTGATGACCAAAGCGCAAGGCACATCAAAAATCACTGAAACGATTTTTGAAAACCGCTTCATGCATGTGCAAGAACTGGCGCGTCTGGGCGCGAAAATTTCGCTTTCCGGCCAGACCGCAACGGTTGAAGGTGTTGAACGCTTAAAAGGTGCGCCCGTGATGGCAACCGATCTACGCGCATCCGCCTCGCTGGTTATTGCCGGCCTTGCAGCGGAAGGCGAAACCATCATCAACCGCGTTTATCATCTTGATCGCGGCTTTGAACATCTGGAAGAAAAGCTCTCCCGTTGCGGCGCGCAGATTGAACGCATCAGCGGTTAATCAAGCTTTTTAAGCATTCGGTTCTACAAGAACGGGCGGTTTTGAGGCAGATTACACCTCAGACCGTCCTTCTTTTTAGCTTTTTAAGTGCTCACACTACTTTCGCGCTATAAGGATGATTGCAGAACCAAAGAGTTATGTGGCATGACAGAAACAAGCAGGACATAAAGCATCAAGCTCAAGGGTAGAAAATCATGCTGAAATTGATGGCACTCGATCAAGAAGATCTGCAAATCATTTCCGCGCATCTGCAAGATGCCGTGCTTAAAACTGCCGATATTCAATATCTCCACCAAGAAAAGCGGTTTATTCTCACCGTAAACCGTTTCGTTTGGGAAGGCGCACAGTCCGGCTTCAAACTGAAGCTTTTCGGCAAGCGCAGCTTTGAGCGCCGCCGCACAAGTCTGCATTTCAACCGTGTTTTGAGCGTTAAAACCAACGGCATAAATCGCGACAATGAGCAAAGCGTCCTCTCACTGCTCTCGGTCAATTTTATCGAAACAGAAGCACCCCATGGCGTGGTGGAGCTGATTTTCGCTGGCGGCAATGGTGTTAAACCAGCCATTCGCCTTGACGTGGAATGTATTGAGGCGCAAATCACTGATCTGGGTCCTGCATGGGAAACAAATGCCAAGCCAAAACATGGTGTTTAAGACCTGTTGCTGATACTGCTATGCTTGAACTAAAAAGGCTTAAGTATAGTCGCCAATAAGATTTTAAGAAGGAATACCAGCGTGGTTCAAACGCTTCGTCAAAGCAGTCCTGATTTCGAAGAAAAGTTTGCTCAGTTTCTCAACAGCAAGCGTGAAGTTTCCGCCGATGTGGATCGGGTGGTACGCGAAATCGTGGATCATGTGCGTCGTGACGGCGATAAAGCGCTGATTTCCTATTCAAAGACCTTCGACCGTATTGATCTGGAAAAAACCGGCATTGCCGTCACCAGCGAAGAAATCGACGAAGCTTTCAAACTGGCTCCGGCCTCAACCGTTGAAGCATTGAAACTGGCACGCGACCGCATCGAAGCGCATCACGCCCGTCAAATGCCGAAAGATGACCGCTACACCGACGCTTTGGGCGTGGAACTCGGCTCGCGCTGGACAGCAATTGAAGCTGTCGGCCTTTATGTGCCGGGCGGTACTGCCAGCTATCCAAGCTCCGTTTTGATGAATGCCTTGCCGGCACGCGTTGCCGGTGTCGAGCGTATCGTCATGGTTGTGCCTTCACCGGATGGTATTTTAAACCCGCTGGTGCTGGTGGCTGCACGCCTTGCCGGTGTATCTGAAATTTACCGTGTCGGCGGAGCGCAGGCCATTGCCGCTCTTGCCTATGGTACAGAAACCATCAAACCGGTTGCCAAGATTGTCGGCCCCGGCAATGCCTATGTGGCAGCCGCCAAGCGCATTGTTTTCGGCACAGTCGGCATTGATATGATTGCAGGCCCCTCCGAAGTGCTGGTCATTGCCGACAGCGACAATAATCCTGACTGGATTGCAGCTGATCTTTTGGCGCAAGCCGAGCATGATACGGCCGCGCAATCGATTCTAATGACCAATGACGAAGCTTTGGCCAAAGCAGTTGAAGACGCCGTCGAGCACCAGTTAAAAACCCTGTCACGCAGCGAAACGGCGGCAGCAAGCTGGCGCGATTATGGCGCCGTCATTCTGGTTGAGGATTTTGACAAAGCGATACCGCTCGCTAACCGTATCGCCGCCGAGCATCTGGAAATTGCCACTGCAAATGCTGAAGAACTGGTAGATAAAATCCATAATGCCGGTTCGATCTTCATCGGTAAATATACGCCGGAAGTGATCGGTGACTATGTTGGCGGCTGTAACCACGTTCTGCCGACAGCGCGTTCCGCACGTTTTTCATCCGGTCTTTCCGTGCTTGATTATGTCAAACGCAGTTCTATTCTAAAGCTTGGACCTGAACAGCTGCGTGCTTTAGGCCCTGCAGCTATTGATATCGCCCGTGCTGAAGGCCTTGATGCCCACGCACAATCGGTTGCAATCAGATTGAATCTTTGAGGACACATGACCAGCGGCGGTGAAGCCCGATTGATTGATGTTGAGCTGGATGAGTCCATTGGACGCTCCACGCCTGACATCGAGCATGAGCGCGCCGTCGCTATTTTTGATCTGATTGAAGAAAACAACTTCAGACCGGTGGGTGATGATATTGGCGGCCCTTACAAATTGCGGCTCTCATTGCTTGAAAAACGGCTCATTTTTACCATCTCGCGGGAATGCGGCGAACTTGTTGCCACGCATATTTTGTCGCTCACCCCTTTGCGGCGCGTTGTGCGTGATTATTTTATGATCTGCGAAAGCTATTATGAAGCCATCCGCTCTGCCACTCCCAGCAAAATTGAAGCCATTGATATGGGACGCAGAGGTTTGCACAATGAAGGTTCGCAAACATTACAATCCCGCCTTGAAGGCAAGATTGAAGTTGATTTTATCACAGCGCGCCGGCTGTTCACGCTGGTTTGCGTGCTGCATTGGCGCGGGTAAACTTGCATGATCGCCAGTGAAGTTGTATCAAGCCCCGCAGAAGATGTAGAAAAACCCCTTAAACCGGGTCTGCCCTCTTCCATTCTTTTCGTTTGCGGCAAAAACTCTATCCGTTCGCCAATGGCCGAGCTTTTAACACGCCGTATGTTGAGCAAAAGCACCTATATTGCTTCTGCCGGCGTGAAAAAAGGAGAGCGCGATCCGTTTGTGGATGCGGTTCTGGCAGAGATCAGCATTTCGCTCGACAACCGCCAGCCCCGCGACTTGGATGAACTGGAAGACGGCTATTTTGATCTGATCATAACACTGACACCTCTGGCGCATCACACCGTTTTGGAAAAAATGCGCGGATTTTCAGTTGATGTTGAATATTGGCCAACGCCTGATCCGACATTGCTGACCGGCTCCAGAGAGCAAATACTGGTCGCTTATCGTGATGTCCGTGATCGTTTAAAGAAACAAATCGAACAACGGTTCAATTAAAAAGTAAGCTCATTTCAGTTGTTCACAAATGCGTCCTAATCATATAGGTTCCGCGCAAATCCCGATGAACCGCCTTTGACGGCTCATTTTAACGACTATAAAACATAATTTTTAAGAAAAGAAACAGGTATCGCATGGCGAAAGAAGAAGTCCTCGAGTTTCCGGGCGTAGTTACTGAACTGCTGCCAAACGCAATGTTCCGCGTTAAACTCGAAAACGATCACGAAATCATCGCTCACACCGCTGGCCGTATGCGCAAAAACCGCATCCGCGTTCTGGCAGGTGATAAAGTGCTGGTTGAAATGACCCCTTATGACCTGACCAAGGGTCGTATTACCTACCGCTTTAAGTAAGCCAACTTACAAAGCTTAAAAGCTGGTATCAGTTTAACCGGTATGAGGCTGACAGCTATATGTCTGGCCATTATCTCACAAGCCGATCCTCACAAGAAAGTTTCTCCTTATGAGCGCTCAGCACAAGTTGATACTCGCATCAGGTTCCCCGCGCCGGATTGAGCTTTTGGCGCAGGCTGGCATTACGCCGGATCATATCCATCCGGCCGATATTGATGAAGCACCTTTGCGTGCAGAGCATCCGCGCTCGCTCGCACGGCGTTTGTCGCGCCAAAAGGCTGAAAAAACAGCCGAACAATTGCGCGGTGACGAGAGCTATAGTGCAAGCTTTATTCTGGCCGCGGATACAGTAGTAGCCGTTGGTCGGCGTATTCTGCCTAAAGCCGAGCTGGAAGATGAGGCGCGCGAATGCCTGCGGCTTCTCTCCGGCCGTTCGCACAAGGTTTTCACCGGCGTCTGCCTGATCCAGCCAAACGGCAAATTGCGTCAGACGATTGTTGAAAGCCGTGTCCGCCTTGAGCGACTCACCCGCACGCATCTGGATGCCTATCTCGCATCCGGAGAATGGCGCGGCAAGGCTGGCGGCTACGCCATTCAGGGGCTTGCCGGTAGTTTTATAGTGAAATTGGTGGGCTCTTATAGCAATGTGGTGGGCCTGCCGTTGCACGAAACTGTCAGTCTGCTGGCAAGTGGCGATTATCCGGTCTATGCCCATTGGAAGACAGGCAAGGTTTAACAGCCGATATGAGTGAAAAAAGCAAAAACGGCAGCGAATCGAATGTCACGCCTTTGCGCCCGACACGTCCCTGCCCTGAATGTAAAAAACCGTCCTCGCGCGAACATTATCCGTTTTGTTCTCCCCGTTGCCGCGATGTAGATCTCAATCGCTGGCTTTCGGGCACCTATGTGATTCCCGGGCCACGCTTGGAAGAAGATGACGAAGAGGCGGAATAATCCGCCTTTTTCTTTTTCAAACGCTTTTAGCCGTGAATCAGTCATGCGTTTCAATGATTCACGTGAAATATTTTGCAAAGAATAAAGTTTCAAACAGCATTTTTGACCGTAAAAACAATCAAATACACATTGAACATCTTGTTTTTCATGCGATTTTCAACGCTTAAGCTGTTAATTCGTGAAATCGACAGCAGAAAAGCCGAAAAATTATAAAGTCCGCACTGGACAGACGAAAATTTGCTGCTATAAACCACCCCATTCCAGCGAATAAATCATTCGCTTCTCCGGCAAGATAAGCTTGCAGGTACGGGATGCCCGGATAGCTCAGTTGGTAGAGCAACGGATTGAAAATCCGTGTGTCGGCGGTTCAAGTCCGTCTCCGGGCACCATTTTTTACTTCCCTGAAATTGATCGTTAAAATCTAAAATCAGCGTACGCTTATTTTTGTGTGTTTGATTACCCTATCCGCTAACGCTTGTTAGTGGATGAAATATATTTTGATGCCAATTTATAGTGCTGCAATGGTACAGTTCAAATCAATGATGGAGATAATGATGCGCACTCTTTTGATTTCATTGTTTTTACTGATGCCGGTTAGCACTTTGTCAGCCGCGGAACCGGATGGAAAAAAATTATCGGAAATCATCGCCGAGATCGAACAAAATAGCGATTTTTCATATATCGACGAGATCGATTGGGATCGAAAAGGTTATTATGAAATCGAGTATTATCTCAAAACCGGTGCTAAAGTCGAAGTCCGTATCGACCCAAAAACAGGTGCAATTGTGCCAAGATAAAATCTTGCAAAATAGCTAAGGTTTTTAATCCAAAAAAATCCACAGCTTGCACTAATATAATTTTAAAAACGCCGCATTCTTCATAATAATCAGTTAAAGTGAAAAATATTTTTTTGGTTTCATCAGCCGTAAAGGTATCTTTCCGGTTAAAACCAACTGAAAATGTGGCTTTTTCAAAAGTTTAACTCTCGCAATCAGATATACAACTAAAGTTTTAAAGCAGAAATTCATCATTTCATTGCTTACAAAATTTGCGTTCTCAGTTGAATATGAATTGGCTTTAAAAACCAAAGTGTTATTTTGAATTTTTAAATAATTTTAAATTCATCCATATTTCCCAGAACTCCTTCTCAATTCAATATTTTTCAATATTTTTTCGGCACTATTATTTTTCCCCTTCCGTAAAGCAACCGATGGTTGTAATTAAATTATAAGACAAGCTGTCAAAATCCCCCCTCTTGTCAGCGCCCGAGAACATAATATCATAAGCGCCTAAAGATTTTTTCCGAGGGGAGGTTTAATGTTTAAGAAAATTTTACTGGCGAGCGTTTGCGCTTTTGCGTTTACCGGCATTGCCAATGCCGAAGTGGTTCTCAACCGCGGTAACGATACTGACCCGGCAACGCTTGATCATCATCGTACATCTACTGTCTCTGAAGGTCGCATCATGAAAGACCTCTATGACGGTCTTGTCATTCAGGATGCAAAAGGCATTCCGGTTGCGGGCACTGCAAAGTCCTGGGACATTTCCGAAGATGGTCTCGTTTACACATTCCATCTGCGTGATGATGCCAAATGGTCAAATGGCGATCCGGTCACTGCCGGTGATTTCCTATTCACCTATCGTCGTATTATGAATCCAGCTACCGCTGCGGGCTATGCCAGCATGCTGTTCCCGATCAAAAATGCTGAAGATGTCGCAGGCGGCAAGAAGCCTCTCGAAGACTTAGGCGTTGAAGCTGTTGATGATCTCACGCTGAAAATTACACTCAATGCACCAACCCCTTATTTTTTGGAACTGCTGACTCACCAAACCGGTCTGCCGATGCACCAGAAGAGTGTTGAAGCAAACGGCGATAAATTCACCACCGCCGGCAAAATGGTCACCAATGGTGCCTTTATGCTGGAAAGCTTCCAGCCGAACGACAAAATCGTCATGAAAAAGAATCCGAATTATTATGGTGCGGATGAGGTGAAGATTGATGTCGTTAACTGGATTCCTTTTGAAGACCGCGCATCTTGCATGCGTCGTTTCGAGGCCAAAGAAGTGCAGATCTGCTCGGACGTTCCGGCAGAACAGATTGACTATGTAAAGAAAAATCTGGCTAACGAATTCCGTATCGCACCTTATCTCGGCTCCTATTACCTGCCGATCAAGGGCAAAACCGCTGATAGCAAGCTGAAAGATCCGCGTGTGCGTGAGGCCATTTCCATGGCAATCGACCGTGAGTTCTTGTCTGAACAAGTCTGGCAAAACACCATGCTGCCGGGTTACTCGGTCGTACCTCCTGGCATCAACAACTATGTTGAAGGCGGTGTGCAGCTTGAATTTGCCAAGGAAGACATGCTTGAGCGAGAAGACAAGGCAAAAGAACTGCTGAAAGAAGCAGGCATTGAGCCGGGCTCACTTTCCATCGAGCTTCTCTACAACACCTCAGAAAATAACAAAAACACCATGGCTGCCATTGCCGACATGCTCAGCAATATCGGCATCAAAGCTTCGCTCAACGAAACTGAAGGTGCTACCTATTTTAACTTCCTGCGTGAAGATGGTCCATTTGACATCGCCCGTGCAGGCTGGATTGGTGACTATAACGACCCGCAGAACTTCCTGTTCCTGTCCGGTACCGGCATCAGCTTCAACTATTCGAAATGGTCGAACAAAGACTATGATGCGCTGATTGCCAAGGCAGCAGCCACCACGGATATGAAAGCACGTGCAGAAGTGCTGGCAGATGCCGAGCGTCTGATGCTCAAAGAAACCGCGGTTATTCCGATCCTTTATTACTCATCCCGCGCGCTCGTTGCAGACCGCGTTGAAGGCTATGAGGATAATCTGATGGATGCGCACAACTCACGTTGGCTGTCCCTGAAGAATTAATCACGCTTCACGGCTGCGAAGAGACCATCTTCGCAGCCGTGAGTTCTTATTTTCAAACAGAAATTATTAGCCAGCGCCTGAATATTTTAAAACAAGCGCAGCATAATGGCCGTTGATCACAGGCTTCAAGGCAATAACCGCCTTTATTATCATCGCCTGACCAGCTCTACGCATCCCATCTCCGGTGTTTGTAATGCTGATAAAAGAGGCGTTGATGGCTGGCATGATAATTTCAACGAGCACAAGACGAATAATCGTTGCCGTTCGGTGACGAACAAAAAATGAAGGGTGCGTTCATGCAAGGAATAAATCGATGTTAAGCTACACACTCCGACGACTTGCTGGCGCAATACCCACCGTCTTAATTATTGTCACCATCACATTTTTCATGATCCGGCTGGCGCCGGGCGGGCCATTTGATCTTGAGCGGCCAATTGATCCGCTGATCATGGCCAATTTGCGCAAAGCCTATAATATGGATGCGCCTTTATGGCAGCAATATCTGATTTATCTCGGCAATCTCTTGCAAGGCGATCTGGGGCCAAGCTTCGCCCGTCGTGACTTTAGCGTCAACGACTTGTTTGCGGCCGGCCTGCCTGTTTCTATCATGCTTGGTGCGCTCGGCCTGTCATTGGCCGCCGTTCTCGGCACCATTCTCGGCTGTATTGCAGCGTTGAAACAAAATTCAAAATTCGATTATGCCATAGTTGCAATCGCAACCTTTGGCATCACCACGCCAAACTTTGTTGTCGCCCCTATTCTCAGTTTGTTTTTCGGTGTGATTTTAGGCTGGGTTCCGGCAGGTGGTTGGTCATCGGCAGATGTTTCCTATTGGATCTTGCCGGTTCTGACCCTCGCTCTGCCGCAAATCGGTGTCATTGCGCGTCTGGTGCGCGGTGCAACCATTGAAGCACTGCGCGCCAACCATGTGCGCACAGCCCGAGCCTATGGCCTGCCAACCCGCATTGTGGTGGGTGTGCATGCCTTGCGTGCCGCCATGCTGCCGGCGGTCTCCTATCTGGGGCCAACCGCTGCTTCGCTCCTCACCGGCTCTGTAGTGATTGAAACCATCTACGGTATTCCAGGCATCGGCCGCTATTTCGTGCAAGGTGCATTGGGACGCGATTACACATTGGTGATGGGTACCGTTGTGGTGATTGCGGTTTTCGTGGTGCTTTTCAACCTCATTGTCGACCTCATTTATGCATGGCTTGACCCACGGGTGCGTTATGACTGATTTATCTGTAAACTCCGCTCAAGCACCAGTAATTGCCGGACGCTCCCTCTGGCAGGATGCCTGGATTCGCCTGCGTAAAAACAAAGCAGCTGTCACCAGTGCGATTGTGCTCGCCGTACTTACTTTGGCGAGCATCTTCGGGCCCATGCTGAGCCCGCACCCTTATGATAAAATCTATCCTCAATTCGTGAGGGTGGCACCAAGCCTTGAAGCCTATCCGCGTGCCGACACCGTTTTGCCGGGTCTTGAAAAAGAACTGGCGCGTGCACGTCTAAAAGCATCCTCTGAACCGGAATTATCCGGCAGCAATATTACCGTGCCTTTCACAGCACAGCGTGAAACTGATGAACGTGTACTTCGTTATTTTGAGCGCTCCGATCTCTTCAGCAAGCCGAAGATCGAACTGGCGCCTGATGGTTTAAGCGGGACGCTCACTCTCAATGTAGCGCGTAATTACTTTCTGCTCGGCACCGACAATCTGGGACGTGACATGCTATCACGCACGATGATCGGTGTGCGTATTTCGCTGGCAATCGGCCTTCTTGCCTCCATCATGTCTTTGGTGCTGGGCGTTGGCTACGGTGCGATTTCCGGATATTTAGGCGGGCGCATCGACAATGTGATGATGCGTGTTGTCGATATTCTTTATTCGCTTCCCTTCATCTTCTTCGTCATTTTGATGCTGGTGTTTTTCGGAAGGTCGATTTTCATCATCTTCATTGCCATTGGTGCCACCGAATGGCTTGATATGGCACGTATTGTACGCGGCCAGACCTTGAGCCTCAAACGACAGGAATTTGTGCAAGCCGCAGAAGCGCTTGGTGCTACACGTCGCGGTATCATCACCCGTCATATCATTCCTAATGCTTTGGGGCCGGTGATTGTGTTTGTGACCCTCTTGGTACCAAAAGCCATTTTGCTTGAAAGCCTGCTTTCCTTCCTCGGGCTTGGTGTTCAAGACCCGATGACCTCGCTTGGGCTACTAATTTCAGAAGGCGCGCAAAACATGCGCGGTGCTTCATGGCAGCTGATCTGGCCAGCATTGACACTCACAACCATTCTCTTCGCCCTGAACTTCCTTGGCGACGGATTGCGCGACAGCCTGGACCCGAAGGATCGTTGATATGACACAAGAAAGCATTCTGACTGTCCGCGACCTTCGCGTTACATTTTCCACCAATGACGGGCCGGTGCAAGCGGTGCGCGGCATTGATCTGGATGTGAAGGCCGGAGAAACTATTGCCATTGTCGGTGAGTCCGGCTCCGGTAAAAGCCAGACCACCATGGCCATCATGGGACTGCTCTCCCAAAATGGCGAAGCCAGCGGCCAAGCCCTTTATCGTGGCAAAGATATGATCGGTATGAGCGATCAGGAGCTGAACAAAATCCGTGGTGCGAAAATCACCATGATTTTTCAAGAACCAATGACCTCGCTTGATCCGCTCTACCGCATTGGCGAACAGTTGGCCGAGCCTTTGCGTTTCCATGGCGGTTACACCAAAAGAACCGCCCGCCCGCGCATTATCGAATTGTTGAAACTGGTCGGCATTCCCGAACCCGAACGCCGCATCGACAGTTACCCTTATGAGCTTTCCGGCGGACAGCGCCAGCGCGTCATGATCGCAATGGCACTTGCCAATAATCCGGATATCCTCATTGCCGATGAACCAACAACGGCGCTGGATGTGACCATTCAGGCGCAGATCATGGAGCTGCTGGCAGATTTACAAAAACGCCTCGGTATGGCGATTGTGTTCATCACCCATGATTTAGGCATCGTCAAACGCTTTGCCGACAAGGTCTATGTGATGCGCTACGGCGAAGTGGTTGAAGCTGCCGAAACGCAGAAAATCTTCCACCATCCTGAGCACGACTATACCAAAATGCTGCTCAATGCTGAACCGGAAGGCACCAAAAACCCGCCACCGGCAGATGCACCGGTTTTGATGCAAGCCGATAATGTCACGGTGAGCTTTGACCTCAAAAAAGGCTGGTTCTCGGAAAACACCGTCCTGAAAGCCGTCAATGATATTTCGCTGACTTTGAGAGAAGGTCAGACGATTGGTATTGTTGGTGAATCAGGTTCCGGTAAATCCACCCTTGGCCGTGCCGTTTTACGTCTTCTCAAAGCGGACGGTAAAATTGCATATTTGGGCAAAGAACTGCCGCTTGATCCGCAAGAGATGCGTGCCTATCGCCGCGAATTGCAATTGGTGTTCCAAGATCCGTTCGGCTCGCTTTCACCACGCATGACCATCGGGCGCATCATCACTGAAGGGTTGCTGATCCATGAACCAACACTGAGTGCCAAACAACGCGACCAGCGCGCCAGTGAGGCACTGCTGGAAGTGGGGCTCGACCCGTCGATGCGCAACCGTTACCCGCATGAATTTTCCGGCGGTCAGCGTCAGCGTATTGCGATTGCCCGTACGATGATCTTGAAACCACGTGTTATTGTGCTGGACGAGCCAACCAGTGCGCTTGACCGTTCGGTGCAAAAACAAGTGGTAACATTGCTGCGCGATTTGCAGGCACAACATGGCTTGTCTTATCTGTTCATCAGTCATGATATGGCTGTGGTACGAGCTGTTTCTGATTACGTGATCGTGATGCAGAACGGCAAAATCGTCGAACAGGGCGACACAGTGCAAGTGTTTGACCATCCGCGTGAGGCATATACCAAAACACTGATGCAGGCAGCACTGAGTGAAAAGCGCTTCGGCACTTAAAATTTACGACACTATTACCATCAAAAAGGGCGATTTCACCTGAAACTGCCCTTTTTGATTATGGCAGAATGTCAAAGACTTTTTCCAGCGGACGACAGAGCACCGCGCCTTTATCACTGACCACTATGGGGCGATTAATCAACAGCGGATGCGCCATCATCGCATCCAGCAATGCATCATCGGAAAGGCTTGCATCACCAAGGCCAAGTGCCTCGTAGGGTGTGCCGCGCTCACGCAGAAAATGGCGCACAGGCTCGCCCGATTTGGCAATCACGGCTTTCAATTCATCGCGGCTTGGCGGTATTTTCAAATATTCAATAATCTGTGGCTCAATGCCTTTTTCGCGGATAGCAGCCAAGGCATTACGTGATGTACTGCAAGCCGGATTATGATAAATGGTAACAGACATTTTATTCTCCGTTTCACAAAGGCGCTTTATGATTGCGGTTGACGTGAACCGCGATAGTCCCCATGTCTATAAAGACTATATTTGACCTTTGATTATCACAAACAAATCCAGAACGGTACAGGAGCCAAAGTCCATGCAAAATTCCAAGAAATTCTACATTGATGGTGCATGGGTTGATCCGGTCGTCCCTGCCACGATTGATGTGGTTGATCCTTCAACAGAGCAGGTTTTTGCAACTATTTCTGCCGGTACCAAAGCTGATGCAGACAAAGCTGTTGCAGCCGCAAAAGCTGCTTTTAAAAGCTTTTCCCAGACGACCAAACAAGAACGGCTTGATATCCTGAAGCGCATCCTCACCGCCTATAATGCCCGCATTGAAGAATTTGGCAAAATCATCTCAAAAGAAATGGGTGCACCGCTGGATATGTCAATCAGCGATCAAGCAGGCACCGGTACCGGCCATTTGGCACAAATGATCAAAACACTCGAAGAGTTTGATTTCGATTATATGCAAGGGCAAACCAAGATCACCCATGAGCCGGTTGGCGTTGTGGCGATGATTACCCCTTGGAACTGGCCGATCAACCAGATCGCTTCTAAAGTGGCACCTGCCATTGCAGCCGGTTGCACCATGGTGCTGAAACCGTCTGAAATTGCACCGCTTAACGCCATTCTGTTTGCCGAAATCATGCATGAAGCAGGCGTGCCGAAAGGCGTATTTAATCTCGTCAATGGTGATGGCCCAAGCGTTGGTCAGGTGCTGGCAGAGCACAAAGATGTCGATATGGTTTCTTTCACCGGTTCTACCCGTGCTGGTGTAATTGTGGCGCAAAGTGCGGCACCAACCGTCAAGCGCGTACATCAGGAACTGGGCGGAAAATCGCCAAATATCGTGCTGCGCAGTGCTGATCTTAAGGCTGCTATTCCGGCGGGTGTTTTCCATTGCTTCAACAATAGCGGCCAGTCCTGCAATGCGCCGACCCGCATGTATGTGCCTGCCGAGAAAATGGATGAAGTGATCGCACTTGCCAAAGTGGCAGCGGAAAAAGTGCGCGTTGGTGCACCTTCCGATGCAAACACCACCATGGGACCTGTGGTCAGCGAAGTTCAGTACAACAAAATTCAAGAGCTGATCCAATCCGGCATTGATGAAGGTGCGGAACTGGTAACAGGCGGCACCGGCAGACCGGCAGAGCTAAACAGCGGCTATTATGTGCGCCCGACCGTCTTTGCCCGCGTGCAACAAGACATGCGCATTGCACGTGAAGAAATCTTCGGCCCTGTACTTTCTATTCTCGAATATGACACGGTTGAAAATGCCATCGAACTGGCCAATGACACCGATTATGGCCTTGCGTCTTATATTCAGGGTGATCTGGAAGAAGCCCGTGCTATTGCACCAAAGCTTCGCACCGGCACCGTGCGCATCAACCGCCCGGATTGGGATAGTGCGGCACCATTTGGTGGCTATAAGCAATCCGGCAATGGCCGCGAATATGGCTTGTTCGGCCTGATGGAGTTTTTGGAAATCAAAGGCATTCTCGGCTACGAGGAAGCTTGAATAACAACCAGCGCTCATGACATTTGATTTATTTGCAGATCAGACACCACCCCTTCCGCCTGTGGAACACATGGCGGAAGGAGCCGTTTTGTTGCGCCAATTTGCAAACCCTCATCAAGAGGCACTGCTACTTGCTTTGCGGCAAGTGGTGGATATATCGCCTTTTCGGCATTTGGTGACACCGGGCGGCTATCAAATGTCAGTTGCGATGACCAATTGCGGCAAAGCAGGCTGGGTGTCGGATAAACAGGGCTATCGCTATGATGCGATTGATCCGATGACGCAAAAACCATGGCCTGCCATGCCACAAGCCTTTTTAGCGCTGGCACAACAAGCAGCAGCACAAGCTGGTTACGCTGATTTTACGCCCGATGTCTGCCTGATGAACCGTTATCTGCCCACCACCAAACTATCACTGCATCAGGATAAAGACGAAAAAGATTTGCATCACCCGATTGTGTCGGTCTCGCTGGGACTGCCTGCTATTTTTCAGTTTGGTGGATTAAGCCGTCAGGATAAAATTACCAAATATCCGCTTCACCACGGCGATGTGGTGGTATGGGGTGGCGCATCACGGCTTTATTATCACGGTATTTTACCGCTTAAAGAAGGTGAGCACCCGATTTTCAGGCGCTCGCGCATCAATTTGACATTTCGTAAAGCGCTCTGACTTTAGAGCGTGTCACACTTAATCATATCCACTGCGCTCGCTCTAATGTTTTTTTACACATGTCTCCCCAAACCGGTGACCACTTTGGGGAGACATGCTCTAAGTCAGCGCTTGCTGCTTTGTTTCCACATCAATGAAGAAGGCGATAATGGCTGCCAGCAACAAAAGCGCTGCAAACATCCCAACCGCCATGATGAAACTCTGGCTGATCACCCATGCCAGCACCGAGGGCGCCAGCAAACCGCCAAGACGCGCCATCGCACCTGCTGCTCCCATACCACTTCCACGCAATGCAGTCGGATATAGTTCCGGCGTGAAGGCGTAAAGCGCGCCCCATGTGCCAAGAAGCGCAAAGCTCATCACCAGAATGGACATGCCTACAAGGAACGAACTGCCGGCAATAGTGAAGAGGAAACAAGCTGCCGCACTGATAAACAAGAAAGTAATCAGCGTATTGCGGCGCCCCCATGTTTCAACGCCGTATGCGGCTAAAGCATAGCCCGGTAATTGTGCCAATGCTACAATAACCAAGAAACCATAACCGCGCACGAAACCGAAACCATCACTGGCAAGCTTGGCCGGTATCCATGTGAAAATGCCATAATAAGAAACCGACACCAAAAACCAGATTGCCAGAGTGGTAAGCGTACGTTGACGTAAAGCCGGTGAAAACAGGCTCTCATTGCTCACCAATTGCGGTGCAATCAGCTGGGTGTTTGCATCAAGCTCCGGTTTGCCATTGGTGCGCAGAACGCGATTCATCACGCTCTTGGCTTGTTCATGTTCGCCATTTTTCATCAGGTGCATTGGTGATTCCGGCACCCAGATGCGCAGCCAGATACCAATAACGGCAGGTGCGGCAGTCACGATGAAAATATAACGCCATGCGTCTTCAACACCGGCAAGACTTGCGCCCCATGCAGCCAGTGCAATTACCACCGTACCAACAGCCCAAAAACCTTCCAGCATCACCAGCCAGCGACCACGGGTTTTGCTTGGCAGAAACTCGGCCATCATTGCATAATCAACCGGCAATGTGCCGCCAACCGCCATACCCGTGAGAAAACGAAGCCCTAAAAGAATGCCGAAACTTGGCGAAAAGGCCGACAACAAACCAAACACCGCATCACAAGCAACCGTGATGAGCAGCACACGGCGGCGACCATATTTATCCGCCAGACGGCCAAAGACGGCCGCACCAATCAGCATACCCAAGAAGAACAAAGTGCCTGTTTGTAATGCCTGCGGCAATGTTAGACCGAAGGTCAGTGCGATGGAAGCGCTGGTAAAACCAACCGCCAGCACCTGCATAGCATCTGCCGCCCAGACAAGACCGAATACGCCGAGCAAATGGCGCTGAAAACGCCCCGTGCCCGCCTGATCCAATGTTTGTTCGATTGTTTGTTTAACTTGGGTCACGATTGATGGCTCCTCGCCTGCCTTGTGCACCGATAATCATTTTCGATAATTCACTTGATAAGATTTTGCCAGAGGGTTTCTGCCCGTGCCGACAATGTTTTCAAATGGCGATAGATGCGGATTTCCGAAATGATCTGCCATTGTTCATCATTGCTTGCCAGCACCAGTTGCCCACTCGCCTGTTCCGCTGTGATCAGGCTTTCCGGCAGCCATGCCACCCCCCAGCCAGCCAATGCCATTGCTTTCAAACCGACCGAAATCGTATTTTCATGCACAACGCGGCGCTTGAAATCCGGCACTTGCGTAAACTGCTTTTCCAAAGCTGTGCCAAAAAACGATGTGTCGCCATAACTTAAAAACGGCAGTTCCGTACCTTCTGCCAAAGCTTTATCAAGCAAACATCCATCCGGATGGGGTGCCGAAACCGGTAGCAAACGTTCCTCACCCAGAACATGATAAGCATAATGATTAGTATCAAGATGAAACGGCACATTTTCATGCGCGTAGGTAAGAAGAAAATCGGCTTCACCATCGGATAGTGTTTCGACATTTTCTTCAATACCGCCGCGATCAGGACAAAGACGCGACTGGATCGGCCCCATCTGCTCTTGCAGCTTTTTCAGCCATAGCGGAAAAAAAGTAACGGTTAAGGTTTGCAGACCGGAAAAGCTGACAATTTTCAGCTCATCACCATTGGGTTGCAAAGCAGCACGGGTGCGATAAAAATTGCGCAATGTTTCCTGCGCCACCGGCAAAAAGGCTTTGCCCTCTTTTGTCAGCTCGGCCGGAAAGGTTGCGCGGTTGACCAATGTCACACCAAGCCAGATTTCCAATTGTTTAATGCGCCGGCTAAATGCCGATTGCGTTACATGGCGCAACTCTGAAGCGCGCGTAAAACTGGAAGTCGAAGCAAGAACGGTGAAGTCCTCCAGCCATTTCAATTCCATATTAAAAGCCCGCCCCTCAATTTATAAAATTTGATCCCGATATTCTTATGCATTTCTTGCATAAGAATTGCAAAACAAAGCAATAGCCGCCACTGCAATAATTGCTTAAGTTGCCTCATTGCTATTTTATACCCCACCGGAGTGTTCCTTGTGACAAGAACTATTTATATCAACGACCAGTTCGTGAGCGAACAGGACGCCAAAATTTCTATCTTTGACCGCGGCTTTCTTTTTGCCGATGCGATTTATGAAGTCAGCGCCGTTGTAGAAGGCCGCTTGGTTGATAATGATCTGCATTTGACCCGTCTGGAACGCTCTCTTGGCGAAATCGGTATTCCGATGCCGATGCCTAAAGAAGACATCATCAATTTACAGGCTGAATTGATCCGCCGCAATAACCTGCATGAAGGTGTCGTTTATATTCAAATCACCCGCGGTACCGCTGAACGCGATTTTGGTTATGCCGCCGATTTGAAGCCTAACTTCATCATGCTGACACAGGTGAAAAACATCACCAATAGCGCTGGTGCAAAAAACGGTGTCGCTATTGATCTGGCACCGGACAACCGCTGGACACGCCGCGATATCAAAACAACCATGCTGTTGGCACAGGTTTTGGCCAAAAAGGCAGCGCATGATGCCGGTTATCAGGATGTCTGGCTGGTTGAAGACAACTACATCACCGAAGGTGGCTCCTCCAGCGCGTTCATCATCACCAAAGATAATGTGCTGATCACCCGTCCAAACTCCAACAAGATCCTGCCGGGCTGCACCCGCAAGGCTGTGTTGAAGATTGCGGAAGAGCAAAACCTGACTGTTGAAGAGCGTCTTTTCAGCACTGAAGAAGCCTTCAATGCCAAGGAAGCTTTCCTCACCAGCGCATCAAGCTTTGTTACACCTGTCATCCGTATTCAGGAACATGTGATTGCTGACGGCAAGCCGGGGCCTTTGACCCTGCGCTTACAGGAAATCTACATGGAACTGGCCCGCACCGGTTCAGAACCGATCATCTGATAAAAGGATTAAAGACGATGAATGCACGCATCCGTGATTTTAATATTCACTGTGGCGCCATGCCGACAGGGACAATAAATGCAATCACGGATGTGCCGGGCGTTCTCGTTGGACATCACACGATACAAGACGGTGACATCAATACCGGTGTCACCGCCATTTTGCCCCATAGCGGCAATCTTTATCGCCGCAAGGTGTTGGCTGCCAGCGAAGTCATCAATGGCTTTGGCAAAAGCACCGGCCTTGTTCAGATCAATGAACTGGGATCGTTGGAAACCCCCATTCTGCTCACCAATACATTCGGGGTTGGCACCTGCGCCAATGCGCTGATCCGCGATGCCATTGCCAAAAACCCTGATATCGGCCGCACCACGGCGACGGTTAATCCGGTTGTCTGTGAATGCAATGACGGCCCGCTCAATGATATTCAAGCCCTTGCTGTGACTGAAAACCATGCGCGCCTTGCACTCGATAATGCAGGCACTCATGTTGCAGAGGGCAATGTGGGCGCTGGCACCGGCATGAGCTGTTTTGGCTTTAAAGGCGGTATTGGCACCGCTTCACGCCAGATTAAACTGGATGGCAAAACCTATCATCTTGGCGTACTGGCATTGACCAATTTTGGACGCGCCGGTGATCTGACCCTGCCAGATGGCCGTCGTCCTGATCCGCGCGTTAAAGCCGAAGCTGAAAAAGGCTCGGTCATTCTTGTTCTGGCCACCGACATTCCGCTTGAACATCGCCAGCTAAAGCGTGTCACCAAGCGATGCGGAGCCGGTCTTGCCCGTCTTGGTGCTTTCTGGGGGCATGGCAGCGGCGACATTGCCGTTGGCTTCAGCACAGCCGTGACCTTTGATCATGATGAAAAAAACGACCTGATTTCCATTCAGACTTTGAACGAGAATCGCATCGATCAGCTTTTCCGCGCCGCCACCGAAGCGACTCAAGAATCAGTGTTAAATTCGATGTGCGCCGCCAATGCAATGGTTGGGCGCGCCGGAAACAGCCGTCTTTCTTTGCGCAACTGGCTGGAAGCTTAACACTTCATTTATCTTCGGCGCTCAGCAGAATCGTAAAGGCTGCATTTATTTTTCGTCTTATATGAGAGAGATGCGCCGTTAAAATAATTTTTTACCACGTCAAAGCCCGCATTTGCGGGCTTTATGCTTGATTGAAGGTTAAATACTTATCAGCTTGGAAGGAGGTTGTTAACCTTCATTTTCTATTACTAAGCCACGTTCTAAGGCTTAAGTACGAGTTGGTTCAGGTGTCATGCGTAATCTCAGAAGTAATTTTTCCCCAATGACCACAGACAGCGCGGACAGCGCATCTGCGTCACATCAGTCGCGCGATAACACGCAGCAGGATATCCGCGGCACCAGCGGTCCGGCGACGGCAAATGCCCATATTGATCCGGCGTGGAAAGCTCATTTTTCACTCGGCCAGAATGTGCGCTTTACCCGCACACCCGAAGCAGAACTTGCGCGCCGCCGTGGCGAAACATTGCCGGATATCAATTCCCGTTATTCAACATCGGCTGTACAGGCTGTTGACACCAGTGTCAGCTCTGAAAAAACAGTCGACCAGCCGATGGTTGTCGCAAGCTTGCAGGAAAGTGTTTCACAAGGATTGGCCGCGACACCGGCTGCACCTGTAACAACACCAACCATTGCAACGACCCAGCCAGCACCATCCACCCATGTGCAGACACCACATCTGGATGCCGCTGTAAAAAGCCACGAAACTGCTCATGATGAACAGATTATGGCTGCCGAGCCGGTGCAGGTAACGGCACCTGTTGCAGAAGAGCCTGTCATTGCGCCTGTCACCGCCACTGTGATTGCGGCTCCGGCCGCTATCACCAGTGAGCCTGAAGAAGCACCGGTTCGCAAAGATGTAACGCAGCTTCTATCCGATTTTGCTTTTTTTGAAGGTTTCGACTTCTCAAGCCTCATTGATGCGCCATCAGCACCTGCTGCGGTCGAAGCTGCACCGGTTGCAATTGTTGCCGAGCCAATTGCAGAGGTGAAAACTGAAGAAGTTGCAGAAGAACCAGTTGTTGATATTCTGGCACAGTTCCGTGTGGTTGAATGGAACAAGCCACGTAACACACCGGCAGCAGAAGAAACTGCCGCGGAAACTGTTGCCGAGGCAGTCGCAGAAGCATCGGTTGCAGAAGCGCCTGTGATGGAAGCGGTACCGGTTATTGACGAAGTTGCCCCTGCGATTGAAGAAGCGAAAGAAACCGAACAGCGGCAGATGGCTGCGGTCGAAGCAATTGCTGACAGTGAAGCAGTTGACGCCATTGACGATCTGGAAATGGTTGAAGATGCAGAGATGGAAGAGGTTGATGCCCCCTCCCCTGCAGCGCATTCTCAAACCGCACCGGCATTCGCACGGATTGCAACACCAGCCGCTCCTTATCAGCCAGCTCCGCTGCCGCAAACTGCGGTTGAATATGTCGCTGGTGAATATGAATTCCCGCCGCGCTCGCTCTTGCAGGAACCACCTGCAATGGACGGCACGGTCATTACGCAGGAAATGCTGGAACGCAGCGCCGGTTTGCTTGAAAGCGTGCTGGAAGATTTCGGTGTACGCGGTGAAATCATCCATGTTCGTCCAGGCCCTGTGGTTACACTTTATGAATTTGAACCGGCACCGGGTGTTAAGTCCTCCCGCGTGATCGGTCTGGCGGATGATATTGCCCGTTCAATGTCTGCGCTTTCTGCCCGCGTTGCCGTGGTACCAGGCCGCAATGTCATCGGCATTGAATTGCCGAATACCAATCGTGAAACGGTTTATTTCCGTGAAATGATTGAATCCAAGGCATTTCAGGATTCCGAATATCACCTGCCATTGGGCTTGGGCAAAGCAATAGGCGGCGAGCCGATCATCGCTGAACTGGCAAAAATGCCTCACCTTCTCGTTGCCGGTACCACCGGTTCGGGTAAATCGGTTGCCATCAACACAATGATCCTGTCGCTGCTCTACCGCTTCAAACCGGAAGAATGCCGCCTGATCATGGTGGATCCGAAAATGCTGGAACTGTCGATCTATGACGGCATTCCGCATCTGCTCACCCCTGTAGTGACCGACCCTAAAAAGGCTGTTGTGGCGCTGAAATGGGCTGTGCGCGAAATGGAAGAGCGCTATCGCAAGATGGCACGTCTGGGTGTGCGCAACATTGAAGGCTTCAATGCCCGTGCAGCAAGTGCCAAAGGCAAGGGTGAGACCGTCATGTGCACAGTTCAGTCCGGCTTTGACAAAGAAACCGGTGAACCTGTTTATGTACAGGAAGAGCTGGATCTGACCCCGATGCCTTATATCGTCGTTATCATCGACGAAATGGCCGACCTGATGATGGTAGCGGGTAAGGAAATTGAAGGTGCGGTGCAGCGTCTGGCACAAATGGCGCGTGCGGCCGGTATCCATCTGATCATGGCCACCCAGCGCCCGAGCGTTGATGTGATCACAGGTACAATCAAGGCCAACTTCCCGACCCGTATTTCGTTCCAGGTCACTTCAAAAATCGACAGCCGTACGATTTTGGGTGAAATGGGCGCAGAACAACTGCTTGGTCAGGGCGATATGCTGCATATGGCCGGTGGCGGACGCATCGTGCGTGTTCATGGCCCATTTGTCTCCGATGAAGAAGTCGAAAAAGTCGTCACCCATCTGAAAGAACAGGGCCGTCCGGATTATCTGGCGACCGTCACCGCAGAAGATGATGATGAAGAAACGGTAGAAGAAGACAGCGCAGTTTTTGACCAGTCAAATGCTGGCGCAGAAGATGGCGACGAATACTACCAGCAGGCAGTCAAAGTTGTGATGCGTGATAAAAAATGCTCCACCTCTTACATCCAGCGTCGTCTCGGCATCGGCTATAACCGTGCGGCCTCCCTTGTGGAGCGTATGGAAAAAGAAGGGCTCGTGGGTGCTGCCAATCATGTCGGCAAACGCGAAATCCTTGTAGGCAATCGCGACAACGTTTAAAACCGAAGCTGAAAACAGCTATATTTATAAACGACATCAAGCGGCTCTGATCATCAGAGCCGCTTTTTGTATTTTAAACCCACCTAAAATACTCTATCACTCCAGCTTGATTGTTCATTTCATCGGTCAATGTCTGATTTATAGGCAAAGGATATTGCGATGCCCGCACATATACCCAAAACACAACAAGCACCCATTAAGAAACGTAAGCTTGCGCTGGTTTTCATCAGCCTCATTGGATGTTGTCTGTTCTTGTTGTTTTTGAGCCTCGGCATTTGGCAGGTGGAACGTCTAAGCTGGAAAAAAGACCTTATTGCCCGGGTGGACGCACGCATTAGTGCAGAAGCTGTGCCGGTACCTGCCCCACAGGAATGGCCGATAATCACCGCTGAAAAAGACGAATACCGCCATGTTTCGGTTGAGGGTAGCTTTTTACAAGGCAAAGAAATAGCGGTCAAAGCACTTACCGTTTTAGGCTCCGGCTATTGGCAAATGGTACCACTCAACACAAAAGACGGAGAAGTGATTTATATCAATCGCGGCTTTGTCAGCGATGAGGATTATAAAGCGGGCATGTTGAACAAAAATATTCCTGCCGGTGATATCACTGTTTCAGGGTTATTGCGAATGAGTGAGCCGAACGGCTTTTTCCTGCGCCCGAATGAGCCGGAAAAAAACCTCTGGAACTCACGTGATGTTGAAGCTTTCGCACGAAAACAAAGCCTCAACCAGGTCGCACCTTATTTTATCGACGCTGATAAAAGCGATAATTCTGCTGCATTATCCAGCAAACAACCCATTGGCGGTCTGACGGTGGTGAATTTTCCCAACAACCATTTATCCTATGCAGTCACTTGGTTTGCACTCGCATTAATGGTGTTAGGAGGCACACTATTTACATGGTTGTACAAAGATAAACCCAAAACATGACTTTTTAGCTTTGCTCATCTGCCAAACATGACTATACAATACAACATTCCTGAATTTGAAGATTGACCCTGATTGACAGTGAGAAAGCATATGACCATCGGTACCCGCCTCTCCACCCTCTTTGGTGCAGCAATTGTTGCCATGTCGCTTGGTGCAGCAGCTCAGGCTGAAGAGATCACCATCAAGCATGTGCAAGGTGAAACCTCAGTTCCGGTAAAGCCTGCCAAGACCATCACTTTTGATCTTGCCACTCTGGACAATCTTGATCGTTTGGGCGTTGACATTGTCGGTCTGCCGACCGCCAATCTGCCAAAATATCTCTCCAAATATTCCGCTGATAGTTACGCAAAAGTCGGAACTTTGTTTGAGCCGGATTATGAGGCGGTCAATGCCGCTGCACCAGATTTGATCATTGTTTCTGGTCGCTCTGCACCGAAACAGCCGGAACTGGCAAAAATCGCACCGACCATTGATCTTACCGTTAATGCGACCAATTTCATTGCCGACGTCAAAAACAATGTTGAAACATTGGGTCGCATCTACGGCAAAGAAGATGCAGCAAAAGACGAAATCGCCAAGCTTGATGCTTCTATCGCAGTTTTAAAAGAAAAAGTTGCCGGTAAAGGTAAAGGCCTGCTGGTTATGACCTCCGGCGGTAAGATGAGCGCTTATGGCCCAGGTTCACGCTTCGGCATGCTGCATAGCGAATTTGGTGTAGAACCGGCAGATCCTGAATTGAGTGTCGGCAGCCACGGCCAGCCGATTTCCGCAGAATATATTCTGGAAAAAAACCCTGACTGGCTGCTCGTCATCGACCGTGATGCGGCTGTTGGCGCCAAAGAAGGCAATGCCGCCAGCAAAGTTCTGGACAATGATCTTGTCAACCAGACCACCGCTTGGAAAAACGATCAGGTGATCTATCTTGATCCGATGAACTGGTATCTGGTCGGTGGCGGTCTTTCCGGCCTGCATGAAACCATCGACCAGCTTTCAGCAGCTTTTGACAAAGCAAAGTAAGCGTCAGCAATCGATAAAACCCAACAAGTCGGGCCTTCCGTTCATCACGGCAGGCCCTCACTTTTAAAACACAAAGGTTGCCGCGTGAAAGGTCTTTTTGCAGCAGTTTTCGTCGTCTTTATTCTGGCTGTCATCAGCCTGTTTATTGGCGTGAGCGATGTTTCGTTGCAAACCTTGTTCGGCGACAGCCAGACTGATCGTGCCACACAAGTCTTGCTGGTCAGCCGCATTCCCCGCACGATCGCCATCATTCTTTCGGGTATGTCAATGGCGGTTGCGGGTCTCATCATGCAAATGATGGCGCGCAACCGTTTTGTTGAACCTTCCACCGCGGGAACGGTCGAATCTGCCAGTCTCGGCATTTTGATGGTTACGCTTTTAGCACCTGATACGCCTGTTTTCGGTAAAATGATGGTGGCCGCTGTTTTTGCCATGGCCGGAACAACGCTGTTTCTACGGATCCTGCGCGCCATTCCGCTGCGCTCTGTGCTGGTGGTGCCTCTTGTCGGCATTATGCTCGGCGGTGTGATCAGTGCGGTCACCACCTTCATTGCCTATCGCTTCGAGCTTTTACAATCGCTTTCTGCCTGGACAACCGGTGATTTCTCCAGCGTTCTGCGTGGCCGTTATGAGCTTTTATGGATTTCATTTTTCCTGACAGTAATTGCCTTTATTGCCGCTGACCGGTTTACTGTTGCCGGTATGGGTGAAGATTTTACCACCAATCTTGGCCTTAAATACCGCCGCGTCATGACCCTTGGTCTTTCGATTGTGTCGATGATTTCCGCCGTTGTTGTAGTAACCGTCGGTATGATCCCTTTCTTAGGTCTGATCGTACCTAATGTGGTCAGCATGACAATCGGCGATAATATGCGCCGCTCCGTGCCTTGGGTGGCAGTACTTGGTGCCGGACTGGTCTTGGCTTGCGATATCGTCGGTCGCCTGATCCGTTATCCTTATGAAATTCCGATCGGCACCATGATGGGCGTGGTGGGAAGTGTCGCCTTCCTCTATCTTCTGTTGCGCAGAGGATCTCGCTTTGCTTAAGAAAAACCCGAAATTCGTTCTTATCAGCTTAAGCATGCTCGCACTTGTGGCGATGATTGCCTTCATGACGCTCGGCATCAAAGGCAGTTGGTCTTTTGCGCTGCCGTTTCGCGGGGTCAAACTCGCAGCCATCGTGCTGGTCGGCTATGCGATTGCTGTTTCCACCGTATTGTTTCAAACAGTTACCAATAACCGTATCCTCACCCCTTCGATTATGGGTTTTGATGCGCTTTATATTCTGATCCAGACCTTCGTTGTTTTTTTCTTCGGCACCACCCATCTAAGCTGGCTTGGACCAAACGTGATGTTTGGCGTTGAAGTTTTGGTGATGGTGATTTTTGCCGGTGTGCTTTATCACTGGCTTTTTTCCGGCGGCATGCGCAGTCTGCATCTGGTAATGCTGGTCGGTATCGTTTTCGGTGTTTTATTCCGCAGTTTTTCCAATTTGATGCAGCGCATGATCGACCCGAACGAATTTGCCGTTCTGCAAGATCGTTTCTTTGCCAGCTTCAACACTATCAATAGTGACGTTCTGGCGATCTCAGCTATCGCCGTAGCACTTGTGTCACTTTACGGTTTGCGGATGCTGCATGTTTTTGATGTGCTTTCACTGGGGCGTGATCCTGCCATCAATCTGGGCGTGGATTATCGTAAGGTGGTCAATAAAATCTTGTTAATGATCACCATTCTCGTCTCCGTTTCCACCGCACTGGTGGGGCCGGTGACATTTTTCGGCCTACTGGTTGCCAATCTGGCCTATCAGATTGCCGGCTCTGCACGTCATATCATTGTCTTGCCGGTCGCAATTTTGATCGCAATCTTATGTCTTGTCGGTGGACAGGTGATACTTGAGCGCGTATTTGCGTTTAATACAGCTTTGAGTGTCATCATCGAGTTTCTGGGCGGTCTCGTGTTCATCGTCCTTTTGATCAGAGGAAATAAACGATGATCGAAATCAGTAATGTCAGCAAAAAATACAATGATGCCATTGTTGTTGACGATGTGACACTTAAATTGCCCTCTTGCGGTATCACCTCCATCATCGGGCCTAATGGTGCCGGTAAATCCACCCTGCTTTCCATGGTCAGCCGTTTGCTGCCGATGGATAAAGGCAAAGTGACGATTGATAGTCTGGATGTGAATAAAACTGCTGGTGATGTGCTGGCAAAACGCTTGTCCATTTTGCGCCAGGACAACAGTCTTTCATCGCGTCTGACGGTGCGTGATCTGGTTACCTTTGGCCGTTATCCACACACCAAAGGCCGCCCCAATAGTGACGACCGCCGCCATGTCGAGCAATCGATTGAATATTTGGGGTTGGAAAAATTAAGCGAGCGTTTTCTCGATGAACTCTCAGGCGGTCAGCGTCAACGCGCCTTCGTAGCAATGGTGCTGTGTCAGGATACTGATTATGTGCTGCTTGATGAACCATTGAACAATCTCGATATGAAACATTCAGCTGCAATGATGAAATTGCTGCGAAAAGCTGCTGACGAGCTTGGCAAAACCATCGTGCTTGTTCTGCATGATATCAATTTTGCTTCTTGGTATTCCGATCATATCGTAGCTATGCGCGACGGCAAAGTTGTGCATCAAGGGACACCTGACGACCTGATCCAATCCGATGTTTTACGCGACATTTATGATATGGATATTGATGTAGCGATGATTGGCGGCAAGCGGATTGGCGTCTATTATCTTTAATTCAAGATAATCAAACCGTTACTCAAAGGGTTTTGGCGCCATGTCACAATTTTTCATCGGCATTGACGGCGGCGGTACCGGATCACGTGCCGTGGTCGCAGATAAAAGCGGTACAATTTTAGGCCGCGGTACCAGCGGTGCGGCCAATATTGTTACCGACCCTGAACAATCCACAAAACATATTCTGGAAGCCGTCCACAAAGCGTTTGATATGGCTGCACTCGACACCAGCCTCTATGCACAAAGCGTGGCCATTCTTGGCCTTGCAGGCGCCAATATTGCCAATGCGCGTGATGCTATTCTCAGCCAAATGCCTTTTGCCCATTCAGAGATCGTTTCAGACGGTCTGATTGCGCTTCAGGGCGCGCTTGGTGACGAAGACGGCACTGTGATCATCCTTGGAACAGGAAGCGCCTATGTCACGCGCATAGGTGAGAATATCAGCTGGCGCGGTGGCTGGGGCTTTCAGCTTTCTGATCTGGGCAGTGGCGCAAGACTAGGCCGCAGCCTGTTGCAAGAGGTTCTCCTCAGCTATGACTGCATTATTCCTGCCAGCCCGCTGACAGAGCATGTTATGGCGCAATTTGGCCATGAACCGGCACAATTGGTGGAGTTTGCTAAAACTGCACGACCAAGCGCCTATGCCGCTTTTGCACCGGATATTTTTATCCATGCCGATCAGGGTGATCAGGTAGCGCTGAAAGTGATTGAACAAGCAGCCGCTGATATTGCACAAACTTTGCGGGTGTTGATCGCGGAAGGCACCACTCAAATCAGCATGCTGGGTGGACTTGCACCCCTTTATAAAAAATATCTGCCTGTCGAACAGCAGGCTTTGATTGTAACACCTCAAGCCGAAGCTCTTGATGGTGCCTTGCAATTAGCGCTTAAAAAATCCCGTTAAAGAAAAAAGGTAGCAGAACAATCTGCCACCTCATTCCAGTTTAATGCTGCGGCTTGTTGCCTTGGCGCGCCAGCTCAAGGGTCGGATCTTCCTTGATGCGTTTGCGCTCTTTATCATCCATCAATTCATACCACATTGCATTGAGCACAGCGAAAGCTGCGGCAAGAGGTAATCCTAAAAACCATGAAAAATACCACATTTTCATTTCTCCTGATCGGCAGAACAGCCATGCCGTTCTGCCTGCAATCTTAATATGCGTGGCTGTTATCGTCTTCGATCATCTTCTTGTCGACCTTGCCCCACAGCACCTTGTAAACCCAAGATGTGTAGAAAAGGATCAAAGGTAAGAAAATTGCCGTCACAACCAGCATGTTAAACAAGGTCATCTGGCTGGAAGATGAATCCCAAACCGTAAGGCTGGCATTCGGATCAAGAGAAGACGGCAGAATGAACGGGAACATCGCCACACCCACGGATGAGATAATGCCGAAGATCGACAATTTACCCATCAAAAGCGGCATCAGTTCACGACCAGCACGCAAAGCTACCAGTACCGACAACGCACCCAAAATACCCAAAGCCGGTGCAATCAGCAAAATCGGATAATTGCTGAAATTGGTAAACCATGCACCATGTTCCACCACTGCCGTTTTAAACAGCGGATTGGACGGGCCATCTGTGACAATATCACTGGTGATGCGATAACCGGCAATGCCGTACCACATCCAGATACCGGCCAGCACATAGAAGACAATTGTCAACAAGGCTGCAATACTGCCAAAGCTTTTGGCGCGTTTTGCAATATCACCGGTGGTTTTCAGCACCAGCCATGCAGCACCATGCATGGTGAGCATCGCAACCGACAATAATCCGCACAGAAGTGCAAACGGATTGAGCAGACCAAACAGATTACCTTCGTAGAAAATCTGCAAATGATCGCTAAAGCGGAACGGCACGCCCTGAAGCACATTGCCAACCGCCACACCGAAAATCAGTGCCGGTACAAAACCACCAATGAACAATGCCCAGTCCCAGCCATTGCGCCATTGAGGGCTTTGTTTTTTGCTGCGAAATTTAAAACCGACAGGACGTAAAATAAGCGCAAACAAGATGATGAACATCGCCAGATAAAAGCCGGAGAAGGACACAGCATAAAGCGGCGGCCAGGCAGCAAAAATAGCACCACCACCAAGGATGAGCCAAACCTGGTTGCCTTCCCAAACAGGGCCTATCGTGTTGATAACAACGCGGCGTTCAACATCGCTTTTGGCGACAAACGGCAGCAAAGTGCCAACGCCGAGATCAAAGCCGTCCATAGCGGCAAAGCCGATCAGCAAGACACCCAGCAGAACCCACCAGATCAGCCGTAAGGTTTCATAATCAATCATTTGACTTAAGATCATATCGATACACAGCCTCCTTATTCGGCTGGCACAATACTGGCGGGCGCCAGCAAGGCTTCAGGATTACTGTCGGGAGCAGGGCCATCTTTGATCGCACGCAGCATCAGACCCATTTCGATAATGAACAGAACTGTATAGATCGCCACAAAGCCCGCGATTGTAATCAACAGACTGGCAGCGCCCAGATGCGAAACTGCCAGCGCTGTCGGCAATACACCTTCAATGATCCATGGCTGGCGACCGAATTCTGCAACAATCCAGCCCATTTCCGCAGCAATCCACGGTAATGGAATGGAGAAAACTGCCACTTTCAACAACCAGCGATGTTGATCAAGTGCACGTCTGCTGGAAAGATAGAAGAATGTACCGGTCAGCAGAATAAAGAAGAAGCCCAAGCCAACCATGATGCGGAATGACCAGAACAGTGGCAATACGCGCGGCACAGTATCATTAGCGGCTTTGAGGATCTGCTCATCGGTTGCCTGACGCGGATCATCCAGATACCGCTTCAAAAGCAATGCATAACCAAGCCATTGGCCGTTATCTTCAAACTGCGCCTGCATTTCTTCCGACACCTGCCCCTTTGGGCCGGCTTCTCGTATTTGCTCGAGCGCATCATAGGCTTTAATGCCATTGCGGATATAAGTGGCATTGTTTTCCACAAGCTCACTGATACCCGGAATTGGCGTATCCAGCGAACGGGTACCAATCAGCCCCATCACCCATGGAATATGCACGGCATAATGGGTTTCACGGGCTTCCTGATCGGGAAAACCAAAAGCGGTAAAGGATGCCGGAGGCGGTTCTGTGTCCCATGCAGCTTCAATCGCTGCAAGCTTCATTTTTTGATGTTCGGAAGAAAGATAACCACTCTCGTCACCCAATACCACAACCGAAAGCGAAGCTGCCAAACCAAAAGAGGCAGCAATGGTCATAGAACGCTTGGCAAGCTCGGTGGAGCGGCCTTTTAAGAGATACCACGCCGAAACACCCAGCACGAAGATGGAAGCCGTCACATAGCCTGCCGAAACAGTGTGGACAAATTTCGCCTGCGCCACCGGATTAAACAGCACTGCGAAGAAGTCGGTAACCTCCATACGCATGGTCTGAGGATTGAAGGCAGAACCAACCGGATTTTGCATCCAGCCGTTGGCGATCAATATCCACAATGCCGACATGTTGGAACCGGCGGCCACCAAATAAGTGACCATCAAATGGCCGACTTTGGAAAGCTTGTCCCAACCAAAAAAGAACAGGCCGACAAATGTCGCTTCCAGAAAGAAAGCCATCAGACCTTCAATGGCGAGCGGTGCCCCAAAAATATCGCCGACATAATGACTGTAATAGCTCCAGTTCATCCCGAACTGAAACTCCATCACAATCCCTGTTGCCACACCCATGACAAAGTTGATGCCGAATAATGTACCCCAGAACTTTGTCATCTGACGCCAGACAAGGCGACCGGTCATCACATAAACGGTCTCCATAATTGCCAGAATGACAGAAAGCCCCAAAGTGAGGGGTACAAATAAGAAATGATATAAAGCCGTGATTGCAAACTGCAATCTTGACAGGGAGACGATATCAAATTCCATCTATTTACACCGGAAAACCGGCCCTCTTTAAAGCGGGGTGAAACACACCCCCTGGAACAGTTTTTACCCTTTTAGAACCCAATATTTTTACGCACGAAGTCCATCCATCAGCGTTTCAAAACGCTGATCCTGACGTGTCACATTTTCAACGATGCGCCCATGCTTCATAACAAGCAGTCTGTCAGCGAGCATGGCCTCCCGCTTCACATGTGTCACAATAATAAAACTACGTGCTGCCCCCATGGCTGCCAGACTTTGCAGAACATCCTGACCGGTTTGTTCATCCAGCCCTTCTGTCGGCTCATCCAACAACCAAACAGGTGTATCATGCAGGAAAAGACGTGCCAAAGCCAGCCGTCTCTGCTGCCCACCTGAAAGCCCCATGCCCCCCTCGCCTAAAGGTGAGGAAAGCCCCTCTTCCATTTCTGCCAAAACTTCGCCCAAACCTGCATCTTGCAAAGCTTTGATTAAGGTTTCATCACTGGCTTCGCGGTTTGCCAAAAGCAGATTATCGCGCAAGCTATCCTGAAAAAGCTCTGTTTTCTGTGTAAGCAATGTTGCAGGCAGCGCTGAAACCTGCCCGCTTCGCGGCTGCAATTCGCCCGCAATCAAGGCGAGCAAACTAGATTTACCCGCACCACTTGCACCAATAACGGCCACTTTTTCTTGTCGAGCCAATGAAAAATTCACATCATACAGCGCATCTGTTGTTGCGCCGTCATAACGCGCGCACACATGCTCAAAAATAACTGCCTGACCATGTTGAGGCGGCTGCGGCTTTTGAAAATCCGGCATATTATTGACCAGATTAGGATTTACCCGCTGTGCGGCCAAAATCGTACGTGTCAATTCCATCGCGCCACGGCGCAATGCGGCAAAAGGTTCAAAAGCAGACAATACCACCAACAGCACAAAAACAGCCAAAGGCGCACTGATATTTCCGTTTTGCGCAATCGCGGAAACAGCCACCAAAGACCCTGCCAGCATCGCAGCCGAAGCAATGCCAAAACCTGCACCCGCCATCACATCAAGACGGTTGATCTTGTCATCCGCTTTGGCCAGATGCTCATCGGCATATTGCACAGCTTTGGCTTGCGCCTCCATGCGGCCTGCCATGATCAATTCCACTTGACCTGCCACCATATCAATGGTGCGCGCCCGCAAAGCCTCCGTGGCTTTGGCACGTTTACGCATTGACTTGCGTGCCTGCAAAGCAATGATCAGCGGTAAACCAAGCCCGATGATGAGCAATGCACTGCCAACCACCAAACCGAGCCAAAGATTGACAAGCCCGAGAGCGACAATGCACACAAGAGCCGTGGCAATGGCGGCACCGACGGGCACCAGCACACGCAGGTATAGTGAATCCAGCGCATCAATATCGGCCGTCAATCGAAACAAAAGCTTGGCGGGACGGCGCAATAAATCATGCGCGGCCTGCGGCTTTGCCCATGAACGAAATAGTTTTTCGCGCAAAGATGCCAGCACGGCCAGCATTGCATCATGCGTCACCAACCGTTCAAGATAACGCGAGCCGGTGCGCAAAATCGCTAAAAAACGAATACCGGCGGCTGGCGCAAAAACATCAAACACAACAGCAGTGGCAACTGATAAACCGGCGATGGCCGTCGCCGTAATAAACCAGCCGGAAAGCCCCAGCAGTAAAATACCTGCCAGCACTGTAACGCCGGCCAGAACCATACCAGCAAAGAGCAGCCATTTTTTCTCACGGAAATAAAGCGTCAAAACCGGACGCAACGCGCGAAGGCCGTTCATTCTGCCGCCCTCCTGACTTCTGTATATAGTGATTGATCATCATCAAGCCGGATAACGTAATCCATATGACAAGCCAAAGCTTCATCATGGGTAGCCACCAAGAGCGTTTTACCCTTGGCTAAGGCAAGCAAGCTTTGAGTGATCTGTATTGCCGTTTCACGGTCGAGATGCGCGGTCGGCTCATCGGCCAGAATGATCGCCGCATCCGGATCAACTGCAGCACGCGCCAAAGCCAGACGCAAAGCCTCACCACCCGACAAACCGATGCCGCCTTCACCAAGCATGTGATTGTTCATCACATTGGCAACGTCCGACAAAGCCATTGTTTGCAAGGCACCATCCATATGGGTTTGATCAATATGATCGCGATGCAGACTGATATTAGAACGGACAGAACCTGCAAAAATATGTGGCTTTTGCCCGACCCATACCATTTGCCGACGTAGTGCGGCAGCATTTTCATCAGTTAAAACCTGCCCGCCGATTTCTACACAGCCTGCTTGCGGGCGAATTAAACCGGCAATCAGTGCCAGGATCGTGGATTTCCCCATTCCGCTTGGTGCAAGAATAGCCACTTTTTCACCAGCCTGTACGGCAAGATTAAAATCTTCCAGAACTTTGCGCTCTGCCTGATAGCTATAGGTAATGGCATTGAGCGTAATGGATGTGCCTTGCGGTTTGAATTGATGGTTACACTTCTGCCCTGCCCCGACGATGGGAGCCTGATGAACACTTAAATTTTCCAATGCGTCAATGGCAGCTTCACCACTGGCCCGATCATGCCAGGCGTTTGATAATTCACGCAGCGGCTCAAAAAAAGCTGGCGCCAGCAGCAGCACAAACAAAGCTTCGCTTAAAACAAGCTTACCACCCCATGCGCCGAAATTAAGCGGCCCCAGCAGGTGAAAGCCGATATAAACTGCGACCATTGCTACGCCAAGCGCAGAAAATAGTTCCAAAACAGCTGAGGATAAAAAAGCGATGCGCAAAACCACCATGGTTTTTTTACGCAGTGTTTCGGCATTGTCACGCAAACGCAAAGCCGTTTGATCTACCGCGCCAAAACTGCGGATCGTTGCCAGACCGCGCAAACGATCCAGCAGAAAACCGTTCATGCTGCCCATTTCCACCAATTGTTCTTCGCTTGCCTTTTGTGCACGCATACCAATCAAGGCCATAAAAAGCGGAATAAGCGGGGCAGCAATCAACAAGATCAATGCCGATGTCCATGAATACCACAGCACAACGCCAAGGATCACAAAAGGCACAATCATCACTTTTTGACGGATCGGCACAAAGCGCGAGAGATATGGTACCATCATTTCGGCCTGTTCTGCCAAAATGCTTGCAGACTCACCCGAAGCAGGACGACTGGCATCAAGCGGAGAACGGGCGCTTAAAGACTGCAAGGCGTGACCACGCATTTGCGTTAAAGCTTCACGAGCCGCCCGATACGCCATGCGTCCACCCGCAGCATCCAGTAAAGCGCGCAATGTACCAAGCAGTAAAATACCAGCTGCCAGCCAATAAATGCGGTTGTCAAACTGGTTATTGGCAATCAGCCCCACCGCATAGGCAAGCAGTGCAGCCTGAGGTATCCAGAACAAAGATGCGAAAACCTGAAGCCAACCACCCTTTTTGAGCAAAGGTGGCTGAGCGCGACGCGGACGGCGCGCTTTGCGCGGCTTTTTTGCCGCTTCCAACACGACTAAATCCGCCTCACTGTCAGGCCTGTTGTCTTTGTCCTTATGGATCACTCTTATTAACATCTTTCTTTGCTGCCGAGCGGCCGCGTCCAAGCGAAACAATTTTGTCTTTTGTTTCCAGGAAACGGGTCACTTTTGCACCAAGAGCCAACAGGGTCATCAAACGTTCTGTTTCGAGCTTTTTGACATCATCATACCAATTGGTCAGTTGCTCGATCAGACCGTACATATCTTGCATACGGCTTTGGGCAAAACGGTCGTTTTCTTCAGACGGCTGCTCCATCAAAATTTCACGCAACACGCTCAGTGTCGGATCAATTTCACGTTTTTTACGCTCCTCGGCGAGGGTGCGTAAAATTTGCCAAACATCATCAGGGGTGGTGAAAAAGTCTCTTCTGTCACCCGGGATATGGCGCAAGAGCACCAAATTCCAGCCCTGCAATTCGCGAATTCCCATAGAAACATTCGAGCGTGAAACACCCAATGCTTCCACAATTTCATCTGCACACAAAGGCTTGGCAGATACATAGAGCAATGCATAAATCTGCCCGACGGTGCGGTTGATACCCCACCGGCTACCCATCTCGCCAAAATGCAGCACGAAGGATTGTATAATAGGCGTTAATTCCAAAATATTTCTCCCGTAAATTCTGAATTTTCAGAAATTACTGAAATCCAGATAACGCAATCTGAACGGTTCAACAACCGTTACAGACAACAACATTGAACAACCGGACAATAGGTCGCAGCAACTTCGGCCCCCTCAGGCGTCAGTTTTTCCCCCTTTTCTTCCGATTATTCTATTTCAAGTGGCTTATTCTTTATCGGAAGGATCAGGTAATTGCCGGCTATCGTCGGTTCTGTCACGATGAATGACCGCCCGCGATAATAATAACAATGTCACAGGTGTGGTCACAATTACAAATGCTGTTATCAAAATTTCATGAATGATCAGCCGGCTTTCCAGAATGGAAAAAAAGAGCACAGAAGCGATTAAAATCCCCCCTGCTCCACAGGTTGTGCCCAATGTAGGCGCATGAATGCGCTCATAAAAACTCTTAAAACGCACCATGCCTATAGTACCGATCAGTGTCAGAGCGGAACCAAGCAATAAAAGCAATGAAACTAAAATGGCTGCCCATAGCGGCAGATCGGCTGCGTTTGTCATTCGATGACCTCACCGCGCATCAGGAACTTCGCCATAGCCACTGTGGAAACAAATCCGAGCAAGGCAATGGTCAAGGCGGCTTCAAAATAAATATTGGTGCCGGTACGAATACCGAAGGTCACAAGGAGGAGCATGGCACAGACATAAAGCGCATCCATCGCCAATACACGGTCTTGCGCTCTGGGGCCTGTCACCAAGCGATAAAGCGCGCAAAGCATTGCTGCCACCAGCATGAACTGCGAGGCCATCAATGACCAGAACAAGAGGGCTGCACTCATGCAAAAATCTCCAGTAACAGTTCTTCATAGCGCTGCTTGATGGAATCTCTCCATTCCTGCGCATCTTTAAGATCCAGCACATGGATCAGTAATTCGCCGTTGGCTGCGTGATAATCCACCCATGCAGTTCCCGGTGTCGCGGTAATGATACAAGCCAGAATAGCTAAGCCCATCCGGTCGGTTAATTGCAAGGGAATTGCCACAAACCCCGCACGACGACCACGATCATGGCGCGACAGGATGATTTTTGTCACAGCAATATTGGATTGCAAAATATCCAGCGACACACGCCAGACAAGCACCAGAATGAGCCGGTATGAACGAATTTTAGGCTTTTGCGGTACCAGCGCCGTCATGGCATGACACGCAACAAATGCAACGATTGAGCCAAAGATCAGTGCGCCAAGTGTGAAGTCATTCAACAACAACCAAAAGAGCAAAAGCGCTGTAAACAAAATCGGATAAGGGAAAATCCACCTCATTGTGCACCACCCTCTTGTTTCAGAGGCAGAACTGATAATGCTCCCTCTTTAACCACCCGCGGTGTCTGTAAAACGCTGTTGATATATTGCGAAGGGTCATGCAATCCGGCAGCCGTTTTATTCATGTAATTCATGGCAGGACCTGCCAGAATCGTCAGCGCCAGACAAATAAACAACAGACCGGCAATCGGCACAACTTCAATCACAAGCACCCGCGGTACACGTCCCTCCATTGATGCCCAGAAGGTACGGATACCACTACGGGTCATGGCAATAAGTGCAGAAAGACCCGATAATACAATCAGCGCCATCAACACCCAGCTATGCCATGGCAAACCATCCGTAATCGACGGATCGGAGGTTTCAGGGTTAAGTACAGCAGTCAGCAACACAAATTTGGCGATAAAGCCTGAAAATGGCGGTAAGCCGATCAGCAAAATAGCGATCACAGCAAAACAGCCGCCTAAAATCGCCAAAGTACCCGGCAGAACGATGCCAACCTCATCTTCCTCTTCTTCTTCCTCTTCGTCACCATAGGCTTCAATAGTGACCGCCAACACATTGGCCGCCGCATCCTGTCCGCGCTCGATCAGTTCAATCAGCAGGAAGAAAGCCGCAATCGTTAAAGTGGAAGAAACCATATAAAACAGTGCGCCGCCGGTCATGGCAGTATTGCCGCTGCCGATTGCCGCCAAAAGCGTGCCAGAGGACACCAGAATACTATAACCAGCCAAGCGTCCAAAAGCCTGCGAGGCAACCACACCGATAAGCCCGAAAGCAATAGTCAGCATACCGCCATAATAAATGCCGTCATCTCCAAAGCCCGACGACATGCCGGCACTCACTCCAAAGAACAATGGTGACAGACGCAACAACACATAAATGCCGACCTTACTTAAAATCGCAAAGATCGCCCCGACAGGCGCCGCAGCGGCAGTATATGTGGCAGGCAGCCAGAAATTGAGCGGCCACATACCGGCTTTGATCAGGAAAGCAATGCCGAGCACCGCGCCACCTGCCTCTAAAAGCATGCGATCTTCTGCCGGAACATCGGGAATCAGCACCGCCAGATCAGCCATATTAAGCGATCCGGTCACACTATAAATCAGACTGACACCAATCAAAAACAGGGATGATGCCACCAGATTGACTGCAATATAATGAAGACCGGCCTTAACGCGCATAACGCCAGTACCATGCAGCACCAAACCATAGGAAGCTGCCAGCATCACCTCAAAAAAAACAAAGAGATTAAAGAGGTCACCGGTCAGAAATGCGCCATTGATACCCATCAATAACAGCTGGAACAAAGTGTGGAAATGCGGGCCCGCTTTATGCCAGCGCGCCACTGAATAAATAAGTGCTGCAATACCAAGTACTGCTCCAAGCACCATCATCAGTGCTGATAGCCTATCCAGTACCAGCACAATGCCAAAGGGTGCAGCCCAGTTGCCAAGTAAATAAACTTCAGCCACAGGTGCGATATTTTCAGCCCTGACCATCAAAGTGATTGTCAGCACTAATAATAAGACCGTTGCAGCCAGACTGATAGCAGATTTCAACTTCCGGCGACGCTCATCAAACATCAGCAACAAGGCCGCTGTCGTCAAAGGCAGCAAAATAGGAAGAATGATCAGGTGATGGGTCCAATCCATCATCAATTCTCCCGTCCGTCTACATGGTCAGTGCCGGTCAGACCACGTGAGGCCAGAAGAACGACAAGAAAGAGCGCCGTCATCGCAAAGCCGATCACAATAGCGGTCAGAACCAATGCTTGCGGTACCGGATCGGCGTAAAGACCGGAGACAACATTATGACCATCCTCCAGCACCGGTGCTGCATTGCTGCGCAACCGCCCCATACTGAAGATAAACAAATTAACCGCATAAGAAATCAGCGACAGCCCGATAATCACCTGAAATGTACGCGGACGTAAAATCAGCCAGATACCGGATGCTGTCAGAATGCCAATGGCTAACGAGAGTACAATCTCCATCAGTTTGCCTCCTTAGCCGCCGGGTTCGCACCCGTATTTTTTTCAACGCGATGACGACGGATCGATTGGTGCGCCAATGCAATCAGCACCAATACCGTTGCACCAACAACCAATGAGAACACCCCAAGGTCAAAGCCAAGCGCACTGGCAAGCGGCATTTTGCCGATATATGGCAGATCCACATATTGGAAATAAGAGGTGAGGAACGGATAACCGAAAACCCAGGCCCCTGCCCCTGTCGCAACCGCTATCAACAAGCCAAGACCGATCCATTTAAGCGGCAGAATACGCAAGTGGTCTTCCACCCAGCGCGTGCCAGCTGCCAGATATTGCAAAATAAACGCAATCGCCAGTGCAATACCGGCCGCAAATCCACCGCCCGGTGCATCATGTCCGCGCATGAACAAATGAACCGCAAAAACGATAATGACCGGAAATAACCACTGCATGATAACCGACGGCACCGCCAGATAATCCTGCAAAGTATCACCGCTGTTACGATCCGGTGCCGCCTCGTCATAAGCATCCTGAATTTTCTGCTGTGGCGTGGAACCTGCACTGTCAGCTGCCGGACGGAAACGGCGCAACAGCGCAAAGACCGTCAAACCGACAATGCCCAGCACCGCAATCTCACCCAGCGTATCAAAGCCGCGGAAATCAACCAAAATAACGTTGACGACGTTTTTACCGCCGCCACCTGTATAGGCGTTTTCCAGGAAATAATCGCCGATGCCTCTTTGTGCCGGACGTGTCATTACCGCATAAGCGATGATGGTCATGCCAACACCACCGATGGCAGCAATAATCACGTCACGATAGCGGCGCATACGTGCACCGAACGGCACGGGAAACGGATCCGGATCTTCCCAGCGTTTCGGCAGCCAACGCAGCCCCAACAGAATAAGCACTGTGGTGACAATTTCCACCACCAGCTGCGTCACCGCCAGATCAGGCGCCGAGAACCACACAAAAGTGATACAGGTGACAAGCCCTGCCCCGCCGAGCAAAATAAGCGCGGCTAAGCGATGGAATTTTGCCAGATAAGCCGAACCGATGGCACAAATGCCGCCAATGACCCATAAAAGCGCAAAGATCAAATCAACCGGCTGCGTGCCCATTTGGCCAACACCAATGCCGACCTTGTAAATCGGCCACGCTGCCGCCAGCATGGCAATCAGCACCACAATGCGCAATTGTGTTTGCAAGTGACGCGAGATGAAACGACTTTCAATGCTACGCGCCCATTTCCATGAAACAGTGACCAGCACCCGCTCGAAAATACGTTGCGCTTTGACATTGCGCAGCAATGGCGGCCCGCCTTCACTGGTCTCGAAATAGTTTTTCAACAATGCATAAAGCAGGAAGCCACCAATCATAGCGATGAAGCTCATCAAGAGCGGTACGTTGAAACCATGCCATACCGAGAGGCTATAATAAGGTGTATCACTGCCGAGCACCGACAGCACAGCCGAATGCAGGAACGGGCCGATAGAAAGACTTGGAATAATGCCGATTAACAGGCAGAGCACCACCAAAAATTCGATCGGGAAACGCATCCAATGTGGCGGCTCATGTGGTTCGTGCGGCAAATCGTGCGGCGGAGGGCCAAAGAAGACAGAATGGATAAAACGCACCGAATAGGCTACCGTGAAGATACCGGCAAGGGTCGCCAGATATGGCGTTGAACGGTCAAACCATGAGTCCATATGGGTTTCAACCGCTTCGGCAAAGAACATCTCCTTGGAGATGAAACCATTGAGCAACGGCACACCTGCCATCGCGGCACTCGCCACCATAGCAAGTGTCGCCGTATAAGGCATTGCTCTGAACAAACCGCTGAGCTTACGCATATCGCGCGTACCGGTTTCATGGTCGATAATACCCGCCGCCATAAACAGCGACGCTTTGAAAATCGCATGATTGACCATGTGGAAAATCGCAGCCACTGCTGCAAGCGGGCTGCCAAGACTTAAAAGTGCCGTGATAAGTCCGAGATTGCTGATGGTCGAATAAGCCAGCAAACCTTTGAGATCCTGCTGAAACATCGCAAAGAAACTGCCGATCACCAAAGTCGTCATACCGGCAAGGCCGACAATCCAGAACCATTCTTCAGTGCCTGCCAGCACCGGCCAAAAACGTGCAAGTAAGAATACGCCCGCCTTTACCATGGTGGCCGAATGCAGATATGCGGAAACCGGCGTTGGCGCAGCCATTGCATTCGGAAGCCAGAAGTGAAACGGAAATTGCGCGCTTTTGGTGAAAGCGCCGAGCAGGATCAACACCAGAGCCGGCACATAAAGCGGATGGGTGCGCACCACATTGCCGGCCGCCAGCACAACATCCAGATCATAACTGCCAACCATATGACCAAGCAGCAGCACACCAACAAGCAGCGCAAATCCGCCAATACCGGTCACCGTCAAAGCCATACGCGCGCCATCACGAGCGCTGACATTATGGTACCAATAGCCAATCAGCAGGAACGAGAAGATACTGGTGAGTTCCCAGAACACAGCAAGCAAAATGAGGTTTCCGGATAGAACCACGCCCAGCATCGCGCCCATGAAGGCCAAAAAGAACGAGAAAAAACGCGGAACCGGGTCTTCTTGCGCCATATAATAGCGCGCATAAACCACGACAAGGAAGCCGATTCCGGTGATGAGAACCGCAAAGAGCCAAGCAAAACCATCCATGCGAAAAGAAAGGTTCAGCCCGTAATCAGGCAACCATTCAACGCTGGCACGTAAAACTTGTCCATTAAATACAAAAGGATAAAGAGCCAGCGTTAATAAAAATGCGCCAAGCGCAACGCCACCCGTAATCCATGTTGCCGACGTGCGATCAACCGAGCGGAAAAGTCCAATGATTAAACTGCCGGTAAATGGAAGCAGGACAAGCAGGAATAACAGGCTGCCGTCCATCATCATGCGCTCTACGCCTCCATATTATCCGATCAGTTTATGCGTTAGGCAAAATCGGGGGGAATCAAAAAAACCGGTGTGTATATTATGAAGTGCGTAAGTGCTTTATGGCAAGCGCTTTCAATAGTTTAACGAAAATTCTTTATCCGAAATGCATATAGCGGGATCAATATTGGCCTAAAAATTTTGATTTTGGTATGCATGGCGATTGCATGAGATTAAAATTTCAGCCACGCTTGGCAGCAATTGTTATAATAACATCAAAGCACTGCGCTTAATCCCAGCTCGGTCAAGGAATAATTATGGGCCCCGTTATTGATAAAATCGTCACCTCACAGACTTTACCACAAAAAACCGATGTAGCCATTATCGGCGGCGGTATTATCGGGGTCAGTACGGCACTTTTTCTGGCAGAACGCGGTATTCATGTCACACTTTTCGAAAAAGGTACGCTCGCATGTGAGCAATCAAGCCGTAACTGGGGCTGGTGCCGGCAAAACGGACGCGACAGCCGCGAGATACCGCTCATTCGTGAAAGCATGAAAATCTGGAACGACCTGAATGAAAAAACCGGACACGAAACCGGCTTCCGCGCATCCGGAATTGTTTATACAACACAAAGCCAAGCGCAGATTGAAACCTATGAAAAATGGGTCGAAATTGCCTGTGAGCATGGGCTTGATTCAAAAATCCTGTCGGCGCGTGAAGCAATGGATGCAGCACCCGGCCTGACACAAAACCTTGTTGGTGGCATGAAAACCATAGGAGATGGCCGTGCCGAGCCGCAAAAGGCTGTGCCCGCCATGGCCGTCAAGGCCATGCAAGATAGTGCAACCATATTGGAAAATTGCGCGGTCAGAGGGATTGAAACCACTAATGGCAAAGTCAGTGCTGTGGTGACAGAGCGCGGGGTCGTCGCCTGTCAGGCGGTGGTGATTGCCGATGGTGCATGGTCACGGTTGATTTGTAAAGGTTTAGGTCTGCGCCTGCCGCAGCTCAAATTGCGCGGCTCGGTCTTTCGCACCCAACCACTTGATGCGGGCATTGATCATGCCATTTATTACAATGATTTCGGCATTCGTAAACGACTTGATGGTGGCTACACAATTGCAGCCGAGGGCGGTGGGGTTGCCGATATTATTCCCGATAGTTTTGCGTTTTTCCGTGAATATCTGCCAACCCTGATGATGGAATGGCGCACATTGCACTTGCGTTTTGGCGAGCGCTTTTTTGAAGAGCTCATCCAGTGGCGCAACAAACCCTTTGATCAGGTTTCTGTGTTTGAGAAAATCCGCACTCTTGATCCCAGCCCTCACCGCCGAGCCAATCTTCAAGCACTTGAGAAAGTCAAACAAGCTTTCCCACAGTTCAAAGATGCACGCATCGAACAGGAATGGGCAGGGCTCATCGACACCATGCCGGATGTTATTCCAGTGATCTCGGAAGCGGCAAATGTGGAAGGCGTGACGATTGCAACCGGTTTTTCCGGTCATGGTTTCGGCATCGGGCCCGGAGCAGGGCATCTGATTGCCGATATGGTGACGGGCGCAACACCGATTGTTGATCCGACGCCATTCCGCTTTTCCAGATTTACCGACGGCAGCAAGCTCACCATTGAAAAATGGGGCTAAGTCCAGACAGCTGCAATGCCCCGTATGTGCTTTTCATGCGGGGCTTTTTTGTGCCTTTAAGACAGCAACACTATATCGGGTAAAAATGCGCAAAAAATAACACCCGTCGCAGGGGAGGACTGCAACGGGTGTCTGATAGAAAGACCGGCTAATTGGGAGGAGGGAGACCGGTCTTAAACCACAGAAGACTTTAAGGGGAGGAGGAGGGGTCTTCTGTGATATGAGTTTGAGCTGGTTCGTATATTACGCCGTATTGCTTTACTATACTACTTCACTGCCCGAATTTTAGTCCACATGAACAGAACAACATGAAGATACTTGTGATCTTCAGCAGTAATTCTGTTGTTAGCGGGTTGCAGCCTTACGTGCTACATAAGGAATGTCTGAAGGCAGGATGCCAAGATCATTCAATTCGCGGGATGAAAGGCGGCTCAGTTCGTTTACAGTGTTACGGTAACGGCGCCAGTTGTTGTATGAGCGGATAAGGTTCATTTCTTTTCACCTAAGTAATAAGTTGTTGTTCTCTCTTGCCCTCTACATATAGGCGAAAGCGTCTTAGATGTGCAGAGACAAATTTGCATAGCTACCCTGCGCCAAAGAGCATGAAAAGCATCACAAAGGCGCAGTTCTGCCTTCATAAGTTCACAATCATATGTAGAATGGATCAGATGTTCGCGAGAGATTTTCAAAGATTAACGAGAGCTTAATCTTCCGGATCATCTAAAAGTAATAAAAGTGAATTATACTTATAAATCGCGCAACAAAATCATCCAAAAAAAGATTTTTATTTATAAAAGTTATTGAATCGCTATTTTCTGGATTCTAACAGGCTTTCATAGGCCAAACAGCATCTTCGTATCAACGAAGCCACATTTACCCAAACAATAAATCGATGTATTTTCAGCGTGGCCGCACCGCTAGAGCATGTCTCCCAAAAGTGGGCACCGGTTTTGGGAGACATGCGTAAAAACAAAACGCTAGAGCGAGCACAGTTGATACGATTAAGTGCGACACGCTCTAGATAAGTTTTGCCTGTTGCCGAGCCAAGCTTCACCGTAGACGTCATGGCTTCATTCGCTGAAATGCTCCGCCACAGTTTTCCATAGATTCCAAATTCAATGCATAGCCTGCAATTTATTGCATATTGTAGGTAATATAGCCTTTGCTATATTAATGGCATTAAGTTGGAGAAACTTGATGTCCGACACTGTGCGAATGACAAAGCTTTCAGAACGAACAAATGTACAAATCAGCGAAGTGCTTGCCGGACAACGATCCGGCTTACGCTCTATGTTGCTGTTTGCCGGTCCTGCTATCATTGCTTCAATTGCTTATATGGATCCCGGCAACTTCGCCACAAACATTCAAGCAGGGGCAGGCTACGGTTATTCTCTGCTTTGGGTCGTGTTCATGGCCAATCTGATTGCGATGCTGTTCCAAGCACTCTCGGCCAAACTCGGTATCGTAACAAACCGCAATCTTGCCGAACTATGTCAGGCTGAATTCTCGTCACCCGTGCGCATCATAATGTGGATCATCAGTGAAATCGCAGCAATGGCGACAGATCTGGCCGAGTTTTTGGGTGGTGCTATCGGCCTGTCCTTACTTTTTCATATGCCGCTGCTGGGCGGCATGGCCGTAACGGCGGTCGTAACTTACGGCTTGCTCCTCTTCGATGGACGTGGATTTCGCCCGATGGAGCTGATCATAGGTGCTCTCGTAATTATCATCGGCCTTTGCTACATCATCGAGATGTTCATTGCGCCCGTTAATTGGGCACAGGCGGGCATGGGCATGATCAATCCGACGATGCCCGACACAACAGCATTGACAATCTCCGTCGGCATTATTGGTGCAACCGTGATGCCGCACGCGATCTATCTTCATTCAGGTCTGACCCAACATCGTGCACAGCGACGCAGCGATGCCGACAGACGGAAGATTTTGCGGTTTTCCAACTGGGAATGTGTGATAGCACTGTCCATTGCCGGGGCGGTTAATATGGCAATGGTCATTATGGCCTCGGCCGCTTTTCACGTAGGTAATCCGGAAGTTGCAGAAATCGAAACTGCCTATCATACTTTGACGCCTTTACTGGGTGGTGCCGCAGCTGCTGTCTTTCTTATATCCTTGATGGCGTCCGGCATTTCTTCTTCGGTTGTCGCCACAATGGCTGGTCAAATGATCATGCAAGGCTTTGTCGGCTTTCATATTCCGATCTGGATACGCCGTCTGGTTACAATGCTTCCAGCCTTTGTGGTTGTGCTTATGAGAGCAAATACCACCGATGCACTGGTTTATAGCCAGATCGTTTTGTCTTTTGCGCTGCCTATACCGATGATCGCGCTCGTCATGTTTACACGTAACCCTGTGATTATGGGTCGTTTTGTCAATAGCCGTCTTACGGATTTTGCCGCAATTGCCGGAACAATTATCATCCTTTTTCTCAATATCGTTCTGCTTATGCAAACCTTCGGCCTAAAAGTACCGGGACTTGGATAAAGCGGTTTTTATAAATGCGATATATGTTATGAATGGAGTGAACCAATTATAGCGATAACCAATCTGAGACAGACATCAGCGAAGGTGATTGCGTTGACCAAAAAACTTGCCTCGGATGAAACCCGACTATCCGCAACGGAGGCCAAAACGCATGCTGAGGCGTTTCAAAAAAGCCGTGATGCGCGACGTACGGAATTGATGGAAGATTATGTGGAGCTTATTGCCGACCTGAGCGAACAATCGGGTGAGGTGCGTCAAACCAATATTGCAAAACGTCTTGGAGTCAAACAACCTACCGTTGCCAAAATGCTGAAACGTCTTGCGGAAGATGGCCTGATTATCCAGCGACCTTACCGCGGCATTTTTCTTACGGAAGAAGGTCATCGCCTGGCTGTTGCAAGTAAACACCGCCATGAAGTCGTCGAAGCCTTCCTGTGTCGTCTTGGCGTTGATCCCGTCACGGCGCGTTGCGATGCCGAGGGAATGGAACATCACGTCAGCGAGAAAACTTTAAAAGCCTTTGAACGGTTTTTAAACGATACTTAAAACAGATGTTCGAGGGGGAGCGATAAGTTGTGTAAGAACGTTTTTCACAACCGAGCTATCAACACCGATCTCCTCAGAGGTTTCAGGCTTTATCCCCGCAAAACACCAAATCATGCCTTGCAGGGATAAACGGTTAAAATCTCATTAGCCGATCGCCATTAAGCTCGCATTCCCGCCTGCCGCAGTGGTGTTGATGGATGTGGATACTTCCTCCATCAGCCAATTGAGGCAATAGCTATCGGCATGCACGGCCAGTTCTTCACTGCTTGCAGCTTGTGTCAACACCAGCGGGCCGCAGAGGGTGGCAATAGCCTGATTGGCGGCTCTTACTTGTTCAGCATCACCTTCCACCAGCGCACCTGCATAAGACCCGCTTTGTTTCCAGTCGGACACCCAGCGAATGCGTGCATTCAATGAGGCTGGCAGATCTTTTAAAGTGCCACGCAATGGTGAAGCACCATCAAACACCGCATCATTGCCTGTTGCAAGCACTGCCGTCAGCTGACGATAAAGACCAGTTTCTGTTTGCGGCAACAATAAAATAGTGCCACGCGGATGAAGTGCATAAAGATTGCGCTCACCCACGGGGCCCGGCAGTTCAATTTGAAGCCCCAATGCTGCGGCACCTACGGTTTCGCGGGCAGCAACCGCAAGGCTGTTCATACCCTTGGAGCCAAGCCAACGCGCGAACTCGGTTGCACCTGCATCACGATAAACTGACGCATATTGCGGCGGAACCGGTGCTTTTTGCAGCAAACGACCGAGATAAAGTGGCCCGCCTGCTTTTGGCCCTGTGCCGGACAATCCGCGCCCGCCAAAAGGCTGCACGCCCACAACCGCACCAATCACGTTGCGGTTGATATAGATATTGCCGACCCGAATACGCCCAGTCACATGTGCGATGGTTTCATCCAGACGCGTATGCAAACCAAATGTCAGGCCATAACCGGTGGCATTTATATCATCGATCAACCGGTCGAGATCATCGCGCTTATAGCGGATGACATGCAGCACAGGCCCGAAGACTTCGCGCTTCAGCTCACTCAACTCACGCAATTCAATTATGGTTGGTGCAACATATGTGCCTTTGGCAGTTTCTTCCGGCAGCGGCAGTTGTTCGACAAAACGACCTTGGCCGCGCATCGCTTCAATATGGGCGTTGATGATCGTCTTGGCCTCATCGGTAATAACGGGGCCGATGTCAGTTGCAAGACGATCTGTGCGACCGATCTGCAATTCCTGCAATGCGCCTTTCAGCATAATGAGGATGCGATCTGCCACATCTTCCTGCAAGCAAAGAACGCGCAGAGCCGAGCAACGCTGACCGGCGCTATCAAAAGCCGAAGCAATCACATCGGCCACCACCTGTTCAGCGAGTGCAGAAGAATCCACGATCATCGCGTTCTGGCCGCCGGTTTCTGCAATCAGCGGAATAGGGCGGCCGTTTGGCAGCAAGCGTGTTGCCAGTTGCGCCTGAATGAGGCGGGCAACTTCCGTTGAACCGGTAAACATCACGCCAGACACATCTTCAGCCCCCACAAGGCTTGCACCAATGCGGCCATCACCCGGCACAAAGTGCAAGACATCCGCCGGTACACCTGCCTCATGCAGCAGGCGAATAGCTTCGGCTGCGATCAGTGGCGTTTCTTCGGCAGGCTTTGCCAGTACGGCATTACCTGCAACAAGGGCTGCAACAACCTGTCCGGTGAAAATCGCCAGCGGGAAGTTCCACGGGCTGATGCAAACAACGGCACCCAAAGATTGATGCGCTGCACCAATGGTGCGGCGTGCCTGATCGGCATAGTAACGCAAGAAATCAATTGCTTCGCGCACTTCCGCAATCGCATTCGGCAATGATTTACCAGCTTCACGCACAATCAGTCCCAAAAGCACAGGCATTTCTTCCTGCATTTTATCGGCTGCACGCTCCAGACAAGCAGCACGTTCCGCGGCAGGTGTTGCAGACCAGTCTTTTACAGATTTTGCCGCCAGTTGCACAGCCTTGGCTGCGTCCTCTGCACTGACCTCAAAAACAGTACCGATTTTATCGCTGTGATCACCCGGATTAAGTACATCACGCGGTGTGCCCTGAACGCTCAATGAGCCTAAGACCGGCTTGGCCTGCCAATCTTTGGCTGCCGACTTCAACAGGTCTGCATGCAGTGCAACAAGTGTGTTCTCATTGGAAAGATCAAGACCGGCAGAGTTTTTACGTGGCGCCAAAATATCTTTCGGCAATGCAATCTGATCGTGCAGAGCACCAATTTCGCGCATCGAGCGCACAATCGTTGCCGGATCTTCGGTCAGTTCATCAATCGAAACAGCTTTATCGGCAATGCGGTTGACGAATGAGGAGTTGGCGCCATTTTCCAGCAAACGACGCACCAAGTAGGCAAGCAATGTTTCATGCGTACCGACAGGCGCATAAATGCGGGCAGGGCGGTTCAAATTCTGTGCGCCAACCACTTCATCATAAAGCGGCTCGCCCATGCCATGCAGGCATTGGAACTCATAATCGCCGATTTTAAAATCCTGCCCCGCTAAATGATAGATAGTGGCCAAAGTCTGCGCATTATGAGTGGCAAATTGCGGGAAGATCACATCGCGTGCATTGAGCAGTTTTTGTGCACAGGCAATATAAGAGACGTCGGTGTGGATTTTACGGGTGAAGACTGGAAAATCTTCCAAGCCGTCCACTTGTGCACGTTTGATTTCGGCATCCCAATAAGCGCCTTTCACCAGACGCACCATGATACGGTGATTGGAGCGGCGAGCCAGATCAATGATGAAATCCAACACATAAGGGCAGCGCTTGCCATAGGCCTGCACGACAAAGCCGATCCCTTCCCAGCCTTTCAGCTCTTCATCAAGGCAAAGGCTTTCGAGCAAATCAAGCGAGATTTCCAAACGATCTGCTTCTTCGGCATCAATATTGAGGCCGATATTGTAGGATTTTGCAATTGCCGCCAGCGCTTTCACCTTCGGCAGCAATTCGTCCATCACGCGTGTTGTTTGCGCGCGCGAATAGCGCGGATGCAAAGCCGACAGCTTGATGGAAATGCCGGGGCCTGCATAAATGCCGCGTCCGGCAGAGGCTTTACCAATCGCATGAATGGCATTTTCATAGTCTTTATAATAGCGCTCGGCATCTTGGGCGGTGGTCGCAGCCTCGCCCAGCATATCATAAGAATAGCCAAAGCCTTTTTGCTCCAGCACGCGGGCGCGTTTGACCGCTTCATCAATGGTTTGACCGGTGACGAATTGTTCGCCCATCATCCGCATGGCCATATCAACGCCGCGGCGCACGACAGGTTCGCCGCAACGCGCAATCACACGGGTGAGTGCGGCCGACAAACCACGGTCATTGACGGTGCCGGTGAGTTTACCGGTGACTACCAAACCCCAAGTCGCAGCATTCACAAACAAAGAGCGTCCGCCACCGATATGGGATTTCCAATCACCGGTGGCGATCTTGTCACGAATAAGCGCATCGCGCGTTGCCGTATCGGGAATACGTAGCAATGCTTCTGCCAGACACATCAGCGCCACACCTTCCTGACTGGAAAGCGAATATTCATGAACCAGACCTTCAACACCAGTGCCTTTATGCTTGGCACGCAAAGCGGTGATAAGCTTGGTGGCGGTCGCGCGAATGGCTGTGCGCTCAGCTTCCGGCAAAGTGGCTTTTTCAAGCAAAATGCTCACGCATTCAGCCTCAGGGCGTCGCGTTGCATCAGTAATAGCTTGGCGCAGCGGTGATTGCGTTTTCAGCGCCGGATCAAAGCGAGAGAAAATATCGTTAGACATAAGAGAAGAACCCTTGAGACTGTTATGATATCAGACGCTGTCCGTTTTTAAAACGTGAACCCGCTTGTCTGTTTGTCTTAAGAATATCATTCCCATAAGTTCCTTTCTCACCTATTATCAGCTATAATTAGGCAAATTGAACTTATTATCGAACGGAATCCGAGCCAGAATGACTGAAAAAATCACTAAAACAGGCAATTTGGATTTGTTCGATATGCGGATTTTGGAAATTTTAAGCCAAGATGGACGCATTGCCGTCACCGAACTTGCCAAACAAATCGGCCTTTCCAAAACACCGTGCCAGACACGACTGAAACGCTTGGTGGATGAGGGCTATATTCAAGGCTTCCGCGCCGCCATTGATCCGGAAAAGCTCGGCCTTGACCATATTGCCTTTACGACCGTGAAATTATCCGATACCCGCGAAAAAGCGTTGCAGGAATTTAACATAGCCGTGCGCAAAATCCGCGAAGTGGAAGAATGCCACATGATCGCCAGTTCATTTGATTATCTTTTGAAAATTCGAACACCGGATATCCGCCGTTATCGCATTGTGCTGGGTGAAAAAATCTCCAGCCTGCCCAATGTCGCCAGCACATCCACTTTTGTGGTGATGGAATCAGTCAAGGATAATCGTCCGGTCAGGGTTTATCCAGACAGCCTGTAATAACTGGACAAAAATCAGGCTATATATAATGGGCGTGAAATCAGGCGTCTTCGCCGAATTTATTACCTATTAGCGCAGTCAATGCATCCAGTACTTGTTGTGCTTCTTCGCCGCAAGCGCTGACCTGAATAGAACAACCTGGTGAGGCTGCCAACATCATCAAGCCCATGATTGATGTGCCGCCCACCGACATGCCGTCTTTTTCAACACGCACATGAGCATTGAAACTATCCACAGTCTGGACGAATTTGGCAGAGGCGCGCGCATGAAGCCCGCGCATATTGATAATCTCAAGAGAGCGCGTCAGAGCCTCATCGGGATTATAGTCGCCAGTTACCGGCACGCTCACATGCATAAAGTTATTTTCCTGTCAGAACCTGACTGGCTACATTGATATATTTACGTCCGGCATCCTGTGCCTCGTTCAATGCCAGTTTCATATCACCTGATATACGCATGCTGCTCAATTTGATCAACATAGGTAAATTCACACCGGCTATCACTTCCACCTTGCCAGCTTCCATCACAGAAATTGCCAGATTGGAAGGGGTACCGCCGAACATATCAGTCAAGATAATAACACCATGACCTGTATCAGCGCGTTTTACCGCATCAACAATATCCTGCCGACGCTGTTCCATATCATCATCAGGGCCGATGCAAACAGTTTCAAAATTATCCTGCTGGCCGACAACATGCACAACGGCATATAAAAACTCTTCGGCCAATCTGCCGTGCGTAACAAGCACGAGTCCGATCATTGTTTAACTGCTCCCGTTCTGGCCTGCCATTTACTGCCTAAACAGTAAAATTGCCCGCTAATAAGGCTTTAGCAATCCTGATGCACATCGTTTAGCAAATAGGACACATATCTTGGCAGGGCAATTATTGATATCAAGTGAAAATTATTCGCAAAAAGCCAATAAAAACAAAATGCCGCAGTCTTCAGCTTGAAAACCATTTATAAAAATAACGAAAATTACAAAATATCTTTTTAAACTGTTGTTTTTAAATAATTTTATAAACTATACTTTTATAGTCAATATTTTCCACATCACGCATATATAATATAGACTTATGCACGATATATTCAAGCCAAGCGTTTTACGGCCATGGCTCGTAAAACAAAGTTGCTTCAACTGCACGGGCAATCGTCAGCGAATCAGCGCCTGTACTCAGTGCACGCAAGTGCAAACAAGGAATGTCCACTCCTTCGAAATGCCATTGATGCCCTTCAGGAAAACGATCCGCCATTTCAGCTTGAACAAGTCTGACAACCAGTGCAAGTTTCGTATCATTTTTAAAGGGGTGCCTAAATAGACCCGCACCACGGATCTCAATGCCGCCGGCCAATTGCTCGGGAACACCAGCGATGATGGCGTCACCTTCACGTCTGATTAGCGTTCGGTCATCAGCCACCAGCAAGGCGTTCTCACCACGTGCAGCAGCACGCTCTATCAATGTCAGCACCAGCTCAGTTTTACCGGCACCCGAAGCGCCTAAAAACATGACGCCGCGGCCATTCACTTCAACTGTCGAGGCGTGGATACCACTTTTATCCATCAGCTTGCCAAGGGTAGATCAACGATAAAACGGGCACCAATGATTTCCGGCTCAGCCTGCATTGTCGCTTTGGCTGCTTTACCGCTTTTCTTCGGTTCTTTTTCATCGCTATAGATATTTTCAGCAATCAAAGTACCGCCATGCGCTTCAATGATCTGACGGCTGATCGAAAGACCCAAACCGGAATTTTGGCCAAAGGCTTCATTGGATGGGCGGTCCGTATAGAAACGCTCGAAAATACGTTCGATATTTTCAATCGGGATACCTGGCCCGTTATCCTCAACGATTATCTGTACTCGCTGACCAAGGCTTGTCAGATGCACGATGATTTTACCGGTCTCTTCCGGCACAAAAGAACGCGCATTTTCAATCAGGTTGGAAATCACCTGCCCAAGTCGCAGATCATGGCCGGCAACGCCAAAGCCTTTTTTACCGGCTGGTTTCTTGCCGACATGAAATTCAATTGCCGTGCCACGTTTATTACGGCGCACGCCTTGCGCAGCCTGCACAATATTCTCCAGCAGCACTTTCACATCGACAATATCGGTATGTTCACGCGCCAGTTCTGCATCCAGACGCGATGCATCGGAAATATCGGTAATCAGACGGTCAAGACGGCGCACATCATGCTCGATCACATCCAGCAGACGTTTGCGCGATTCATCTGTTTTGGCGAGCGGCAGTGTTTCCACAGCACTACGCAGAGAGGTCAGTGGGTTTTTCAACTCGTGACTGACATCAGCTGCAAAACTTTCGATCGCTTCAATACGGGTATAAAGCGCATCCATCATATCGCGGATGGATGTGGACAAGTGGCCGATCTCATCCTGACGTTCGGAATAATCGGGAATTTCCACACGGGTTTTCACCCCATGACGTACACGGTCGGCGGCCGCCGCAAGTTTACGCAAAGGATTGGCAATCGCATATGCCAGAAACAGCGACAAGATAACCATCACCGCAGAAACGACACCGAAAACGCGGAAAATCGCGTTACGCTCGCCTTGCACGATCTTGTCGATATCCCCACCCTCTGTGGATAATAACAAAACGCCCAACACCGCGCGGAAACGCTGGATCGGAATTGCTACCGACACCACCAGTTCACCTTTCTCATTACGGCGCTGTGCGGATTGCGGAACCCCTTCCATGGCGGCTTTAATTTCAGGATAGATCGAGCCATTACCACCGGGTTGCTCATGATCCAACGGTAAACCACCACCATAAAACAAACGCCAAATCCAGCCGCGTGCACGCTCAGTCCATGTTTTTTCTTCTTCATCAAGCGGGGGCAGATCATAACGGAAAACCTGACCACGGAAATAAAGATGGCGTGAATCAAGCAATAGGTTCGAACCGCGATCATAAATACGCGCACGCGTATTAACCGGTGAGATCAGACGGCGCAGCAAAGGTGCCACACGCTCCGGATTGATCGGAAATTCCCAGTTTTCAATGGAATCAGACGCCGGATTGGTACTTTGTCCGGCCTGCAATTCCAGCAGCACTTCCGGATCAATCATGATGGAATTGGTTTCAACCGTAGCGGAAGCTGCAATCGCACCGGCGATAATCTCGCCCTGCGTTTTCAAACTTTCCACTTTGGCATCAACCAAACCGTCACGAAACTGGTTCATATAAAGAATGCCTGAAACCAGTACGGCCAAGGCAGCCAGATTGAGGAACAGGATACGACGTGTCAAACTGGAAAAGAGATAATTGCCAAGCAATTTACGCACAGGCGCAAGCAGACGACGCAGAAACAACGAGCGTTGGCGCCGTGCCATACGCTCTCTGCGCGTGTCTGGTTTTTTGTCCACTTCATTAGACGCATCTGGGGACGCGTTTGGCGCCTGAACGACCATAAGCTGCTTTATCGCCTTTCGGATTTTGGCTCACAAATGAAAATTCTGCGATAATTTAAGCTTCGCGGAAGCGATAGCCAACCCCATAAAGCGTTTCAATCATCTCGAAACTGTCGTCAACCTGCTTAAATTTCTTACGCAGACGCTTGATATGGCTGTCGATGGTACGATCATCCACATAGACCTGTTCGTCATAAGCGGCATCCATCAAGGCATCACGGCTTTTAACCACGCCCGGACGCTGCGCCAAAGAATGCAGAATGAGGAATTCGGTCACAGTCAATATAACCGGTTCCCCTTTCCATGTGCATGTATGGCGCTCCTGATCCATCACCAACTGGCCGCGCTCAAGGGAACGAGCCTGCTGGCCGCTTGACTTGGCCGTACCGTCACGCGCTGCCACACGGCGCAGCACCGCTTTTACGCGTTCCACCAGCAAACGTTGCGAAAACGGCTTGGTAATAAAATCATCCGCACCCATTTTAAGGCCGAACAGCTCATCAATCTCATCATCTTTGGAAGTGAGAAAGATAACCGGCAGATCGGATTTCTGACGCAAACGGCGCAGTAATTCCATTCCATCCATACGCGGCATTTTAATATCGAAGATAGCAAGATTTGGCGGCCGCGCCGTCAGACCATCAAGTGCCGAGGCACCATCCGTATAAGTCTCAACACGATAGCCCTCTGACTCCAAAGCAATTGAAACGGAGGTCAGAATATTACGATCATCATCGACCAGAGCAATCGTTTGTGTTGCGGATACTTCCTTCATACGGTCGCCTTTCCTTGATTTAAGCAAATCAGCAGATGTCAAAACTACTATAATTCTTTGCGCTTGTGCAGTACAAATTAGGTACAAAATGTGGCAAAGGCATTTTCTGTCCGTAAATAAGTCTTCCACAGCTGAAAACAATCTTTGGTTGTGATTTTTTCCAAAAAACAACCCTGATAGTCCGTTCTAACCGATTTAAAAATTTTTAAATTTTTTTAAATCGATTAAACATTTGAATTATTTTATTTAAAATGTTTTGGACTCGCATCGCGCCGATGAAAGCAAGATGACAAACACCGGCAGTGTTCAATAATTTTTAAACAGATCGCGGAGATACTATGAGCGAGATCGGCATCCACAATACCGCCGCTTCCATTGCCACTTCAGGACTGAAGGAGCTCTCTGCAGTCTATTATAATTTTGGACCGGCGAAGCTTTATGAAGAATCAATCCGTCGTGGTGAAGCAGAATTGACTGCGCAGGGCGCAATCGTTGCCCGCACCGGCCAGCACACCGGCCGCTCACCTAAAGACAAATTTGTTGTCCGTGATGCCAATACCGAAGATCAGGTTTGGTGGGACAACAACAAGCCGATGACACCGGAAGCCTTTGACCTGCTTCATGCCGATTTCATCGAACACGCCAAAGGCAAAGAACTGTTTGTACAGGATCTGATCGGCGGCGCAGACAAAGACAATTCCATCAATGCACGTGTGATTACAGAATTTGCATGGCATTCTTTGTTCATCCGCAATCTGCTCATCCGTCCTGAGGAAAGTGATCTTAGCACTTACGTTCCGCAGATGACCATCATTGATCTGCCATCCTTCAAGGCTGACCCTGCGCGCTATGGCTGCCGCACGGAAACCGTGATTGCAGTGGATCTGACCCGCAAAATCGTTCTCATCGGCGGCACATCTTATGCCGGCGAAATGAAGAAATCTGTTTTCACCGCTCTTAACTATCTTTTGCCTGCCAAGGGCGTTATGCCAATGCATTGCTCGGCCAATGAAGGCAAAGACGGCGACACTGCCATTTTCTTTGGTCTTTCCGGCACCGGTAAAACGACTTTGTCGGCTGATCCTAGCCGCACATTGATTGGTGATGACGAACATGGCTGGGGCAAAGACGGCATCTTCAACTTTGAAGGCGGCTGCTATGCCAAAACCATCCGTCTGTCGGCAGAAGCAGAACCGGAAATTTACGCGACCACCCAGCGTTTCGGCACAGTGCTTGAAAATGTTGTGCTGGATGATAACCGTCAGCCTGATTTCGACGATGGAACACTGACCGAAAACACCCGTTGCGCCTATCCGCTGAACTTCATCCCAAATGCAAGCAAGACAGGCAAGGGCGGTCAGCCTAAGAACATCATCATGCTTACTGCTGATGCTTTTGGTGTTATGCCTCCAATTGCCAAGCTGACACCGGCACAGGCGATGTATCACTTCCTGTCCGGCTACACCGCTAAAGTTGCAGGCACCGAAAAAGGCGTGACCGAACCGGAAGCAACGTTTTCAACCTGCTTTGGTGCGCCTTTCATGCCGCGCCATCCATCGGAATACGGCAATCTGCTGCGCGCATTGATTGCTGAACACAATGTGGATTGCTGGCTGGTTAATACCGGTTGGACAGGCGGTGCTTACGGCACCGGAAACCGTATGCCGATTAAAGCTACCCGTGCATTGCTGAGCTCGGCACTTGATGGTTCGCTAAACTCGGTTGAATTCCGCACCGACGAAAACTTCGGCTTTGAAGTTCCTGTTGCTGTGCCAGGTGTGGATAGTGCAATTCTCAACCCGCGTTCCACATGGGCAGATAAAGCCTCCTATGACAAACAGGCAGCCAAACTCGTTGATATGTTCATCAAGGCTTTTGAAAAGTTTGAAGCCCATGTGGACAGCGATGTGCGCTCTGCTGCACCTGCAACCCGGACGGCCGCTGAATAAGCGCTTTAAATATCTGAATTTGAAAAACCCGGCTTGAAAAAGTCGGGTTTTTTCATGCTGATTTTAACCTGTTTTTCGTGTAATATCGTGCCCATGGAAGAGAATAAAAACCGCATCCGCATCAATCACCGCATCCATATTCATGAAAATGATCTGGAAGAAAGCTTTATCCGGTCGTCAGGACCGGGCGGACAGAACGTCAATAAAGTTTCCACCGCTGTGCAGTTGCGGTTTTTGGCCGCACAAGCGGGACTGGAGCAAGATGTGCTGGAGCGCCTCATCAAGCTTGCCGGACAGCGCGCCACCAAAGACGGGGATATTCTGATTGAAGCAAGCCGCTTTCGTTTACAGGAACGCAACCGTCTTGATGCGCGTGAAAAAATGATCGCGCTGATTGCCGAGGCCGCCGTACCACCGCCACCGCCAAGGCGAAAAACCAAGCCCACCAAAGGCTCGGTTGAGCGCCGCCTGAAACAAAAAGCGGGGCGTTCTGATGTCAAGAAAAAGCGCGGCAAAGTTAATTTTGACTAATCGAATATTTCTGACAAAAACCTGTGTCACAATTCGCCATCATCGTCTTTTAGAATAAGTTTCCTGCCAATTTGACTTATTTTCTTGGACAGCTGCAATTTCCGCACTACACTTCCGGCACAACTGTAACGAGGAGCTACTTTGATGGGTATTTTCGATTTTGTTAAGTCTGTAGGCACCAAGCTTGGCTTTGGCGAAGATGAGCCAAAAGCAGATGATCTGAAAAAGGAATTGGACTCTCACAAGCTCGGCACCGAAGATGTGCAGGTTGTGGTTGATGGTGATAAAGCCGTGCTGAAGGGTACTGTCAAAGACCAATCCGCTTTTGAAAAAGCTATTATCGCTGTGGGTAACTCGCTCGGTGTTTCGAAAGTGGAAGCCTCGGAGCTCACCGTCGATGGTGCAGCCGGCGATAAAGAGCCTGTTTTCTATACCGTGAAAAAAGGAGACAATCTTTGGAAAATCGCCGAAGCACAATATGGTAAAGGCAAAGGCGCTAAAAACAATATTATCTTTGAAGCTAACAAACCGATGCTGACCTCGCCCGACAAAATCTATCCGGGTCAGGTGCTTCGTATTCCTGAGCTCGACTAGAATTTATTATATATTTTAAATGAAAGGCTCCACCGAAAGACTTATAGTCTGAAATTTCGGTGGGGCTTTTTTTATGCCACCTTAGGTTAAGAATATAAAACCGGAGACATATTATGATCATTACCTTTGGTTCGATCAATGTGGACTTCATGTTTCAGCTAACCGAAATGCCGCGTGCGGGCCAAACATTACTGGCCAATGATTTCCACACAGAGGCAGGTGGCAAGGGCGGCAACCAAGCTTTGGCTGCGGCGCGTGATGGCGCTGAGGTTTTAATGTATGGGGCAGTGGGCACAGATGCGCTCGCGCAGATAGGCCTCAGTAATCTGGAAAAATTCGCCAATATCAGCCGTGTTGAGCGTCTTGCAGCGCCAACCGGTTGTGCTTCCGTTTATACCGACAGCCACGGCAATAATATGATTGCGGTGGCATCAGGTGCAAATTTACACGCTTCCTCGGCTGTGATTGAAGACGCATATCTGAAAAACGCCAATATCGTTTTGATGCAGATGGAAAACAAACTGGAAGAGGTCGAGAAGCTCATCCGTCGCACCAATGCAACTAAAGCGCTGGCGATACTCAATCTGGCACCAGCCTATCGCTTGCCAGATGATGTGTTGTCGCTATGCGGTCTAATTGTCGTCAATGAAGATGAAGCGGAAGCACTTGGCCAATGGCTTGATTGTCCGCCTGACGCTAAAAGCCTTTCAACCCATCTCAACACCGGCATTTTACGCACACTGGGCGGCGAGGGAGCCGAAGCGTTTATGGACGGTCAACTCATTCAAATGAAAACCGTGGCCGTGGATGTCAAAGACACCACCGGAGCTGGTGATTGTTTTGTTGGTGTGCTGGCCTCAGCCCTCGACAAAGGTTTGAAACTTGGCGCAGCCATGGAACGTGCATCTGTTGCTGCGGCCATTGCCTGTACGCGCAGAGGCAGCCAGCAAACGATCCCGCGCGCCCAAGAGACAGACCAGTTTATCGCCAATCACATGGCTTAAAACTAAAAAATCCGGCTCAACAGGTCGGACTTTTTTATTTTCAAATCTTTCTTAAAGCGACTTCTTCAATCAGGTGATCATTGCCTTTACGCAAGATCAGATCTGCACGAGGCCGTGTCGGCAGAATATTTTCCCGCAAATTGATCAGGTTGATATTTTCCCACAGCCCTTCACCGATAGAACGCGCTGTGGTTTCCGACAGCTGTGAATAACGGTGAAAGAAAGACTTCGGATTTTGGAAAGCTGTCTCACGCAAGCTCATAAACCGATCAATATACCACTTATGAATCTGGTCGGTTTCCGCATCAATATAAATGGAAAAATCAAAGAAGTCGGATACGAACGGCACCATCTTGCCGTCTTCCGGCAGGTCACGAACCTGCAACACATTGATGCCTTCGAAAATCAGAATATCCGGTTTATCAATGGTGATATATTCATCCGCCAATACATCATAAGTCAGGTGCGAATAAAGTGGTGCGCGTACCTGCCCGATGCCTGCTTTGATAGCCGACAAAAAGCGTAAAACTGCGCCCACATCATAACTTTCCGGAAAGCCTTTGCGATCCATCATATTATGCTCACGCAGCACTTCATTGGGATATAGAAAGCCGTCAGTGGTGACGAGATCAACTTTCGGGCTCGAAGGCCAGCGTGCCAACAATTCCTTCAGGATACGCGCTGTGGTAGATTTACCCACCGCCACCGAACCGGCAATACCGATGATGAACGGTGTTTTAAACGTATCATCCATATTGAGGAATTGCTTGCGCTGTTGAAACAGCAGCTGGCTTGCTTCCACATGCGCCGACAACAAACGCGACAGCGACAGATAAATATGGCGCACTTCATCCAGATCAATCGGATCGCCTAAAGAGCGCAGCCGTTTAACCTCATCAGCCGTCAGGGTGAGGGGCGTATCCGCACGAAATTCCGACCACTCATTGGCGGAAAACAGGCGATAAGGCGAATATTGTCCGGGTGCAAGCTGATCCACTTTTTCCCACATGAGAGCGCGTCCTTATGCGTTGCCGCGTGCAGCTTTTTCCTCAAGACCCGTTTGCGATGTGCGGCGCTGAAGCTCGGCCAAAACATCATCCAAAGAAACACCGGCAATTTTCCACACCACCAAAAGGTGATAGAGAAGATCCGCACTTTCAGACACGACTTCCGACTTATCACCAGCAAGCGCTGCAATGATCGTTTCCACCGCTTCTTCGCCAAGCTTTTGGGCAGCTTTCGGTTGGCCTTTACGCATTAAAGAAGCTGTATAGGACGAACCATCCGTGCTGGCGGCGCGCTCGGCAATAATGGTTTCCAGCGCTTCAAGGGTAAATCTGCTCATCGTTTTCTCCGGAGCTGTTCCCGCTCATCAGTTTTTTATTATGGCAAAGGATCAAGGCGCACAGGAATTCCGGCATCTGCCAGGGTGCGTTTTGCTTCTTCAATCGTATAAGTGCCAAAATGGAAAATGGAGGCCGCCAGCACCGCCGCAGCATGACCGTCACGAATACCTTCCACCATATGATCAAGCGTACCAACGCCACCCGATGCAATCACCGGCACCCTTACGCTGTCAGCCACCGCACGGGTCAGCGCAATGTCATAACCAGCTTTGGTACCGTCACGATCCATCGAGGTGAGAAGAATTTCACCTGCACCCAAATCAGCCATTTTCTGCGCAAATTCGATCGCATCAATGCCGGTACGTTCACGCCCGCCATGCGTGAAAATTTCCCATCGATCTGTTTCATTGGCGCTCGACACTTTTTTCGCATCAATCGCCACGACAATACATTGGTTGCCGAATTTGTCGGCAGCTTCTGCGACAAAGTCCGGATTTTTTACCGCCGCTGTATTGATGGAAACTTTGTCGGCACCCGCCAGCAATAATTTGCGAATATCGCCAACAGCCCGCACGCCACCACCAACAGTGAGCGGCATGAAGCATTGTTCAGCGGTGCGCGAAACCACATCAAAAATCGTATCACGATTGTCGGAGGTTGCCGTAATATCGAGAAAGCACAATTCGTCGGCTCCGGCCGCATCATAAGCTTTAGCCGCTTCCACCGGATCACCGGCATCAATCAGATCAACAAAATTGACGCCTTTGACAACGCGTCCGTCTTTCACGTCCAGACAAGGAATAACACGTGCTTTCAGCATTCTAAGCCCCCATTCGGCGAGATTATTTTATTTTTAGCCACGACTTGCCACTTCAAGGCGGGCTGCTTTCAACAAAGCAAGTGCCTGTGCCGGATCAATGCGGCCATCATAAAGCGCACGTCCTGAAATAGCACCTTCAAGCTTGCGCGCATCGGGCATAGTCATGCGTTCAATATCCTGCATCGAAGCCAAGCCTCCGGATGCAATTACCGGAATGGAAACCTCATCTGCAAGGCTGAGAGTTGACTCCCAATTAATACCAGCCAGAATACCGTCACGGTCAATATCAGTGTAAATGATTGCCGCCACACCGGCGCCTTCAAACTTCTGCGCCAGTTCAATCACGCCAAGTTCGGAGGCTTCCGCCCAACCTTCAACCGCGACTTTGCCGCCTTTGGCGTCAATGCCGACAGCCACTTTGCCCGGAAACTCTTTACAGGCTTCGATGACAAGAGCCGGATCACGCACCGCAACCGTGCCTAAAATGACGCGTGATAGCCCGCGCGAAAGCCAATTTTCGATATGCTGCAATGAGCGGATACCACCACCCAGCTGCACCGGATTTTTGGTGGCTTTCAAAATCGCATCAACCGCCGCACCATTAACACTTTCACCGGCGAAGGCACCGTTGAGATCAACCACATGCAGCCATTCAAAACCCTGATCTTCAAATGCTTTGGCCTGTGCGGCAGGGTCCTGATTATAGACCGTCGCCTGATCCATATCGCCCAGTTTCAAACGGACGCATTCGCCTTCTTTAAGATCAATCGCAGGAAATAAAATCATGGCTTCCACTTCAAGAAATTAGCAATCAAAGCCAGCCCGAGAGCCTGACTTTTTTCCGGATGGAACTGCGTTCCAGCCATATTATCGCGCGCAACAGCCGCAGTGATTGTTTCGCCATACTCACTTGTGGCCAAAACATCCTCAGGATTTTTAGCATCCAGCATGTAAGAATGGACGTAATAGGCGTGCAATCCATCATCGCCGGTTGCGATATTCGCAAAGAGGGGATGGGAATGTTTCACGTGAATCTTATTCCAGCCGATCTGGGGAATTTTTAAACTCGGGTCTGAAACTTTGATTTCACGCACATCACCGGCAATCCAGCCAAGGCCTTCAGTCACTTGCTTTTCAAGGCCACGCTCTGCCATCAATTGCATGCCGACACAAATGCCGAGGAAGGGGCGTGCCTGCTCAACTACCGTTTTCTGCAATGTTTCGATCATATCCGGCACGAGTGAAAGCCCATGTTTACAATCGGCATAAGCGCCAACACCCGGCAACACAATATAATCGGCATGCGCCACACGATGCGCGTCTGATGTCACGTCAATTTCAATAGAAGGATGCACATCATTGCCGGCACGTTCAAATGCTTTGGCAACGGAGCGCAGATTGCCTGATCCGTAATCAATAATGGCAACACGCATTAAGAATTATCTCCGCGGTGACTCACAAGACCAATCTGTGAACCGATATGTGGGAATTGGGGAGGGGACTTCAACTGTCTTTGCTGATTGGTTGTTTCTGTCACTGAACCGCCACTCTGCGGCTGTTGACACAAATTTGCATGATCGACGAAATAGCGGATTTCCGCCTCGCCTAAATCATTGGCATCAATCACAGCCTTTTCAACAAAGCCGCGACGGCGCAATTTGGCGATCCGCCAATTATTGCCTTCGAGTGCCACCAGCACAGAAACAAGAAAAATCAGAAATGGAACAGCGGGCGCAAATTGTGTTGTCGCCGCACTGCCAATGGCAAGTGTTGCCGCCAACACGACAAATGCTTCCAGCCAAAGCCGTTTGGACAAGAGCCAGAAAAAAGGCACAATCAGCGCGAAGAGCGCAATGCCGTCACGTACTATGACAGTAGCGTCCACCTGTACCTTTTCGTTTAAGCCTTCTGGTTCCAGAACGACAAAGCTTGCCATGACTAACCTTTTAAAGTGCCCTTGGTTGAAGGTATCGCATTTTTTTGGCGCGGATCAGTTTCAATAGCAACCCGTAAAGCGCGCGCCACTGCTTTAAAAACAGTTTCGGCAATATGATGGTTATTGCTGCCGTAATGGTTTTTAACATGCAGCGTGATGCCTGCATTCATAGCGAAAGCCTGAAAAAACTCCTGCACCAGCTCGGTGTCGAAAGTGCCGATCTTCGGCGCATTGAACGGCACATCCCAAACGAGGAAAGGGCGTCCCGACACATCCAAAGCGGCGCGGGTCAAAGTTTCATCCATTGCCAGATCAAGCGAGGCATATCGCACAATACCGCGGCGCTCGCCCAAAGCTTCAGCCACGGCTTTGCCCAATGCAATGCCGGTATCTTCAACTGTATGGTGGTCATCAATATGCGTATCGCCTTTGGTGCGGATATGCATATCAATCAGAGAATGTCGTGACAGCTGATCAAGCATGTGGTCGAAGAAACCAACGCCGGTTTGAATATCAAATTGGCCGGTTCCGTCCAAATTCACCGAAACAGCAATTCCGGTTTCGTTGGTGGAACGTTCAATACTTGCTTTGCGTGCGCTGTCAGAAACCATATCTTTTCCCATATGTATATATTGGCCCCATAGGCATTTATTGCCAGCGTTCTAGAACAGGTTGCGCCTTTTTCCAAATGCTTTGATGGGGTGCGGCCATCAATTGGCTTAATTTATTGCGCCACACCGCCTTATTATTTGCATTTCTTTGTCAATTTCATACATAAAACCAAAATGAAGTGCGGGTGATTTCTTGTAAATCGTATCACCGCGTCACATATTCAGGATCAGCTAAGATCGGTCGGGGTCGCCATGATTGCCTGAGTAAACAGGAATCTGAGCGGTCGCCTAAGGAGTATCCATGATCAATCATAATCCCACAACCATTTATGGCACCACAATCGTAACCGTGCGCAAAGGCGACAAAGTCGTCATCGCCGGTGACGGGCAGGTCTCGCTTGGCAATACCGTTATGAAAGGCAATGCGCGTAAAGTGCGCCGCTTGAGCAAAGGCAATGTGATTGCCGGTTTTGCCGGTGCAACGGCTGATGCTTTTACCCTGCTGGAGCGACTGGAAGCCAAGCTTGAGCAATATCCTGACCAATTGATGCGTGCATGTGTGGAACTTGCAAAGGACTGGCGTACCGACCGCTATTTGCGGAAATTAGAAGCCATGATGCTGGTGGCCGATGCCAATGTGACTTTGGCACTCACCGGCACCGGTGACGTGCTGGAGCCGGAACATGGCGTAATGGCCATTGGCTCGGGTGGCAATTATGCGCTGGCTGCTGCCAGAGCACTTATTGATACCGATCTTGACGCAGAAGAAATTGCCCTCAAAGCTATGAATATTGCTGCAGATATCTGCATCTATACCAATCATAGCATTCTGGTGGAATCGCTCGACGCGAAATAAGCGCTCACATTTTAAGAGCAACCGAGAGGCGAAGATCGCCTCTCATCATCCAATCAGCTCACAGGAAAGCCGTTTTTGCCCTTTCAATTTATTCAGGTAACGGCCGATGGATTATAAAAATAATGTCAAATTTTTCACCGCGTGAAATTGTTTCTGAACTTGATCGCTACATTATTGGCCAGAACGACGCCAAGCGCGCCGTCGCCATTGCTTTACGCAATCGCTGGAGACGTCAGCAGCTTGACGGCCAGATGCGCGAAGAAGTGATGCCAAAAAACATCCTGATGATCGGACCAACCGGCGTTGGTAAAACCGAAATCTCCCGTCGTCTTGCCAAATTGGCCGGTGCGCCTTTCATCAAGGTCGAAGCCACCAAATTTACCGAAGTCGGCTATGTCGGGCGTGACGTCGAACAGATCATTCGTGATCTGGTTGAAGCCGCTATCGGTCTTGTGCGCGAGAAAAAGCGCGAAGAGGTCAAAGCCAAAGCCCACATCAATGCCGAAGAACGCGTACTCGATGCATTGGTTGGTAAAACTGCAAGCCCTGCCACCCGTGACAGCTTCCGCAAGAAATTGCGTGATGGCGAATTGGACGACAAAGAAATCGAAATTGAGGTGGCCGACAACGGCTCATCCAACAATTTTGAAATTCCGGGCATGCCGGGCGCCAATATCGGCGTGCTGAATTTGAGCGACATGCTTGGCAAAGCCATGGGCGGCCGTACCAAACAACGCAAAACCAGTGTTAAAAACTCTTATGCATTGTTGATAACCGATGAATCCGACAAGCTGCTGGATCAGGATCAGGTTATTCAGGAGGCACTCAAAGCAACCGAAAATGACGGTATTGTCTTCCTCGACGAGATCGACAAGATCGCCCGCGAAGGCGGCTCGGGTGCCGGTGTTTCGCGTGAAGGTGTGCAGCGGGATCTGTTGCCACTGGTGGAAGGAACAACCGTTTCAACCAAATATGGGCCGGTGAAAACCGATCATATTCTTTTCATCGCATCGGGTGCTTTCCACGTTTCCAAGCCATCCGACCTGTTGCCTGAATTGCAGGGTCGTCTGCCGATCCGCGTTGAACTCAGCGCACTGACCCGTGAGGATCTGCGTCGCATTTTGACCGAAACCGAAGTGAGCCTCATCAAACAATATATTGCTTTGATGGCAACTGAAGAAGTCAAACTCGACATCACCGATGATGCAATTGATGCTTTAGCTGATATTGCCGTTGATCTTAATGCAACAGTTGAAAATATCGGTGCGCGGCGTTTGCAGACAGTGATGGAACGTGTGCTGGATGAAATTTCGTTTGCCGCACCGGATAAATCCGGATCATCTTTCACGGTGGATGCTGATTATGTGCGTAAAATGGTTGGCGATCTGGCCAAGAACACCGATCTTTCACGCTTTATCCTATGATTAATGTGAATATAAGTGACCGGAAAGACACGTTCGCAATAGTTAATTAAGAATTTGAAAAATCCCCTCGACTTGTGCGGGGGGATTTTTTATTTTCCGCACAACTTATATTCGTATTCTTTCACTTACCGAGGCACGTTACAGCAATATGATTAGCCGACTGAACCTCATCGCCGGCATTTGCCTGTCCGTAGTGCTTGCAAGCCCAGTTCTCAGCCAACCAGCTTATAGCGCCACCGTTGTGCCAACCGGCAACCGCAATGCGCAGCAGCCGGCCATTCCGGGTGCTTCTGCTAAACGCACCAAAGAACTGAGCACCACTTACGAAAAGAAATACCAGAAAATCTATACATTGCTCAAAAATGATGCATCGTTGCGCTCAAAAATCCGCGCTAACGCATCAGCATACGGCATTGATCCGATCCATATTGTTGGCGCGATTGTCGGCGAACATACCTATAATGTGGATGTTTATGACCGTTTGCAGACCTATTATGTGAAGGCAATGTCCTATGTAAATCAGGGTGTGGATTTCGCCTATAATGGCGAAAGCATTGCCAATTTTATCAAACGCCCTGAATTTGCCGGCTGTGAGCGCTTTAAAGACAGCTACACGCTTTGGGGGTGCCGCGAAGATGTTTGGAATGCAAAATTCCGCGGCAAAAAACTTGATGGTAAATCTTACCCGAACAATCGTTTCAGCGCTGTCTTCTTCCAGCCATTTTATGCAGGCCAAACCTTTGGCCTTGGCCAGATCAACCCGCTGACTGCGCTGCAAATGTCCGACATGGTCAACCGTGTATCAGGCTTGCCGAAACTGCGCGCCGAAGATGGCACCACCATCTATAAAACCATTATGGATCCGGATTTGACCCTGCCATATATTGCAGCGACCATTAAACAATCGATCACCTCTTATCGTCAGATTGCCGGTTTTGATATTTCAAAAAATCCGGGTCTGACTGCTACCTTATATAATACCGGTGGCGCTGATGACCGCGCACGCGCCTTGGCACAAACCAATAAAAATCGCAAAGCAGCAGGACAACCAGCTTTGATGCCACAGGAAAATTATTATGGCTGGCTCGTTAATACCAAACTGGATGAGCTGAAAGCTTTTTTTAAATAACAGTCAAACTTTAAATGACAGTCAAACCGTGACGGATTGATTTATTGCGGCGGCGCTTGCGCGCCGCATCAATCTGTTCAGTCATGATTTTGATCGTCTCACGATCCAGAATACGAATATTTTTAGATAATAAATTGGCAAGTTCAGTGGCTTGCGGGCTCAAACCAGCCGTATCAATCACCACACGCGGATGCGAAATTTTCGCTAATTGCTGCAGTTCTTCCGCTTCATCCCAAATGATATTGAAATAGGTGATGATACGTTGCAACATGTCCCATGTGGGCGCACCGCGCCGCCCATGCTCAAGTGCCGACAAATAGGCCGCAGAAACGCGCAAAGCTTCCGCCATTTCCTTTTGGCTTACGCCACGCTTTTCGCGCAACTCCCTCAACCGTTGGCCAAAAGGGGTCATAGGGATAACCCCGTTGAAACGGCGCGACGCAATCGCACATAAAGCGCACCATGCCCGCCATGATGATGTGCCGCATCTTCATAAGCACTGACCAGCAACCGAAAAATCGGCGTCGAAAACCAATGCGGTACCACTTGTTTCAGCACGCCTTCACTGCCGTAAGATCGCCCCTTGCCGGTGATAATCAACACATGACGCAAACCTCTGGCATGAGCATCCGCCAAAAAACCGTATAATAAATTATACGCCTCGCGCTGCGTTAGCCCGTGCAGGTCTATCCTTGCATCAATATTAAGCCGTCCTTTTGCAATCTTGCGATGCGTTGGTTTATCGAGCGGATAAATCTCTGGCTGTTTTGGTTTTACCACAACAGGCTTTGCATCTTCCTTAGATACAGCAAGCTTTTTAAACTGAGGTGCAGCCGATGGCTTTGATTTGGGGGCCACTTCCTGTTCCCACAAATCAAAATCATCCATTGCCGATTTCAGGTGATGTTTGCCGGAAATAGGCAAAGCGGTTTTGGCAACCGTTTCCCATAAAATCCGGTCTTCTGCGCGTAAATAATTTTTAGGAGCCATCTTCAATGCTCCTTACAACGCAAAAAAACGGCGAAAGCCGTTATAAATTCTTTGAGAAATAAACACCCGGGCAGCACTGACTGCCCGGAAAATCCAAATTTTATTTTATACAACACTTGTCCGAATCCGGATCACAAAAGATTAAGGTTGCTAAAAGCAGAAAGACCCTTAGTCCTCTGCCTCGGTTGCCACCAAACGCCAGTTTGGATCGCGCGATTTCAAATCACGCGCAAATGTCCAAAGATCCTTCACTTCAATAACAGCTTCCGGATCACCATCGATAACATTATCTTGTTTATCCAAAGTGGAAGTAATCATCTGACTTAACAGCGAAACTGTAATATGGGCTTCCGAACCTTTGATTTCCACTGCTGTGATGTCAGCTTTTTCCACACCGATATAAGTGGAGCGCTGTTTTTCACCGCGCTTTTCACGCTCATCAATCGCTGAAACAAAGCCGTCATACACTTCTTTGGAAAGAAGGTTTTTCAGCAATTTACGATCGCCGTCAGCATATCCCATCACAATCATTTCATGCGCAAGCTTTAAGCCTTTAATGAAAGTTTTTGGATCAAATGAAGCATCCATGGCGCGGATGGCACGCAACTTATCATTGATGGGTGAACCAACCGGCGCCACAGCATCAATGGAACGAAAATCTTTAACCGGCTGTTCAGCACCGGCTTTGCGCGGCAATGAAATCACATTATCTGCATCATCGCCATTTTGCGGCTGTGCTGCATCTGCCGGTTTTTGCGTTGTATAAGGATCAAGGGGCGGTTTTTCATTGCCTGTGCGGGTGCCAAGAACATTTCTCAGCTGGAAGAAAATCACAACAGCTGCGATCAAGAAGAAAATTGTGCCAAAATCAAAAAATTCCATACCCTGCGCCATGTTAGGATCCGTGCTTCACTCTAGCATAACCGGATCTGAATTTCACCTGAAGCATTCATAATTAATAAAATGCTCTGTTCAGTTCATTTGATGCATCTGATCCAAAAACCGCTACGCACTTTTTGGGATGCGGCTCATTCTCACCGCGCATCTTATTCCAAAAACCGCTACGCGGTTTTTGGGATGCGCTTGTATTCAAAAAACATATAGATTGCGCAAGCTAAACATTCAAATTCAGACCCCGCATACCTATCTGTAACCGCATGAAGCTCATTTATGCCATGTATCTTATATGTATTTCGTTGCAAATGCATATATTTCAAGCGCAAAAGCTGCAAATATAGCATTTTAACCGCAATACTGCCGCATCAATGTGGATAATAAAATTCATGTAAGCGCAAACAACGCAAAAACCTCAGGCAAGTGAAAGGCCTTTTCTCAATGCCATCTTCCTATGCACCGCTTCTCTTACTGGCGTTACCTTTTGTCGAGATTGCAGGTTTTATCATTGTCGGAAGCCATGTGGGTGTATTGGCAACCATCGGGCTGCTGATTTTGAGCGCTATACTGGGCTTTTTTCTGCTGCGTATCCAAGGTTTCAGCCTGTTACAGCGCATCCGCTCAGAAACAGCTGCCGGTCGTGTTCCTGATCGTGAAGTTGTGCATGGCGCCATGCTGGTAATGGCGGTCATTCTTTTGATCGTACCGGGATTTGTCACCAGTGCTTTTGGCTTGCTGCTTTTCATGCCGCCTGTGCGCGATTTTGTCTGGAACCGTTTTTTACGCGGTAAAATGGTTGTTGCCGGAACTTATACAAATGCCGGCAGCTACACCAATCATACAAATTACAGCGACAGATCTAATGATGACAATATCATTGATCTCGATCCTGAAGATTTTTCCAGTAAATCTGATCCGAATTCACCATGGCGACCAAATAATCAGGATAAATGAAGCTTGAAGCTTCAAGATTTAAAGCAGTTTCTTGCCTCATAGAGAAACACATGCTAGCCAACTGAACTGAATTCGGGACATTCAGGATCCCGCTCAAACAAAAAAAGGTTTTTTTGAAAATGGCAAATGAAGCGACGAATGGAAACGGTTCGGCTAATCCAGCTGTTGAGCCATCACTGAATATTCTGGCTCAATATATCAAGGATCTTTCATTCGAAAGCCCGGGCGCGCCGATGTCACTGCGTCCGCGTGAAAAAGCCCCTGCAATCAGCATCAATGTCAACGTCAATGCCAACCCGATTGCGCAGGACGATTTTGATGTTGTGCTGACCCTGACCGCCAAAGCAACCGACGATAAAGACGTTCTGTTCAATGCAGAACTGGTTTATGGTGGTGTATTCCGTATTCAGGGCATCCCGCAGGAACATGTTCTGCCGCTGTTGTTCATTGAATGCCCGCGCCTGCTGTTCCCGTTTGCCCGTCAGATCATTGCTGATGCAACCCGTAATGGCGGCTTCCCGCCACTGATGATCGACCCTATCGATTTTGCTCAGATGTTCCAGCAGCGCATGGCTGAAGAACAGGCTAAAAACGCCGTTAAAAGCTAATCAGTTTTAAAACTGAAACATAAAAAGGCCCGGATAAACATCCGGGCTTTTTATTGAACTTTATTCGGCTTTAACCGGACATATATTTTTTCCAGATCGCTTTATCACCCATTTTGGCCACCAAAGCATCATGGGCTGATTTTTCAGTCTCGCTTATCCTTGGAGCCAAAGGTGAGGGGCGTTTAGCCAATTGAACTTTTTGGCCAGAACCCGATTGGTTGCTATTTTCCTGACCTCTGTCACTGTTTAAACCAAGCGCCGTCTGTTTACCGCCGATCAGCTCGATATAAACTTCGGCCAAAATTTCAGAGTCAAGCAAGGCGCCGTGCAATGTGCGGTGGCTGTTATCGATGCCATAACGACGGCAGAGCGCATCAAGCGTATTGGGCCCCATCGGATTGCGCCGGCGGGCCAGTGCTAATGTATCTACTATCCGGTCGGTACCGATCGGCTCGCGCCCCAAACGATCCAATTCCGCATTGATAAAACCAAGGTCAAACATCGCATTATGCGCGACCAGTTTGGCACCCTCAAAAAACGCAAGAAAATCATCGACAATATCGGCAAAAACCGGCTTGTCTAAAAGCTGTTCATTGCTGATACCATGCACAGCCAATGCATCCGGATGCACTTCTTTGCCTTGCGGGTTAATATAGACATGAAATGTGCGACCGGTGAGGAAACGATTGACCATTTCCACGCCGCCGATTTCAATAACCCGATCGTCCACACGGGAAAGACCCGTGGTTTCAGTATCGAAAACGATTTCACGCATTTTCATTTATGCCTTTTTGCCAAACTTTATTTGTGCCTCAACCATTGCTCAATTGTGCGATGATTGCATTAATCTGCTGCTGCATAGCCTCAAAACTAACATTGCTATCAATGATAAAATCAGCTTTTGCACGCTTTTCGTCATCACTCAGCTGCCGGCTCAAAATAGATTCAAATTTTTCAACCGTCATACCTTCTCTGGCCAGCACACGTTTAAGCTGAACATCGGCCGGAGCACTCACGACCACAATGCAATCCACCCGATCTTTACCTCCCGCCTCGAAAAGTAGCGGAATATCAAGCACCACCATCGGCTCGCGATCAAATTTTGCCTGTTCCAGAAACATGCTTTCTTCTTCATGCACCAATGGATGCACAATTGATTCAAGCTTTTTCATAGCCTGGCTATCATTGAGCACTGCCTGCGACAGTTTTTTACGGTCAACCATACCGTCAATCACTGTGCCCGGAAAAGCCTGCTCAATCAGCGGGCTGGCTCGACCGGCATAGAGCCGGTGCACCGTTTCATCAGCATCATAAACCGGCACACCAGCCTTCTCAAACATTTTGGCAGCGGTGGATTTACCCATTCCGATAGAACCGGTCAGACCGACAATGATCATTTTATTTTGCCATATCCTCTAAAATATGTGCACGCAAAGCCTCTGTTACCCGTGGGCGCACACCAAACCAACGCTCAAAACCCGGCACTGCCTGATGCAGCAGCATACCCAATCCATCCGCAGTTTTTAATCCGGCTGCCTCTGCCTTTTTCAAAAACCCTGTTTCCAGTGGAACATAAACAATATCCGTTGCCAAGGCATGTGGCTTGGCTTGTGTCAGATCAAGCGGAAAGTCATCTTCGTGGCCATGTCCGCTCATACCAAGCGACGTTGTATTAACGATCAGACCAGCCGATTGCACGAGGGTGTCTGCATCTGCCCATTCATGAGCAGAAATTGCAACATCATCGCTTTTGAAATGTCTGGCCAATTCTTCCGCACGCGCCAAAGTTCTGTTTACAATATAAATGGTTTTGAAACCACGCTCTTTCAATGCATGGATAATGGCACGTGAAGCACCGCCTGCGCCTAAAATAAGAGCTATGTCTGCTTTGTCCCAATCAGGCGCCTGTGCATCCAGATTGGCAGCAAAACCATAAGCATCGGTATTGCTGCCGCAAAGCACACCATCTTCCAGCCAAAGCGTATTGACCGCACCAATGGCTTTGGCTGCATCATCCAGTTTGGCACACAGTTTAAAAGCCTCTTCCTTATGGGGCAGGGTGACATTGCCGCCAACCAGACCTTGTGCATTCAGTGTTGTTGCAAAAGCAGCAAAGTCTTCGGGTGCAACTTCCCTGGCCTGATACGAGCCTTGCAAATCATATTCCCGCAGCCAAAATCCATGAATGAGCGGCGAGCGTGAATGTTTAATCGGATAGCCGGTTACAAAGGCTTGTTTTTTTTCAACCATCAATCAAACTTTCTTCGCGTAATTTTTGCAACAGCGGCAACAAAGGCAGGCCAATGATGGTGAAATAATCGCCTTCAATTTTTTCAAACAATTGAATGCCTTCGCCTTCCACCTGATAAGCGCCGACACTTGATAATGCGATATCACCTACACGCCCCAGATAGCGCCCGATGAATTCAGGTTTCAAATGACGCATGGTCATATAAGCAATTGAAACATGGCGCCAAATTGTTTCGCCATTTTTGACCAGCACGATACCGCTGTTCAACTGATGGGTTTTGCCGGAAAGTTTTAAAAGGTTATTACCTGCTTCTTCCAGATTAGTGGATTTATGAAAAATTTCGTCGCTCAGAGATAAGGTCTGGTCACAACCGATAATGATCGCATCGGGATATTTTGCACTTACAGCTAAAGCTTTTGCTTCTGCCAGCACGACAGCCACATCTTCAGGGGTCGCACCCGAACGATAAAGCGGCGCTTCGACTGCGCGCTCGTCAATATCGGCATTTTCCGTACCAAATATCAGACCGGCATTATTGAGAAGCTGCGCCCTGAACGGACTTTTCGACGCTAAGATAAGGGAAGTGGTCACTGTTGATCTCATTTCTTGAACAGTCTTTATCAGCGATTGCGTGGCCGCAGTGCCATAATAGCAGCTGCGGTTTCTTCGATCGAACGGCGTGATACATCAATCACCGGCCAACCATGACGGGCACACAAATTGCGCGCATAGGTCAGCTCTTCTGCAATCGCTGCTCTGTCGGTATAAAATTCATTATGAAAATCAGCAACCGTGCCGAGCAAACGATGCTGGCGCACCTGTGAAATACGTTCAGCCGTGGCAATCAAACCGACAATCAGCGGTTTCTTTGCATTGATCACTTCATCCGGAATGGGCACACCGTTTACTATCGGCACATTGGCGGTTTTGATGCCGCGATTAGCCAGATAAATGCTGGTTGGTGTTTTGGATGTGCGCGAAATGCCGACTAAAACAACATCTGCTTCTTCAATATCAGGTGGCAACAAACCGTCATCATGCTCCATGGTAAAATTGAGCGCATCGATACGGCGGAAATAATCCGTATTCAGAACATGTTGCGCACTGGCGCGTCTGTGTGCAGCCAGCCCTAAGTAAGACTGAAATGTTGCCAGCACCGGCTCCAAAACAGAAACACAGGGAACCCCCATGGACGCGCATGATTGATCAATCATCGCAGCCAGTTTTTGATCAACAACTGTATAGAGAACAATACCCGGTTCAGCATCAATTCCTTCCAGAACTTTGCTCAATTGTTTCTCGGTTCTGATCAGCGGATACATGTGCTCAATGGCACGCGCATTGGTGTATTGCGCGGCTGCTGCACGCCCTGCGGCAATGAGAGTCTCTCCGGTCGCATCAGAGATCAAATGCAAATGAAAGTAAGAAAGCGATTTTGTCACAGTTTTCTGATCACCCTGTTGACGGTTGTGCGTAAGTTTCAGTGCCTTATGACTATCCCCGACAGGCTGGTGGAAACTTGCCAAGTCATCCACAATTCGCATGCCTGTATAAAAACTTTTGACAGGGATGTGCATAAATTTTGATTGATGAAGTTCTATCACACTTATCCAATAGTTTTCCACAATTTGCAGTGGATAGTTATTTTACGCAAGTCCTTAGGATTCAAAGTAAATTTAGCCACCCATTGCTTTTTCCCGAATGATCGGTGATTTATGCACACATCAAAGGATCAGAGTGAGTGTGCTGTGGGTAAATTAAAGGCAAACATTAATCCCCAATACTAACAGACTCTAAGAATCATAAGATTCCAAAATCCTTCCTTTCTTTACTAATAGCGCCTGAGGATAACTCCGCTGGAACGCAGAAGGAAAAACGATGAAACGGAAAGTTTTAAGAGTTATTGACGGTGAAACAGTGTTTCCACCACCAGTTTGGATGATGCGTCAAGCTGGTCGTTATCTGCCTGAATACAAAGCAAGCAGAAAAGAAGCAGGAAGCTTTCTTGACCTGTGCTACTCACCTGATTTTGCTGTTGAGGTAACACTTCAACCAATTCGCCGTTTTGGCTTTGACGCAGCCATTCTCTTTTCTGACATTCTGGTTGTCCCTCACGTTCTTGGACGTGACCTTCGCTTTGAAGAAGGACGTGGTCCTTTAATGACCCCGATCACACCAGATGAAATTGCTGCTTTAAATATTGAAGGAGCTGAAGAAAAGCTCGCACCTGTTTATGAAACGGTCAATCGTCTACGTCATGAATTGCCGGATGAAACCACTTTGCTCGGATTTTGTGGTGCGCCCTGGACTGTCGCGACTTATATGATTGCCGGTCACGGCACACCGGATCAAGCACCAGCTCGTCTTTTTGCCTATCAGCATCCAGAATTGTTTGAAAAGCTTTTGAATGATCTGGCGGATATTTCGGCCGCTTATCTGATCAAACAACTTGATTCAGGTGCTGATGCTTTGCAGATATTCGATTCATGGTCGGGTGTTCTGGATGAAGATTGCTTTGATCGTTTCTGCGTCAAGCCGGTTGCGCGTATTGTTGCGAAAGTCAGAGCGATTTATCCCGATGCCCGCATTATCGGTTTTCCGAAAGGTGCAGGTCTGCTTTATAAAGATTACCGTGAAAAAACCGGTGTGAACATCTTGGGGCTGGATTGGACAGTTCCATTTTCTTTTGCCAAGCAATTACAGGCACAGGGCGCCGTACAGGGCAATCTCGATCCATTGCGGGTAGTTGCCGGCGGAAAAGCGCTTGATGAAGGCGTAGATGCCATTTTGAGGCATTTAGGGCAGGGTCCGCTTGTCTTCAACCTGGGGCATGGCATAACACCACAGGCACCGATTGAACATGTACAGCAAATGTTGGATCGGATAAGAAATCAGTCATAAGGAGATACTTATGACTGCTGAGACTAAAAGTTCCGGTTCCAAAGTTGTCATTCGGGCAATGAGTTCGCTTGCCATTGTCCTGATCGGTTTTGGTATATTGTTTCACGTGAATCCTGAAGGGGCTTATAATTGGATTAAAGCCCTTCATGTGATTGCGGTGATTTCCTGGATGGCAGCCATGCTTTATCTGCCGCGTTTGTTTGTTTATCATTCAACAATCGCGGTGGGTTCCGAAACATCTGAGCTTTTTAAAGTGATGGAACGCAGACTGCTGCGTGTTATCATGAATCCGGCCATGATCATTGCATGGATCACAGGTCTCTGGATGGCTTGGGACATGTTTGCCTTTAAAGGTGGTTGGTTGCATACAAAACTACTTTTGGTTGTTTTGATGTCGGCTGCACACGGTGTTTTGTCAAAATCCATGCGCCGCTTTGCTGCAGATGAAAATACCAAGTCAGCGAAATATTGGCGGATTTTCAATGAAATACCGACAGTTTTGATGATTTTAATTGTTATTATGGTGATTGTGAAACCATTCTGATGATGGTTTTATAAACCGATTTAGAAAGCGTCGTTTGTAAAAACGACGCTTTTTTATTATCTAACGGAAACAAGCTTTGAGAGAAAATAATCAGTGCTATTCATTTGCCACTTGCTCTTGATGGCAAAAATCATTATGTATGGAGCACTTCCCACCTGATAAGCAGACTTTCGATGTCGATCATGGTTTAATGATCACTTTTCCGAAAATTGCATTTTTTCCCTTACATTTTAATGAGTTCCTCACCCATGCAGGAAATGAAACTACAAGAACTAAAAAATAAAACGCCGGTTGATCTGCTGGCTTTTGCTGAAACACTCGAAGTCGAAAACGCCAGTGCCATGCGTAAGCAGGAACTGATGTTTGCTATTTTGAAAAAACTGGCCGCTCAGGAAGTCGAAATTATCGGCGAAGGCGTAGTGGAAGTTTTGCAGGATGGTTTTGGTTTCTTGCGCTCAGCAAACGCAAACTATCTGCCAGGTCCTGATGATATTTATATTTCACCGTCGCAGCTGCGTCGCTTCTCTTTGAAAACCGGGGATACGGTTGAAGGGCCGATTCGTGGCCCTAAAGAAGGCGAACGTTATTTCGCATTGTTGAAGGTCAACACTATCAACTTTGAAGATCCGGAAAAAATCCGGCACAAAGTTCACTTTGACAATCTGACACCGCTTTATCCGAATGAGCGCTTTAAAATGGAACTTGAAGTTCCGACCAATAAAGATCTTTCAGCCCGTGTGATTGATCTGGTAGCGCCATTGGGTAAAGGTCAGCGTGCTTTGATCGTGGCGCCACCACGTACCGGTAAAACGGTGCTGTTGCAAAATATTGCGCATTCGATTACGGCCAATCATCCTGAATGCTACCTGATTGTTCTTCTCATTGATGAACGTCCGGAAGAAGTGACCGACATGCAGCGCTCTGTTAAAGGTGAAGTGATTTCTTCGACCTTTGATGAACCGGCAGCGCGTCACGTTCAGGTCGCAGAAATGGTGATCGAAAAAGCCAAGCGTTTGGTTGAGCATGGACGTGACGTTGTCATCCTGCTCGATTCCATCACCCGTCTTGGACGCGCTTACAACACTGTTGTGCCCTCATCAGGTAAGGTTTTGACCGGTGGTGTGGATGCCAATGCTCTGCAGCGTCCTAAGCGCTTCTTTGGTGCAGCACGTAACATTGAAGAGGGCGGTTCACTCACCATTATTGCAACCGCTCTGATCGATACGGGCAGCCGTATGGATGAAGTGATCTTTGAAGAATTCAAGGGTACTGGTAACTCTGAAATTGTTCTGGATCGTAAGGTTGCTGATAAGCGTATCTTCCCGGCAATGGATATTCTGAAATCCGGTACCCGTAAGGAAGATTTGCTGGTTCCGCGTCAGGATCTTCAGAAAATCTTCGTTCTGCGTCGTATCTTGGCACCAATGGGCACCACTGATGCGATTGAGTTCCTCAATGACAAGCTCAAGCAGACAAAGAGCAATGGTGAATTCTTCGATTCCATGAATACATAATTTGGAAACATCTAAGAACTAGCCTGTGATTTAAAAATGCCTCGCTTCAAATCCGAAGCGGGGCATTTTCTTTTAGAAGCTTTTCAAGATCATCATTTGAATGAACCGGCGGCAGACACTGGTTACCGATGCATAGATAAGCCGATGGGTGATTGATATTTTGCAACCCGATATGTGGTATGTTTGTTTCACGCATTTCATCATTATCAATGATCTTGATAATGTCTGTGCGTCTCATATCAATCATCTGATTGGTGATTTTAATCATCGGGTGATCCACACTATCTGTAAAGATATGTAAGATCATCGCTGATTGAGAAATGAGTGCTGCATTTAAAATGCCGGCCTGACCATAGGCAAGGGATTGAATACGGGTGAGGGCGCGCTGAGAGAGTGCTTCTACGTGTTGCTGTAACTCATAATCCTGATCCACTAATGCCAATCGTGCCAAGGCTTCGATCAGCTGCGCTGTTGCGCTTGGTGTGGCATCATCCTGATCAGCATGGATATGAATGATCACATCATTTTGTGTCAGCGCGGTGAGACGATAATCACCATTTTCATCACAATGGTTTTCATTTAATTCAACGATTAAGCGCCGCGCATCTAACATATAATGTTCGTCACCATAATAGCCATAAAGCGCCACAGCAGCATTGATCATAGCTGCATAATCCGATGACAAAGCAGGCACAGTGGCAACGTAATCAGCAAGGCTATGCGCCAGCGGTTGATTGTTTAAACTGCCCATAATTGCTGCATATGTATTCCTGCTTAGCTCGATCCAATCGGGCCGATCAAAAACACGTCCTGCATTGACAAGTGCTACAATCAACTGACCGTTCCAATCAACCAGCAACTTATCATCGCGGGCAGGCGGGATGCGTTGCTGGCGGGCTTCGAACAATCGTTCTTTGCACCGCAGCAAAAATTCTTCATCTGGCGTTTCAACGGATGAATGCAGACGGTTGAGAATATTGCAGCCTTCCCAATTACCATGTGATGTCACATTATAGGCGGCACAAAAAGCAGTACTATCGTAATCTAGGAGTTCGTCGATCTCTTCATTTTGCCAGACGTAATATTTGCCTTCTACACCTTCGCTGTCAGCATCAAGACTGGAAGCAAAACCACCTTGTGGTAATTCCAATTCTCTTTGCAGCCATTCAATTGTTTCTTCGATTCGTATACGTAACAATTTCTTTTGGCTATAAGCATAGGCAAAGCTGCTATGTTTGATCAGCTGGCTATTGTCATAAAGCATTTTTTCAAAATGCGGTACCAACCAATGATCATCAACACTATAGCGACAAAGCCCGCCGCCAAGATGATCATAAATACCGCCTTGCAACATATTCCGAAGGCTTAAGTGAAAAGCGTCATAGGTTGATTGATCTTTATGATTTAAATGTTGCAGCCAAAGGATTTCCATCAATGGTGCACTTGGAAATTTTGGAGCACCTTTGATCCCACCATAATGTAGATCAAGCATGCTGCTCAGACGCTGCGTATACGTTTGATGCAATTCGAGCGCATTATGCTCATGAGATTGAATATTGATATTCTGAGCCAAGCGCTGTCGAATATGCTCAGTAATGACACGGGAATTATGGTTAACCTTTTCTTTATCCTGATGATAAAGTTGATTGATCCCGCGCAGCACATCGTCAAAACCAGGGCGATTATAACGTGAGTGCGGTGGAAAATATGTGCCACCCCAAAATGGTTCAGCATCGGGTGTTAAAAACATAGTGAGCGGCCAGCCGCCTTGTTCACCCATCGCTGTTAAAGCTGCCATATAAATCTGATCAAGATCGGGACGCTCTTCGCGATCAATTTTAATATTGATAAAATGCTCATTCATATAGTGAGCAATCATTTCATCATCAAAGCTTTCATGCGCCATGACATGACACCAATGGCAGGCCGCATAGCCGATCGACAATAAAATTGGTCGGTTTAATTGTTTTGCCAGTTTTAATGATTCTTTAGACCAGATTTGCCAATGAACCGGTTGGTCTGCATGCTGGCGTAAATAAGCACTGGAAGACAGTTTTAACTGATTGGAAAGCTGAACTGTCATGACTTCATCCTTGAAATTGATAAGGCAGGATGCATCTGATTGAAGTCCGTCACATTTATGCTGCGACCATCAACCAAATACGCTAGATAAATCCTGTTATGAATTATCATACAGAACACTGATCTTTTTAAATACGGTAAAATGCTATGAATGAGAGTAGTTTCCACGATACGATTTTCGCTTTATCCAGCGGGCGTCTTCCTGCTGGTGTGGCAGTTATTCGCGTATCTGGCCCCCAAACTCGATTCACTATCGAAACGATTTTCGGAAAACTACCCGAAATCCGTCGTGCAGTATTTGGCAAATTTCATAGCGTGGCTGGAGAATTATTAGATCAGGGACTTTTAATTTATTTCAAAGGTCCAGCCAGTTTTACTGGTGAAGATTGTGCTGAGTTTCATCTTCATGGTGGTGTTGCTGTTGTTGAACGTTTTTTAAATGAACTATCACATATGCAAGGATTGCGGTTTGCTGAAGCAGGGGAGTTCACCCGTCGCGCTTTTACCCACGGTAAAATGGATCTGACGATTGCTGAGGGGTTAGCTGACTTGATCAGCGCCGAGACTGAAGGCCAGAGACGCTTAGCACAAAATGTTGCTTCTGGTGCGCAGCGTGATCTTTATAATGATTGGCGCACTAAACTCATTCAAGCACGCGCATTGATTGAAGCAGAACTCGATTTCGCTGATGAAAGTGATGTGCCTGGTTCTGTTTCAGATCAGGTTTGGGACGCTATGGCATTATTAAATCGCTCCATTCAGGATCATATTGCTGGTGGAAAACGCGCTGATATACTTCGCGATGGTTTTCAAATTGTTATTGCTGGCGAGCCTAACGCGGGAAAATCCAGCTTATTGAATCTTTTGGCAGGCCGCGATGTCGCAATTATTTCCGATGAAGCTGGCACGACACGTGATCTCTTAGAAGTTAAACTCGATCTTGCAGGCATACCTGTTTACGTAACTGATACTGCAGGTATCAGAGAAACAGAAAATAAGGTTGAGAAAATTGGCATCGAGCGTGCTTTAGAAAAAGCACGCAAGGCTGATTTAGTTTTACTATTGGAAGATCTGACTACACATCAGCGCACAGATTTATCTGATGATTTTGCTGATGTTGAAACTTGGCGTATCGGAACAAAAATTGATTTAACACATGATTATAAAAGCGAGGATTTTAAGACCTGCATTTCTGTAACAAGCGGAGAGAATATTGAGCAGCTTATTGTTGATTTAACAGTAGTTGTATCAGCTCAAGCCGGTAATTTATCTGAGGTAGTTCCAACACGCCTTCGCCACATTAATTTATTGAAACGGACAGCACTCGAACTCGAAAATGCAATTCGTAGCATTCATTATCCATTGGAGTTGCGCGCAGAAAATCTTCGCTTAGCTTCTCAATCATTAGGACGTATTACTGGTGACGTCGACGTTGAGGATATCTTGGATGTTATCTTTTCGGAATTCTGCATTGGAAAATGATTCACGTGAAACATATGCGTGAATTAAAACTCTAAAATCTATCTTGGGATAAAAATGTTTCACGTGAAACATTTCAGTGGAATCCATAAATGGCGCTTGACTCATTATAGAGCTTATGAGTCTCCATTCTCCACTATTAAGCCATTATTTTGGCTAGCGCAGTATGAAATATTTCAAAATTTTGATTAATAAGCAGGAGAGCCGTGCAATGAATTGCTCTATCTTTTTTTAAACGAACATGGCAAAGAGTCATTAATCAACTCTTCTAGTCAGGAATTTTTACCATGACTGTATCTTACGACGTCATTATTATTGGTGGCGGACATGCTGGCTGTGAAGCTGCCGCTGCTTCTGCGCGAGCTGGTGCACGCACTGCATTGGTCACGCATAAAGCGGATACGATTGGTGTTATGTCTTGTAATCCTGCCATTGGCGGTTTAGGGAAGGGGCAACTTGTTCGCGAAATTGATGCACTTGATGGATTGATGGGGCGAGTTACCGATCAATCAGGCATTCAGTTCCGTTTGCTTAATCGCAAGAAAGGCCCTGCCGTCCGGGGTCCAAGAACACAGGCCGACAGAAAACTTTATCGCCAGGCCATGCAGCAAGCAATTGCTGAGCAGGATAATCTCGTGGTTATCGAAGGTGGTGCCGACGATATCATTACTCTAGACGGTAAGATTACCGGCGTTAGACTGATGGATGGACGCGAGATTTCTTGCTGTTCGGTTGTCCTAACTTCAGGCACATTCTTAAATGGTTTGATTCATATCGGCGAAATTAATTTTCCGGCTGGTCGTATGGGAGAAAAGCCTGCACTTGGATTAAGTGATACTTTAAAGAAGCTGGGCTTTGCGTTAGGTCGGCTAAAGACGGGTACACCGCCACGGTTGTCCAGTAGAACAATTGATTGGGATAGTTTGGAAAAGCAATCGGCGGATGAACACCCACTGCCATTTTCCATGTTGACTGACCGCATTACAGTACCACAAATTGATTGTGGTATTACCAGAACAACTGCAGAAACGCACAAAATTATTCGTGCCAATCTTCATCGCTCTGCTATGTATTCCGGTAATATCGAAGGAATTGGTCCGCGCTATTGTCCGTCAATCGAAGATAAAATTGTCAAATTCGGCGATAGGGATGGCCACCAGGTTTTCCTGGAACCTGAAGGTTTAGATGATGATACTGTTTATCCAAATGGTATTTCATCATCATTACCGGAAGAGGCACAACTTGCGCTTTTGAAGACTATTCCAGGCCTTGAAAATGCACGCATGCTTCAACCTGGTTATGCCATTGAATATGACTATGTTGATCCGCGCGAACTCAGCCGAACTCTTGAAACCCGTAAGGTTGAAGGACTGTTCTTTGCTGGTCAAATTAATGGTACGACTGGTTATGAAGAAGCTGCAGCGCAAGGGTTGTTGGCAGGTGTGAATGCGGCTAGACGTGCCTCAGGTGATGAGCTTGTTATCATTCAGCGTACCGAAGCCTATATTGGTGTGATGATTGATGATTTAACATCACGCGGTGTGAGTGAACCATATCGTATGTTTACGTCTCGAGCGGAATTCAGATTGTCACTACGTGCCGATAATGCTGATGAACGCTTGACACCACTGGCTGAAAAATTAGGCATTTTATCAACGGTTCGTCGTGTGAAATTTGCTGCAAGACAGCAAGCGTTGACCTTCGCCCGTGATTTAGCTCAAACAATCAATATTAGCCCCAACTTGGCTGCAAGCCATGGTTTGCATTTAAATCATGATGGTGTGCGCCGTAGTGTTTATGATCTGCTTTCTTACCCGAATATTGATATGGATCGTATCATTTCAATTTGGCCTGAATTTGCAAACTTCCCTGAAGTGACGCGCGAAGCTTTGCAAACGGAAGCTCAATATGCCGTTTATCTGGATCGTCAGAAAAATGATATTGTTGCGATGGAGCGGGACGAAAAACTATTTATTCCGGAAAGCCTTAATTATGCTGGTATTTCTGGTCTTTCAAATGAATTGAAACAAAAGCTTGAAACCCGCAGACCGGCAACAATTGCTGAAGCACAGCGTGTTGAAGGCATGACACCAGCAGCTGTCGCACTGTTAATCGCGCAAATACGCAAGCACTTGCGTCGTACAGAAGCACTTGATCAGGCAGTGTAAGTGTTATTGTTAATTGATTTTATTTGAATGAGCAGGGGTAAAATGGGTCACTATTCGCAGTTGAAAACTGTTAGTCCGACTGTTTCACGTGAAACAGTAGAGCGCCTGATTGCCTTCGAACAGTTGTTTATTAAGTGGAATGCAAGTATTAATCTTGCATCACCATCGACGATTGCCGAGTTATGGCAGCGCCATATTATGGATAGCGCACAGCTCTATGAACTGGTTTTGAGCCGTAAAGCTGATGCTAAAAACTGGCTTGATTTGGGCTCTGGTGGTGGATTTCCAGGAATCGTGCTTGGTTGCATGATGAAGGAAAATACTGAAAGCCGGATAATTTTGGTGGAAAGTGTTGTGAAGAAGGCCGCTTTTCTGACCACTGCCACTGGTAGTCTGGATATTCCTGTTGAAGTATATGCAGAACGGATTGAATCTCTTTGGGATCGAATTTCAACACCGGATATTATTACTGCACGGGCGCTGGCCTCGTTGAAAAAACTTTTTTCATTGACAGAACCGTGGATAAAGAATGGAGCTGTGGCTTTTTTCCAAAAGGGCCGAGATTACCAGAGAGAAATTGATGAAACTTTGGATGAATGGGATTATGATCTGGTGAAGCATAACAGTGCTGTCGATGATAATTCAGTTATTCTCGAGATTAGTAATCTGCGTAAAAAAATAAATAATCCGGATCTATCTACGGATAGTGAACAGAAAGCAGCAGGGCGACAGGGATGATGAAACGTTCTCGAATCATAACTATTGCAAATCAGAAGGGTGGCGTTGGTAAAACAACAACTGCCATTAATCTGGCGACAGCTCTTGCCGCAATTGGTGAAACTGTTTTGATCGTCGATCTTGATCCACAGGGTAATGCCAGTACTGGTTTAGGTATTGACCGTTTAAACCGCCCGCTATCATCTTATGATGTGCTGACTCAGGCTGCGTCCGTGCCTGAGGCTGCTGTTGCAACTGATGTCCCTAATCTTCATATTGTGCCATCTACTCTTGATTTGCTCGGCATTGAAATGGAAATTTCGCAAGCTGCAGACCGTACACGGCGATTACGAGATGCGCTGAAATTCGATTCCAGCGTTGCTGAGGCTTATAGCTACATTTTGGTGGATTGTCCGCCATCGCTTAATTTGCTGACTTTGAACGCAATGGCTGCAGCAGACTCTGTACTTGTACCATTGCAATGTGAGTTTTTTGCACTGGAAGGTCTCAGCCAGTTGTTACAGACAGTTGAGCAAGTACGTTCATCACTGAACCCTGATCTGTCGATTCAGGGCATCGTGCTGACTATGTTTGACAGCCGTAACAATCTTGCTTCTCAGGTTGTGGATGATGTGCGTAGCTTTATGGGTGAAAAGGTCTATCGCACTGTTATTCCACGCAATGTACGGGTTTCAGAAGCGCCATCGCATGGTAAGCCGGCGCTTCTTTATGACCTGAAATGTGCAGGTAGTCAGGCTTATTTACAGCTTGCATCAGAAGTAATTCAACGCGAGCGGCATTTACAAGCCGCTTGAATTATCGATTCGACTACGTAACAATTTTTAGAAAGTAGCCGTGACTATGAACGACGATCCTTCCAAAAAACGCCTTGGTCGTGGTTTAGCCGCTTTGATCGGGGATATTGATCGTCCTGTTGAAGAGCGCAAAACGCCAATCTCAGCAGAACACAATGTTCCTATTGAATTTATTACACGCAATCCGCGTAACCCGAGACGTATGTTTGCCGAACAAGATCTTGCGGATCTGGCACAGTCTATTCGTGAGCATGGCGTTGTGCAGCCGATTGTGGTGCGTCCGGCGCCGGGTAATCCTGAGCATTACGAACTGATTGCCGGTGAGCGTCGCTGGCGCGCTTCGCAGCGTGCAGGCCTTACATCCATCCCTGTTATCTTGCGTGATGTGGATGATCGTATCGCATTGGAAATTGCGATCATTGAAAACGTTCAGCGCGCAGATTTAAACTCGATTGAAGAGGCGCTTGGTTATCAACAGCTGATCGATAATCATGAATATACACAGGCTGATCTGGCTCAGGTGATTGGTAAAAGCCGAAGCCATGTGGCTAATACATTGCGCCTGCTGAAACTGCCTTCACAAGTGCAATCATTCATTACTGATGGTGCTTTGTCGGCCGGTCATGCACGCAGTCTGATTACGATGGAAAACCCTGTGGCGATGGCTGAGAAAATCGTTAAGGATGGTTTGTCAGTCCGTCAGGTGGAAGCGCTGGCGCAGGCCGAAGCGCAGGGTGAAAATCCACGCAAAGCTGAAAAAGCGGCACCTGTGGAAAAAGATGCTGATACAAAAGCATTGGAAAAACTGCTTTCAGATGTCACCGGTATGAAGGTGGAAATCAATCACCGTGAACGGGGCGGTGAAGTGCGTATTCGCTATAGCTCGCTGGAGCAATTGGACGAAATCTGTCGTCGCCTGCAAAGTTGATGCAGCTTAAAACTATTATTTAAAAACGGCCGCTGACTTATGATCAAGCAGAGGTCGTTTTTATTTAAAATAATATTTATATTTCAAGGTGTTAAACGATTATCGTGCCCGACTGTTGCGTACGCCTTCCACAACAAGCGCCATCAGACATTGACGTATGATGGGAACAGAAAGATCACTGTTCTGACGACTTTCAAGCACCGCTTTTTGCAAGCGTTCACCTGCGCGTGAAATGGATGGTGCCTGCCAGCGCGACAAAGCTGTTTCCATCAGTTTACGTCTGGTGAAAAAGATTGGCGGACGGGCAGCTGCAATGATCGTTGCTGGTGCTTTACGTTCTACGTCAACGCTATGGCGCATGATTTGCAATTGCTGAAACTGGCGTATGGCCGCATTGAGAATGAGAAAAGGTGCGGTGCCTGAGGTGACAAGTCGATCGAAAGCACTGTTGAAGTTCTTCATGTCACCGATCAAAAGCGCATCGATGACTTCATCGGTTGAAGCGACACTGACATCGCCAACGGATGCGCGAACGTCTTCCAGTTCAATACGGGGTTTATCTTTGGCATAAAGGCAGAGCTTTTCCAGCTCGCCACGGGTGGCTAAGCGGTCACCGCCAAGGCTCATTCGCAGCAGTTGGCGTGCCTCGCCGCTGATTTGCAAATTGGCGGCAGACAGAACATCATCAATCACGCCGTCAATGCCACGTGCATCATCGCTATAGCAGGGCAGAGCCATAGCTGCTGAGCCGTTTTCAGCGGCTGTGCGTAAGGCCGCTCCTTTTTTTAAATCACCAGCTTCAATCAGGATAATGGCATCTTGCGGCGGCTCAGTGGCCAAATGTTTGATAGTATCAGCCATGCTTTTCTGGCTGGAAACATTACGAACCCAGATTAGTCTTTTGCCACCAAACATAGAAATGGTCATGGCTTCATCATAAAGCTTACCCGGGTTTTGATCGACCTCGTCGCCTTCCATACGGATGACGGTAAAAGGATCATCTAAAGGCAGTCCGGTGGCTTTGGCAAAAATCTTTGCACGCTCGCTCACCAAGCCCTTATCGGGGCCATAGAGCAGGATGATTGGAAAGCTGCTGCTTGATCGGTTGATAAAAGCATCAACCTCATGTGATTTTTTCTGAGCCATAAAGCCTGTTTAACCCATTCGGGTTTAAACTTAAACGGCAATTTGCGGCAAGCTCAGACAAGTTTCACGAATAGATCATATTCATAAAAAAGGCCTGATTTCTAATCAGGCCTTTAAGAGCGGTTTAGCCGATGAGCAGGGCATCATCATCAATGTTTTGCCCGCGCACATCGCGGAACATTTTGATGAGATCTTCTACGCCTAAATTCTTGCGCTGATCACCTTCCACATCAAGCAGTACGTCACCGGCATGCAGCATGATGGTGCGGTCGCCATAATCAAGCGCCTGACGCATTGAGTGGGTGACCATCAAAGTAGTAAGCTTGTTTTCGCTGACCAACTTGCGAGTGAGTTCCATGATAAACTCAGCCATGCCCGGATCAAGCGCGGCTGTGTGCTCATCAAGAAGCAAGACTTCTGATTCTGCCAATGTTGCCATCACAAGGGATAAAGCCTGACGCTGACCACCGGAGAGAAGCTCCATGCGATCCTGCATACGGTTTTCCAAGCCAAGCTTTAAGCCGGACACACGCTCACGAAATTCTGCGCGACGATTTGAGGAAAGGGCAGGTGAAAGACCACGCTTTTTGCCACGTGCAGCAGCAAGTGCAAGGTTTTCTTCAATGGTGAGTGTTCCACAGCTACCAGCCAGCGGGTCCTGAAACACGCGCGCTACCAATTTTGCCCGTTCTGCTGTTGCTTGCTTGGTGACATCTTTGTTGTTGATGACAACCTTACCGCTCGTCGGGATAACATCACCGGCGAGTGTGCCGAGGAAGGTGGATTTCCCCGCACCATTGGAACCGATAACAGTTACAAACGAACCTTGCTGCATGGTGAGATTGATGCCGTTGAGCGCTTGTTTTTCAAGCGGTGTACCACGGCCAAAAATCACATTCAGATTAGAAACTTCAATCATTTTCATGCACCTCCGCGGCGAAGACGCGGCAAGATCAGCGCCAAGGTTACAAGCACAGCAGTGACCAGATTAAGATCGGAAGCTTTGAGGCCTAAGAAATCACTGGTGAGTGCCAGCTGGATCGCAATACGGTAGATAATCGAACCGACGACACAGCCAATGAGTGTAACAAGGATAAGGCGTGAGCGCAGCACTGTTTCACCGATAATAACGGCTGCAAGACCAACAACGATAGTACCGACACCGGAGGTCACGTCAGCAAAGCCGTTTGTCTGGGCAAATAGAGAGCCACCAAGCGCCACCAGAGCGTTTGAAAGCGCCATACCGAGGTAGATTTGTCTTTCAGGGCGGACGCCTTGTGCGCGTGCCATACGTGGATTTGCACCCGTTGCACGCATAGCAAGACCGGTGTCACTTTCCAAAAAGCGCCAAACCAGGATCACTGCAATAACGACAAGCACAAAAATGAATAACGGTCGCACATAATATTCAGGCACTCCGTGACCGAAGAACGGCGAAAGCATGGTGTCTTGATTGATCAGTGCAATATTCGGACGTCCCATCACACGCAAATTGACCGAGAAGAGCGCGATCATGGTGAGAATGGAAGCGAGCAGGTTGAGAATTTTAAAGCGGACATTCAATGTGGCGGTGACAAGTCCGGCAAGTGAACCTGCAACCATTGAAATGGCAGCAGCAAGCCAAGGATTAAATCCGGCTAAAATCAGCACGGCTGTGACGGCAGCGCCTAATGGAAAAGAACCGTCAACGGTAAGGTCGGGGAAATCGAGAACCCGGAACGCCAGATATACACCCAGCGCAACAAATGAAAATATCAGGCCTAATTCGACCGCACCCCAAAAGGCGATCTGACTCACAATGCCATTCCTTTAAATCTGGCGTACACACATGCCTAATTGCTTGCGAGTTGGCCGTTCATTTGTCCAGCAAAGTTACTGGTTCTGTGAAACAGTAATTTTGCTTTTATGATTAAATTTTCAGTTGTTTATCAGGCGGACCACAACAACGGAAAACGAAGAAAACGGCTGTACGATTTTTTATCATGCAGCCGATCTATATTAGTCGATCTTTTTGGTTGCGCGGTCAATTACTGCCTGCGGCAGTTCGATGCCCATTTTCTTGGCAGCACCCAAATTAACAACGAGATCGGTGCCTTTAGCAACTTCGACATCGATGTCGCCAGGTTTTTCACCTTTCAGAATGCGGGCTACAACCACACCGGTCTGTTTGCCGACATCATAATAGTTGAAGCCGAGGGCCGCAACTGCACCACGGGTGACGGAATCTGTATCAGCAGTGAAAAGCGGCAGCTTGCCTTCTTCGGCAACAGTTACAGCGCTTTCAAGAGCTGAAACGATGGTGTTGTCGGTTGGCACATACATGGCATCGGCACGACCGATGAGAGCTTGTGCAGCGCCTTTTACTTCAGATGATTTGGTGGCAGCCGATTCAACAATCTCGATGCCTTCACTCGCTGCTGCTTCTTTCAAAACAGCCAGCAGGGACACGGAATTTGTTTCACCGGAATTGTAGAGATAGCCGAGCTTTTTAATATCCGGCATGATTTCTTTAATCAAAGCCACATGTTCGGCAACCGGCGAAAGATCGGAAAGGCCGGTGACATTGCCGCCCGGCTTTTCCATGGTTTTGACGAGCTGTGCGCCGATCGGGTCGGAAGCTGCGGTAAAGACCACTGGAATATCACGGGTGGCAGCAACAACAGCCTGTGCGGAAGGTGTTGAAATTGGAACGATCACATCTGGCGCATCGCCGACAAATTGACGTGCAATCTGTGCCGCGGTTGCAGGATTGCCCTGAGCTGACTGATAGGTAAATTTGTAATTTTCACCGTCTTTATAACCGGCTTCTGCCAGTGCATCTTTAACGCCGTCACGAACGGCATCAAGCGCTGGATGTTCAACAATAGCGGTAACCGCTACCAAAACATCTTTAGCCATGGATGGAGTGGTGGCGATAGCAGTGGCAGCCAACAGTGCCAGAAACATTGAACGCATAAAGATCTCCCTCTTAATCTTTTCATGTTTTGTAAAGAGAATTAATGCAGTTTTCAATCGAAAGCAACGCAGCCAAAGTGCTAAGGTGAAACTCGATATAAATGTAGCGTGCAATAATTTGCGAAGGCGTGAATGGCGGGTTTCACCGGTATCCGGTTGGGGGAAAATTTTTAATTTGGATGGGCGATTAAGAGGCTTGAAGAAGCTGCGCCAAAAGCCAGCCGGATCAAAACGCTGCTGGATAGATTAACGAAAGCAGCTGATAATCAAGCCTAAAGAGGTGGTGATCCCGACTGGATTCGAACCAGTGGCCTACAGATTAGGAATATGATTTCGACGTAATAATATCATAGGTTTAGATATTCATGTCGCGTCCATGTCGCGTTCTAAATACTCAACAGCCTCTTACTGAAGCAATGCAAGCTCTGCTGCTGCCAGTTCTTCATCATCATTGCGTGGGAATAGGTGACCGTAAGTGTCCATAGTCAGGATGATTGACGAGTGGCCTAGACGCTCTTGAACGACCTTTGGCGGTAATCCTAAGCCACCATCTTCACGGCGATTGATACACCATGAAGCATAGAAATGCCGTAGGGAGTGAAAGCCGCTATATTTGGCGGACATGATAGGATTGCCGTCAGCATCCTTCTTACCTGCATCTATGCACACTCCAGCTCTTACCTGTGTAGGCTGGAAACCACGCTGCATAATGGCCGATAGGGTTTCAACCTTTCCCAGACCGTTCGGGAATGCGAGCTGTTCAGGCTTAATCTCTTCTTGGAGGACATTACCGTCAGCGTCCTTCATCTTTGGACGAGGACAGGCTAGGCGCCATTCCTTGAGTGTATTAACGACAAGGGGAGGGATTGGTACTGTTCGCTCACCGGCTTCTGATTTCGGCCGGCCGATCACATTGAACCTGTCAGCTCTTTGATGAACGTGAATTTCACGCTTTTCCAAATCAATGTCAGCCCATCGTAGCCCACGTAATTCAGAGGCTCGAAGACCGGTAAAGATCGCAGTCAGAATAACAGGTCGCCATTTGCCTTCTAGAGCGGCTACTATGGCCTTGATCTCGTCACGGGCAGGTATATCAACCCCAAGCTTCAGTTTGCCCTTCTGTCGACGTTCTAGGCGCTTTTCTTTGCCCTTAACCCGCGTATGGCTCTTTTCTCTGACTGCATTTCGAATCACTAAGCCACGTTCTTGTGCATCGGATAGCAACGAACCAAGACTGACTATGACCTTGCGTGTCATCGAGGCAGACCGCCCTTCGTCAATCATCCAGTCTTCAAAAGCGCGTACAGTTGGCACGTTCAGCCGTGAGAGCAGTGTGGTTCCCAGATATGGGATTATGTGCAAATCAAGGTGCTGGCGATACTGAACGATTGTGCCGCGTTCTAAGCCATTTTGCTCGCCGCGCTTAATCCATAGCTCACCTGCTTCACGAACAGTTGCGCTGGCACTGTCAGCTACATGAATGCCTTCACGCACTTCAACCTTAGCCGTTGCCTCAAAAGCATCAGCTTCCTTCTTACGGGCAAAGGTTTTCAGGCGGCGCTTACCCTGCATGTCCACATAGTCAACGACCCACGCAGATTTCTTCTCGCCCTTTGGAGTTGTCCATTCACGCTTACGGATCGACATGGCTATTTATCGTCGTGATCTGGGAAGCCGGGATCATCATCATAATCTATTTGGGATTGCAGGTAACGAAACTCGGCTGCATCGCGTCTATCTCGTTCTTCCTTTATTTGTTCGTCATACCATTCATCTAGCGTTTGCCGAACTTGTGCTCTTGTATTTTCATCTACATTGGGCACACGGCCAGTAGCTATCGCTTCAACCGTATCCCGAACTGCGTCGGTAATACCGCTTATCGCCCCTTCATAGCCCCTTACTTTACGAAGTGCCGTGAATAGATCGAGTAGATGCTGCAGCTGTGAATCTAAATTCATAGGCTCAGGAAACTCTTTTTCCAAAACCCGGACAATTTCAGTGTTCATAGATCGACCGGTTAGCGACGCGCGATCTTTGATCCGGTCACGGAGCCCGTCAGGGAGTCTAAGGACGTATTTATCTTGGGGTTGTATAGGTTTTTTGCTCATAGTAGCTACTAGCCATAAAATTTTCATTGACACAATACTAGCTATCAGCCATGGTTAACAAGTGGCTACCAGCCATTACTAAAATTACTTTAATCAGGACGGCTTTCAATGGCAGACAGAGACGATAAAATTGAGATGATCTGGGGCATCAACGCAATCGCAAAGTTGATAGGCAGAACGGATCGGCAGGCTTTCCACATGGCAAGCTCTGGGCAAATCCCTGCAAAAAAAGTTGGGGGACGATGGTGTGCTGAACGTGGCGAATTGATCGCCTTCTTCAAGGGAAAAGCAGCATGACCCAGAAAACAAAAGGCTCGGCAGAGGCGGCAACCTCAAAACCGAGCCAAATTGAAATTCCCTGTTCTAAGAAAGAATTCAATATGCAGACAAATACCACGCGGTCACAGCGTGATCAAGTGATGGGTATGGAAGACCCTATCTGTGACATGGAGAGCGCCGTTTCAATTATGAACCGGTTACTACAGGATAACTTCACTGTGCTTCCTACTAAAGTCACTGGTAATCCTGATTATTGGCATCTGACACAACGAGACGTTTCAGACATGTTCTTTGCTGCTGCTTTGATCAGCACTTATAGCGACCAGATCAAAACACATTGGCAGTCAGCGTGTGAGGCAGCACAATGAGCAATGACAAGGCGATTATCTCTAGTCTCAAAGAAATTGAATATGATTTCCGAGCGCTCAAGTGCATGTCCGGCATTCTGGCTGAGTTGTTAGATAGCAGTGTTGGGGCAACGGCTCGATACGATACAAGCCACCGCATCACGATCACACCGGATGAACTAGGGCATCTGTGCTTTGCATGGAATGACGTGGTGAGCAGGTCGGAGAGGCTTGAGCGTGAGTTTATGGCTCGTTTGTACCCGCAAGCAGTTGAGGGCAAACAATGCGCTTAATCCGTGTGACCATAGCCCGTTTTATCCTCAAGGCCGCTCGTCGGCTTGCGCTGGCAATCTGTCCAGCGTTGGGAGGTGAAGCATGATGCTCTTATACATACTCCGTAACCGGTTCTGGCAGTGGCTTGCACTCTGGGCGTGTAAACGTGCTGACCGTGCTTATGCAGCCTTCATTGAGAGGTATGACCGATGAGCAACAAGTTTAAGAGGAAAGGCAAATCTAAATTCATCATGATTGATAGCTACGTGAAGCGTAGCCCTGCATGGAAGGCACTCACACCGGTTGAGCGTGCCGTTTATATTGAGGTGAAGTGGCGGTATGACGGTGTGAATAATGGCCGTATTGGGTTGGGTCTCCGAGAGCTTGCCGAAGAGATCAACATGGGGCGCGATACAGCCGGTCGCGCTCTGGATGCTCTGGTTGGTTACGGCTTCATTGTGAAGACTAAAGCTAGTGCATTCAATGTTAAAAACAGAGCTGCCACTGAATGGCGTTTGACTGAATATACATGTGATGTGACTGGCGAATTACCGACAAAAACATTTATGAAATGGGAGCCGAAGAAAAAACAACAGTCGCATGCATCGGACACACAGTCGCATGCATCGGACTGTACAGTTGAAAAAGTGGCTCAAAAAAGTGCTCACAGTCGCACCCATCGGACTGTGATGCCTATTTTTGACGTTTCACAGTCGCACCCATCGGACACATATATATATACCACAGGGAGTGAGGCTGACACAGTTACTGAGTACGCTAACTCAAGTGGCTCTGGTGATCCTTTTCCCAAGCTAAGTAATCCAGCTGATGCCAAGGCTTTTGTGAAGGCTATGCAAATTCCATCCAAGCATATGGAAATAGCAATTCAGCGCATCATGTCTGGAACTCTTTTCCCACGGGTCGTTGATAATTGGAAACGCGAAGCTAAGGGGGCGGTAGCATGAGCCAGCTAGATCTTTTCACATGGGCAGATGAGAAGCCTTCGAACGTGATTGATGCAATGCCTCGGATTATCCGTAAGGCGGCAATGGAAGTAATCTACGATATCCCAAATTACAAAGGTGACGGGCGAGTGGCTGTATTCCAAGAAAGGAAACGCGCATGACACGTCAAATTAATCCCCGTGTTGTTGAGGCTGGTCAATGGCTGGCTACTATTCCACAGCATCACAAGCCCCAGCCGATCATTCCTGAAATGATGAAGCTGTTTGATTTGACCATGCTGGAAGCAACCGAGGCTGTGGCAGAAGCAAACCTGATCAGAGCGAGGGCATTATGATTGCATATGACCCCAAAGTGAATGAAGCCGCGCATTGGGTGGCAACAACCCGCCATGCTTATGGAACCCCACTTGTGACTGTAATCCGTGAGCGATTTGACCTGACAGGGAAAGATGCCGTTTTGGCGCTGACTATTGCCAGACGCTTGAAGGTGGAGGATTGATTGTTGTGCTGAATTCAGCTATACACATTCGCAGAATTGATCGTTCTGCTCACTGGCTGGCCGGGAGCAAAGACGACAATCACCTTCGGCAGTATCGGCTACCAAACCGAGCGCGAAGCACAAAACGGGCAGTTTGCCCAGTGTTTCCACGTAACCGTAGGTGATAAATGAAAAACCCCCTACATATTAAAAGCTCTGTACAGTCCTTGCGACTGTCACCAACGCTCGAAGTTAAGTTCTCGTCCGGTTCGGAAGCTGGAACCATTGAGGGCTATGCCAGCGCGTTCGGCGGCAACCCAGACAGTTACGGCGAAGTTGTTCAGAAAGGTGCTTTCACTCGTACCCTGAAAGAGCATCGGGCAAACGGCACTATGCCGGCAATGCTCTGGAGCCATAACCAGACACAACCAATCGGCAAGTGGACAGACATGTACGAAGATGACTTCGGTCTGTTTGTTAAGGGTAAGCTCAATCTAGAAACCAGCCACGGAAAAGATGCTCATGCTCATATCGTACATGGGGATGCTACCGGGTTTTCTATCGGGTTTAGGACTGCACCGAACGGACAGCGGAAAGATCAAAATGGCGCAACACTTTTAACAGATGTTGATCTGGTGGAAGTCAGCGCAGTCGTATTTCCAGCTAATCGCCGCGCTCTCGTAACGAGCGTAAAGACGCTTCAATCAAAATCCGAACTGATCGACATGCTTCGCGAAAATGGTCTTTCACGCGCCGCTTCTACACGAATTGCAGCCGGTGGCTGGCAAGCGCTCGCTGGTGCCGATCATGAGAAAGCATTTGAACTGGCCGACATGATTGATCGCGCCACACAGCAATTGAGAAAGTTATAATATGAATCTGATTAAAAATCACACCACCACCGCAGCAATCACCCATCTTGCAGCATCGGCCGCACCACTTCGCATCAAGGATGGCGGCGACCCGCTTGAGAACATTGCGAAGAAATTTGGTGATCATGCCGCTGAAGTTATGACCAAGCTTGGTGCCAGCAATGACCGCATCAAATCGCTTGAAAAATACATGGATGAGATGGCGGTAAAAAATGCCCTTGGCAATGTTCCAGCTCCAAGTCGTGAAGATGATACTATCGGCTATAGCGTTATTCGCGATGAAGACATGCAGAACTTTGCTGAAAAGTCTGTATCGGGTCGTGGCAGCGCAAGCATTCAAATTAAGTCGACACTCACCTCGGCCACAACCGATGCTGCTGGCTCGGTCGGTGCCGGTGTAGTGCCTTACCGTGACAGTGATTATGTTGGTCTGCCAAAGCGCCGCTTAAGCATCCGTGATCTGCTTCCAGTCGTTCAGGTGAGCGGTAACAGCGTTGAAGTGCTGATGCAGGCAGGATCTAATAACAATGCTGCAATGGTAGCTGAAGGTGAGCTTAAGCCAGGCAGTGATATGCAGCTGGCGCTTGCAACGGTTCCAATTCGTACCTTGGCCCATTGGATGAAGGCATCGCGTCAGGTTCTCGATGACATGCCACAACTCATGAGCATCATTGATGGTGAATTGATCTATGGCTTGAAGATCAAAGAAGAAGCGCAATTGCTCTATGGTGACGGTACAGGTCAGAACCTGAAAGGACTTGTGCCAAGTGCAACAGCATTCGCTGCTCCTGCTGGTGTAGTGGCAGGCACTGCAAATAGCATTGATACGCTTGGCCTTGCTATCCTGCAAAACGCATTGGAAGATTTGCCGGCTGACGGCATTGTTGTTCATCCTGCTGACTGGATGCAGATGCGTTTGCTCAAGAACAAGAATGATGAATACCTGCTTGGTAATCCTGCCACGAACCCTGCACGTGTTCTGTTTGGTCTGCCAGTGGTTGATACTGCTTCAATGGTAAAAGGAACCTTCCTCGTTGGACAATTCCAATCAGCGGCCACGCTCTATGACCGCTGGGAAGCACGTATCGAAGTTGGCTATGTGGCTGATGACTTCACACGCAACCTTGTGACTGTTCTTTGTGAAGAACGTATCGGCTTGGCAGTTAAGCGCGGTGCAGCTCTTACGCATGGTTCATTCCCAACAACACCAACAGGCGAATAGCCCACACCTAGCGGGTTGTCATGCCCCGCGTGGGTTATGGGGCGGTGCGGATACTCCTTGGCGCACCGCCCTTTTTTTATTGGAGAATGGGAATGGCTAAGAAACTAAAGATGATCAAACCATTGCTTACGACTATGAAGCCGTTGCTTGGCCCCACACCGGGCAGTCAGCGCAGTCGTGATGAGCATCGAGTAAGGCAAGAGCCTTGGCGGCGGTGGTATCGTGTAGCGCGCTGGCAGAAGCTACGCCTGATGATATTCACGCGTGATCTGTTCACCTGCCAGATGTGCAAGCGCATTGAACCAGACACGTCTCAGCTTGTTTGCGACCACATCCAAGTACATGGCGGCAATGAACGCATGTTCTGGGATGAGACTAACCTGCAATGCCTTTGCAAGTCCTGCCATGACGGCGAGAAACAGCGCCAAGACAATCAGGCAAGGCTCTATCGATGATGGGGGGGGCGGGGGTGAAAGTCTGAAAAGGTCGATCAGCGCGTACCCGCGTTCCCCCCACGGAGATATTTTTTCCTGCTGATCAATTTTGTTAAGTCTGACAGAAATAAAACAACCCAGTTTTAGACTGAAACCCATCATTTGTAGGCTTTCCAGTGTGTTTGCCAGCGTTAAGACTTAACATTTTATTTTCGGCAGACTTAACAACTTAACAGTTACTGATTACTGGCAGTTTATCCGGTTCCAATGCCCCGACTTTTGATCTGAGCGCAGACCGGCGTGGGAGTTTTCCTTTTTCGCGCTGCGACGAGTGAGTGGAATTAACTTAAGTAGCTTCAACAAAAAGAATGAAATTTAAATTCCTTTCAGCATCATTATTAAATAGAGAATCCTGAACTAAATAAATAATAATCTAATTTAGGATGAAGTCAGGGGGAGGCAATGGACGTTAATATTTCGAGCGTAGAAGTCTTTACTCATGTGCGTGTCATTATGGGAATTGTGCTTGGTCTCAGTATTTCACGACTACTAATGGGCGTTGCTCGTATCATTCAACACCCACAGCGAAAGAATATATACCCCATTCATCTAGGGTGGGTTGTATTCACGTTTCTGACTGTCGTTCATTTTTGGTGGTATGAATTATATTTAAACCAGACACTGGTGTGGAGATTTGAGGCTTACCTTTTTCTTATTTTCTTTGCCAGTTTGCATTTTCTAGCCTGCAGCCTTTTATTTCCCGATAGTATGGAAGGCTATTCTGGGTTCGAGCATTATTTCATGTCACGCCGCAGTTGGTTTTTTGGCATTTTGATAGCGATTTTCTTGGTTGATTTTGCTGATACAGCTCTAAAGGGCATGGATCATTTCCATAAATTGGGAATGGGGTATCTATTGCGGAATGGTTTTTTTGTTGTGGTTTTTGGAGCTGCTATTTATGCGCGACAGCAGAGAATGCAATGGCTTCTCCTTATCACGGCAATTGTCTGCCAGATCAGTTTTATTTGGCTACTGTACGATATTATATAGAAAGCTTCGTGATTAGATTGATATTGTCAACTTAATGTATCTGAATAGAATTCTATTGTTCATTAAATGTGGTAGTGTTTATAAAGCCAACATTTAGCGAATAGGCCATATCAACATGATCACAGCTCATGAGCTTTGCGCAGAGTTCGACATAGAGATTATTCCCGCCACCAGATATCCCGAACCTGGTCAGACGAGAGCCTTGGCGACAATCAGCCGGCTGATAGCAAAACACGGTGAAGGCCATGCGCGCATTGTCATGGCTACTCTGGCCGAAACAGCTGGCAAGCAAGGGCTGATCGACCAATACAGCCTATGGGCTGTCAGTGACCTTGTGAGAGCATGTTCTGACTGGATCGAAACAGACATGAGCGGATGGCTTGAGGCGTGGGATCATGTCCCCATGGGCTTTATTATGTGGGAGTGCCGCCATCTGTCAGGATTTGTCGGCCAACGCCAAGGAATAGCTGGAATGCTGTTTCTGATGCTATCCATGCATCGTGAAGGCAAGCGGTCAAATAAAGCCCCCAATTACAAAACACTTATGCGAGCCTATGACAGCGAGAAAGCCCGCCACAGGGCAACGTCAAAGGATTTAGAGGGTATCGCGGCTTAAGTATGCGATATTACTAATGATTGAGATGATCTTTTAGGGTGAGCATTTAGTCGCATTAGAAAAATATATGATCAATTTGAGTTGACATCACACCCGATGTTACATAGCTCTTGTCATAACAGCGCCCAGACCTCTGTTATCGACTTGTTCGGTATCATGTTTGGGCCTTCGTTTTTTTGGCGAGATTTATCTCATATGGCGGCAGGCCCTAAACCATTTAAATCGTATGCTGATCTTTGCACCTTGTTAGAAGCAAGGGGCATGACAACAGCCAATCGCAATCGAATGGAGCGAAAATTAGCACAAGTTGGTTATTACCGCCTAAGTGGTTTTTGGTACCCGTGTCGCAGATTTAAAGTAGATGACTATGGTCAGACTGTCATCTGTAATGTCACTAACGCGCCTCTAAGAGATGATGACTTCACTGAAAACACTACATTTGAGAAGGTATTTGACTTATACCTCTTCGATAAAAAATTACGCATCGCTTTACTAGATGCGATCGAACGTATTGAAGTTCAAGTTCGATCGATTATTGCCCATGAAATGGGTTATCATGACCCTTTAGCATATCAAAACAGCTCCTTTATCAATCCGAAACAAACTAAAAATTTCATCAAAAAAGACGGCTCTATAGGGAATATATATTCTGACTGGATAGCGAGACAGAACAGTCAAGTCGGCCGTTCAAAAGAAGATTATATTCTTTGGCACAGAAGTAATGGTATCGTCATGCCTTTTTGGGTTGTAATTGAAGCTTGGGATTTAGGGACGATTTCGAAATACTTTGAAATATTGAAGGCTAGCCATCAAAACAGAATATGCCGTAGGCTTAATATCTCATCGCCCAAAATATTAGTCTCTTGGTTAAAAGAGATCAATATATTGAGAAATCGGTGCGCACATCATGCCAGAGTATGGAACCAGCGCCAATCAAGTGCCTTGGTTGTACCGAATGGGGACCCATATTTTCAAAAAATAAGTCTTACAACTGATGGGTTAAACCGAATTTATGGAATGATTGCTGTTATCTGGTACTTAGTACGGCAGATAGGACCTAACTCTCATTGGCTACTAGAAGTAGCAGACATTGTGAATAAAAAACCGGATATACCGACATGCCCATTTTCAAGTATGGGCCTCCCGGATGAAAAGGGTTTTCAAGAGGATCTTTTTATTTAGCTCGACGTAGGAACGAGGGCTACTAACTCCAGCCAATCACAGTTTCCTGCATGACCCAGGCTGTTTAACCTCGCACGCTGTCATGAGATTTATGGCGATAGTGGAGCAGGCTTAAACCTGCTCCTTGCATCAAACGGTAATGGCATTATAGAAAGATACTTCCCCGTATAGATCATCGACCTTTGCCACGTCGATCCAAGCGCACATGTCGCCGTTATCGATTTGCAAGAGCCTCTTTACAACACGGAAATAACTTTCATTGAGTTCAATGAGATCACCGACTAATGGTAGGTAGTCCAAGTTTAGAGTGGCAAGCCCACCGTGATCGAAATTGTCGGTATCAAAGAATTTTACCTGCATACTCCCTCCTATTTTATAAAAAGCTGTCAACGGTTTAGTAAATGATCAAAGATTGATGGCGTGCATCACATCCACTCTGTGACAGGGCGTTACGTCTGATTATGCTTGCTTCACTGCCACTTGTTCATCCGTGATGATCACGTTCATCTTGTAGCCAGCCTTGCTCCCACGCCGCTGCTTCTGGGCCAATGTCACCGTCGTAAGGATTTACATTATTTCCTTCGCGGCGATCTTTTGCACCACGTTCGAAAGCTTCTTGAATTAAATCCTCTTGATCTTTTTTAGGCATCATTAACTCCCCTCCGTTTCCCGTAAGCTGGCAGAGGCGCGGCGGGTGGTCAAGGGGGCTCAAACTTGCTCAGTCTATCTATTTTCGTTTGGAGTCATCATAGCTCAATCGTTGTTGGTTTTTTTCATTGAACCATTCAGCCCATGACCGATTTCGTTTGGCGTCGATAAGCATGTAGGCTTCCGCTACTTCAACAAATTCATTCAGTTTTTGGGTTATTTGGTTTCTCGCGCTATGATCGTATGGTGCAAGATAGCTGAGGTTGTAAATCTCATTAAGAATATCGTTAACATCTTTCCCGAATAGAAACCGTCCTTTGGCAACAATCTCATGCGGAAGAGAAATCTCGTTTTGTGGTAATTCTTTCATTTGCAGGTAAATGCTAGCTAAGCGTCTTACATCCATATACACAGCAAACCGTTTATCAAAAATATCCAATAAGATTTTATCCCGGGCAGTGCGCCATTGTCTCCATGCAACATATGCTACTGAGGCACCTATAAAAAGCGGACCGAGGGCTGCAACAATCCTAATAAAGTAAGGTAGATCATTTTCCATTCGTTACCCCTTGGTTCATTGTAAGGACTTGCAGAAGTGGGGAGAAACGTCAATCCATGTCGCTTTCAACCGTACGATTTGATCGTAAGGTTGCCCCGACTTAATGTCACCATGTTGCATTTCATGTCGCGTGGAGCCGCCGCGACTCAGTGTAACCCATTGGAATCTATGGATAGTCATTTGCAACATGTTGCAGCATGATTTTAAGGTGGGTATTTGTTTAAGTAATTGATTTTATTGGTGATCCCGACTGGATTCGAACCAGTGGCCTACAGATTAGGAATCTGTCGCTCTATCCTACTGAGCTACGGGACCATCGAGGCAACACATACTGTGTTTTGTCAATTTCGCCAACCCGAAAACCTGTGCCATCAATGAGAAATTGGCAGCACAGGCCTTGGGAAAGCGTAAATTATCAAGCAGCCAATGCGGTTTCAACAACTTGCACGAAATAGCTGATGCCATAAGGAATGGCATCATCATTAAAATCATAGGCCGGATGATGCAGTCCGGCGCTATCGCCATTGCCAAGGAAAATATAACTGCCCGGACATTTTTCCAGCATATAGGAGAAATCTTCACCTGCCATCATTGGCGGGGTTTGGGTATCCACATTGGCTTCACCAACAATCTGTTTGGCAATGCGGGCAGAAAAATCGGTTTCAGCATCATGATTGAGAGTAACCGGATAATTTTTCTGGTATTTGACTTCAATCGAAGAGCCGGTGAGGGTGGCGATACCGGCAGCGGCTGCGCGGATCGCCTCTTCAGCTTCTATACGGGTGGTTTTGCTTAAACTACGCACTGTTCCGGCAAGGCGTGCTTGCTGCGGGATGACATTATGGGCGTCACCGGCGTGGAACTTTGTCACCGACACAACGAGCGAGTCCAACGGGTTGGTGCGGCGTGAAACAATGGCTTGCAAAGTGGTGATTAATTGTGCGCCCGCTACAACCGGATCAATGGTGATGTGCGGCATGGCCGCATGACCGCCTTTACCGGAGATGATGATGTCGAACTCATCGGTTGCTGCCATGATAGGGCCTTTACAGATGGCAAATTCACCCAATGGAATGCCAGGCCGGTTATGCAAGCCATAGACTTCGCGGATCTGGAATTTTTCCAGTAAACCGTCTTCAATCATGGCAAGACCGCCCGCGCCACCTTCTTCAGCTGGCTGGAAAATCAATGCGACAGAGCCACGGAAATTGCGTGTTTCGCTTAAATATTGTGCAGTGCCGAGCAGCATGGCTGTGTGGCCGTCATGGCCGCAAGAATGCGCTTTGCCGTCTGTTTGGGAAGCCCATTCCACACCGCTGGTTTCCTGAATAGGAAGTGCATCCATATCGGCACGCAGACCAATAACAGGGCCGTCACCGTGGCGGCCTTTGATGATGGCCACAACACCGGTGCGTCCGATGCCTGTTACTACTTCATCGCAGCCAAAGCTTTTTAGCTTTTCTTCGACGAATTTCGCGGTGTTGAAAACATCATAGAGCAATTCAGGATTTTGGTGCAGATAACGGCGCCATTCAGAGACTTCCGATTGCATTTCAACGGCACGATTTAGCACTGGCATAGATGAGCTCCGAAATTGATCAGTAAACCGGCGTGGTCGCCGGTGACTCTTGGGTGGTTTCCCTGCCACAGACTATTACTTTTGCATCAATGAGAGCAATGCCTGTTTGCCTTTTCTATGCCACATGCCTTAGATACGTCATGCTGAATATTTTAAGCGGCACCAGAACGGAATTAAATTAATGTTATTGAAACTGATCAAATGTTGCCTCTCCATAACGGCCTTAACCGCAACTGTATTAAGTTGTGCGGCCTTAAATGGCGCGGTGGCAGCGCCATATATTGTGGTGGATGTGGCAACGGGCAAAGTTTATGACCATGAAGATGCTTTCCAGCGCTGGTATCCGGCTTCGCTCACCAAGATGATGAGCGCTTATGTTGCGTTCCGTATGCTGGAAGCAGGGCAGGTCACACCAGATACGCCGGTGCGTATCAGTGTAACCGCTGCCAAGGAACCGCCAAGCAAAATGGGCTATAAATCCGGCTCAGTGATGACGCTTGATACAGCACTGAAAATCATGATGGTCAAATCGGCCAATGACGTATCAGTGGCGGTTGCTGAAACCTTGGGCGGCAGCGTCAATGGTTTTGCCAAAATGATGAATACCGAGGCTGCACGTTTAGGAATGAGCAGCTCTCATTTTGTTAATCCGCACGGTCTTCCTGATCCGCAAAATTACACGACTGCACGTGATCTGGCGATATTGGGTATGGCACTGCGTCAGCAGTTTCCGCAATATGCGCATTATTTTAACGTTGAGGCGCTCGATTTCACTGATGGTCACCGTCAGGAGCTCAACGGTAATATTCTGCTTGGCCGTTATAATGGTGCAGATGGTATGAAAACCGGCTTTATTTGCGCTTCCGGCTTTAATCTGGTGGCTTCGGCAACGCGTCAGGGCAGAACAGTGATGTCGGTGGTGCTGGGTGCGGAACGTCAGGAAACCCGTGCTGCTAAATCTGCCGAACTGATGGAAACAGCTTTCCGCGGTAATGCAGCCAATGCACCGGATTTGCGAAGTCTGGCACCTTATGGTCAAAACATTAATGTTGCAGCGGATTTGCGGGCGCAGATTTGTAATCAGGAAGCGATTGCAGCGCGCTGGGATGGTCGTGAGGTGGAAGGGTATATGCAAATAAACTCCCCCTATATTCACGATATCAAGCATGAGCCACGCGCAATTACAGTGGGCTTGACGCAAAAGGCACCGGAAACCAAACCGGGCCAGTTGCATATTTCACAAGTGCCGATCCCGCTTCAGCGTCCGGCAAAGCGCGGTTCTTGAAACTGAAGTTTAAATTTTAATGTCCGTCAGGAAGTAAGATCAAGTCATGAGTGCGTTCAGCCATCCTATTCCCGTTTCCGTTCTGACAGGATTTCTCGGTTCGGGAAAAACCACCCTGTTAAACCGATTGCTGAAAGATCCTGCACTCACCGATACGGCTGTGATCATCAATGAATTTGGCGAAATCAGCATTGATCATTTGCTGGTCGAACAATCCAGCGATGGCGTGATCGAGCTTGCTGACGGTTGTATTTGTTGCACTGTGCGTGGTGAGCTGGTCGACACACTGGCCGATCTGATTGACCGCTTGCAAACCGGTCAGCTGAAAGCTTTAAAACGTGTGGTGATTGAAACCACAGGCTTGGCTGATCCGGGGCCGGTTCTGAATGCCATTATGGGGCATCCGGTTTTGTTGCAGGCTTTCCGCTTGGATGGTGTGCTGACAACGATTGATGCTGTCAATGCGATGGCTACCATGGATGCGCATGAAGAAGCGGTGAAGCAGATTGCGATGGCTGACCGTATCATTATCACCAAAACCGATCTGGTTGATGACAAGGTCGCTTATGAGCATTTGTTGCAGCGTATTCGCCTGCTTAATCCATCAGCCGAATTGTTGAATGTTTCAGATCAACGAACCGATTATGCAAACCTGTTTGAATGCGGTCTTTATAATCCGGAAAAGAAAACAGCCGACGTGCAGCGCTGGCTGAATGCAGATGTTTTTGATGATGAGGATCATCACAAACATGATCACGATCATGCGCATGATCATGTTTGTGGCGAAGATTGCAGCCATGAGCATCACCACCATCATCATGATACGGCTATTCGCACTTTTGCATTAAAGCATGATCTGCCGGTGCCGTTTTCTGCTTTCGAGATGTTTGTTGATCTATTGCGCTCAAGCCATGGTGACAAACTCTTGCGGGTCAAGGGTATTGTGCAGATTGCAGAAGATCCGGATCGCCCGCTGGTCATTCACGGTGTGCAAAAGATTTTCCATCCGCCTGCACGTCTGCCGCAATGGCCGGAAGGCAAGCCGCAGACTGTGCTGGTGATGATCGTCAAAGATCTGGATGAAAACTATATCCGCGATTTGTTCAATGCATTCTTAGGCCGGCCTGGCATTGACCAGGCAGATGGGGCTGCAATGACGGATAATCCGTTGGCTATTCCCGGCTTTAGACTGAAGTAAGTTCAGGCTTTTTCAATGCGGAAGATAAAGACAACACCATCATTTTCTTGATGAATGATGGTGTGGCCTTCATTTGTGCAAAAATGCGGAATGTCGAGGCGTGACATTGGATCAGTGGTGTGCACTTCCAGTACATCTTTGCTTGCCAGACCTTGCAATTTACGCCGTGTTTTCAACACTGGAAGCGGGCAGTTAAGCCCGCGTAAATCGTAAATGACGACCTGCTTCTTCTCAGACATATCCATTATTTTTTGAATATGCCCCAGAGGCTTTTTTTCTCAGGTACGGCACCGGTGACAGTTGTATCTGCCGGCTGGTTTGCTTCTTGCACCATAATACTGCCTTCAGCAGCTGCCGGTGTAACTGCCGGATTGCCAGAAGGGACAGGGACGCTCGCCGGAGTTTCGTTTTGAATACTGGCCGGCAGTGGCGCCGGAACACTTGCGGGCGTTGTGGCGGAAGGCGTTGCGGCTGGTGTAGCCGCTGGAACTGAATAGTTTAGGGATGGTGGTTCACGTGAAACTTTTTCACCGCGGGCGCGCGCTGCACTCCAGGTAGAAACCAGTTTAGCCTCAGCCAGTCCTGCAATGGAAGGTGACAGAGGTTTGCCGCTTTTGGTGGTTGCTGCACTAAATGCGGCTTCGTAAGTTTTGTGATAGCTGGTGAAGGCTGTGCTGATTGTTTCCGATTGCATGGTCGGCGGGCAGGCAGCCGTTGCCGGACTACCGCTAGGAATAGCATTATTATTGAAGACATAGCGCTTTTCGCACACATCCACTTTTGGCGGCACTTTGGTCACTTCAAAAGCATCATAGCCTTGCTTGAGCATTTTCCAGAATTCATAATTAGGATCGTTGCGATAGCGCGCCATATTGGCGGCAGTCATCCGGAAAGGAAATGCCTGAATTTGGAATGCACGCTGACCACCGACAAAGGCATCGCGGCCAAAGGCGTAAATTTCTGAAACTTGCTCATCGGTCATTGAATAGCAACCGGCTGACGAGCAGGCGCCATGTACCATCAAATGCTGACCGGTGCGGCCATGGGCACGATCATAAGCATTAGGGAAGCCCATATTAAAGGCCAGATAATATTGTGAGTTCGGATTCATCTGGCCTGGATAAACGGTGTAGAAACCTTCCGGCGCCTGACGGTCACCTTCCACAAATTTAGGGCCGAGTTTGCCCGACCATTTACAGATTTCATAGGAAGAAATCATGTCGTAGCGGCCATTATTTTTCTGTTTCCAGACCTCTAAAACACCTTCTTCTTTGAAAATACGAACCATGACAGGCGAAGTGCGGGTCATGCCCTTTGCCTTCATTTGATTGACGATTTTCTGCGGTAGCGGCTTTTCAGCTTTACGTGCGACATCGTCAAATACAGAGCCCTGACAACCGGCTAAAAGCACGGAAGCCATCAAGCTTGCAAAAATTGCGGTTCTGATTTTCATACCCGTCATGCCTACTTAACTCGTGCGACACATCATCAATATGACCGATTGATCGGCCTTTGGAAAGAAAAAGTCTAGCCTGAAAACCTTTCAGTTAGGTTGACAAACCGCTGAATTAGTTAGCCAAAGAAAGCTTTTTTAGCAATTCCCGCTATTTTTGGTTATTCCGGCGTAGTTTCTCATCCATAGTTTAAGTCTAAGTAATAATTGAATATTACGCAAATTAGACAAATCTATGAGCGATAATAAGCGAGGTAACAGTTTGTAACAGGCTGATATAATCGCATAAAAAAGCCCGGTATTGTGACAATACCGGGCTTTTTTAAATTTTAAATGGATAGGCAGAGATTAGATGTTTCTGCCTATTTCGAGGAACTTCTTGCGGCGTTCCTGCTTCAATGTTTCACCATCAACACCCTTCATCGAGCGCAAAGATGCGGCAATGATTTCGCCGGTGGCATCCATTGCTGCAACACGGTCACGATGCGCACCGCCCATAGCTTCAGGGATAATGCCGTCAATAACTTTCAGCTCGAACAGATCCTGCGCGGTGATACGCATATTGGCTGCTGCATCTTTAGCACGCGTCGAATCATGCCACAGAATGGAAGCTGCACCTTCCGGTGAAATAACCGAGTAGATGGAGTTTTCCAGCATGTAAACGCGGTTGGCAACAGCGATTGCAATCGCGCCACCCGAACCACCTTCACCAAGGATGATGGAAATCATCGGCACTTTCAGATTGAGGCTGGCAGCTGTTGAACGCGCAATGGCTTCTGCCTGACCGCGTTCTTCCGCGCTGATGCCCGGATAAGCACCTGCCGTATCAACAAGGGAAATAACCGGCAGACCAAAACGGTCAGCCATTTCCATCACGCGCACAGCTTTGCGATAGCCTTCAGGACGAGCCGAACCAAAATTGTGCTTCAAGCGGGTTTTGGTGTCATGGCCTTTTTCCTGACCAAGCACCGCAACAGCTTCACCGTTGAAACGGGCAAAACCAGCTTGCAATGCGTCGTCATTGGCAAATTTACGGTCACCGGCCAGCGGCGTGAATTCGGTGAACAGATGATTGATGTAATCCAGGCAATGCGGACGATCTGGATGGCGGGCAACTTGTGTTTTCTGCCATGGTGTCAGCTTGCGATAAAGATCGCGCAAAGCATCTGAAGAACGCTTTTCAAGGCGTTTGATTTCGTCGCTCATATCGACGCTGCCATCTTCTTCACTGAGCTTTTTCAGCTGGAGAATTTGACCTTCAAGATCGGCGACTGGTTTTTCAAAATCGAGGTAATTGTACATATGGCCTGACTGTGTATGCGTTTTTCAAAGCAAACGTGTTGGGTCTCATGAGGACTGAGCCTCGACAAGTTATAGATATTCATTCTTACCCCAAAGTGCAAATCCGAGGCAAAAGTTTTTTCTTCTCATACCTTCCGCGAGCTCAATCGGCAAGCGGGTGGTGATCATTTACAAGTTTGTGCAGTCTTTCTTCGAGAACATGGGTGTAAATTTGTGTCGTAGAGATGTCCGAATGTCCTAATAATTGCTGAACCGCGCGTAAATCAGCGCCATTTTGCAATAAATGACTGGCAAAAGCATGGCGAAGAACGTGAGGCGATACACTATTTGCAGAAATACCGGTGCGTGCGGCCAAGGCTTTTAAATCACGGGCAAAGACCTGACGCGCCAAATGGCCGCTTTCGGATGGTGCCGGAAAAAGCCAGGGATTATCTTCATAATCAGCACGTGCACCGCGCAAATCCAGATAAAACTGTAAAGCATCACGCGCTTTTGATGATAATGGGACGATCCGTTCTTTGGAACCTTTACCGCGTACCAGCAAAAAACGCTGGTCGGAACGCGCCACACTCACCGGCAGACTAACAAGTTCGGAAACGCGCAAACCTGTCGCGTATAGTGTTTCAAGCAACGCATAAAGGCGCACGCATTGAAACTTTGTCAGCGGTGGCGGTGGTGTTTCAGCCTCTGCTTGCGCGCGATCCAGCAGTTTGGAAACCGTATCTTCGCTCATGATTTTAGGCAAAGACATTTGTTTTTTCGGCGCATCGAGCGTGCCGGTCGGGTCATCGCCACGCAGGTTTTCTGTATAAAGAAAGCGGAAGAACTGTTTGAGAGACGAAAGACGGCGCGCCTGCGAACTGGCTGCAAAACCCAAAACTGCCATTTGATTGAGGCAATCGCGCAAATCCTGCGGCTGTGCTTCTACCAGATTGACGGACTTTTCCTTCAAAAAGTCTGCACAAGCCTCCAGATCGCGCCGATAGGATTCAAGCGTGTTTTGTGCAGCACCTCGCTCGGCACTCATCATTTCCAGAAAGCTTTCAATCGCAACAGCTGCACGCATGTTCAATCTTTTTCCTCAGATAAAGTATCATCTTCATCATTACTTGAAACTGGTGCAACAGGGGGAGAAAGTGGCACAGGATTAAGGTCTTTAGCCGGAATTTTAATGGTGATATCAGTTTGTACCGGTTTCACATAGGTAACCAACGCCAACATGATACCATAAACGGCAGCGGCGATCAGAGCGAGAACCAGAACCAGACGTGTCAGTGTGGGCATAAGGTTTTTATGCTCGCAAGCTCTTCGGAAAGCAAGGCTCTCTATTATTGAACCGTATTATAATGCGTTTTTGCGGCGAAAGCCCGATAAAGCAATTGACGTAGGCTGTGTTTTCATGTGGAACCAAATCAGCAGACCGGATGAGGGCAATGACAAGCAGTAATAAAAATACACATCTCCATGAGAATGCTGAACGGGTAAAAGAATTGCTCGGTTCTCGCGTTCTGGTTCTCGTGGGGCTTATGGGAGCGGGCAAGTCCACTATCGGCAAAAAGATAGCGACGATGTTGGGTTTGGCTTTTAAAGACGGCGACAATGAAATTGAAGGCGCTTCACGTATGAGCGTGACCGAACTTTTTGAAAGTTACGGTGAGGTGGAGTTTCGTGATCTGGAACGTCGCGTGATCCTGCGTTTGCTGGAGGCAGGCCCGATGGTGCTGGCCACCGGTGGTGGCGCTTATATGAATGCTGAAACCCGTCAAAGCATTGCAGATCACGGCATTTCTTTATGGCTTGATGCCGAGCTTGATGTGTTGATGGAGCGTGTTTCAAGACGCCAGAACCGGCCGCTTTTGAAAAATGCCGACCCGCGTGGTGTGATGAGCCGCCTGATTGATGAACGCTATCCGGTTTATGCACAGGCAAATTTGCGTTTCATGTCGCGAGAAGACCGCAAAGACGTGATTGCCAGCGAAGTAATCGATCTGTTGCTCGAACATCTTGAAGCTGAAAAGAACTGAATAAGACAGCTAACTGCCCCAGAGGAGACACAAGAATGAATGCCCCGCATACAGACGCAACAAATAACAATGTTGATACCGTGACAGTTCCGGTTGTGCTGGGAGATCGTTCTTATGACATTATCATCGGTGACAAGCTGATTGAGCGCGCGGGCGCGGAAATCGCGGCACGTCTTGGTAAAATCCGTGTTGCCGTGGTGACAGATGAAAATGTCGCCAAACATCATCTGGAGCGGTTGACTGCAAGTCTTGCGCATAAAGGTATTGAGGCAACGCCGATTATTGTATCTGCGGGTGAAAAATCCAAAGCTTTTGCCACGCTGGAAACTGTTACCAATGCTGTTCTGGCGGCACGTCTGGAGCGCGGTGATGCCGTAGTCGCCCTTGGCGGCGGCGTGATTGGTGATTTGAGCGGCTTTGTTGCGGGCATTGTGCGTCGCGGCATGAAGTTCATTCAAATCCCGACATCTTTATTGGCGCAGGTCGATTCTTCCGTTGGCGGAAAAACCGGCATCAATACGGCGCATGGTAAAAATCTGGTCGGTGTTTTCTATCAGCCTCAATTGGTGCTGGCCGATACCGGTGTTTTGAACACTTTATCCCCGCGCGAATTTCGTGCCGGTTATGCGGAAGTGGCCAAATATGGTCTGATCGACCGCCCAGATTTCTTTGCATGGCTAGAGCAGAATTGGAACGATGTGTTTGCCGGTGGTACAGCGCGTACCCATGCCATTGCGGAATCCTGCCGCTCCAAGGCTGCCGTTGTGGCGCGTGACGAGCGTGAACATGGTGACCGGGCTTTGCTGAATCTTGGCCATACATTCGGCCATGCGCTGGAAACAGCAACCAATTACGACTCATCCCGTCTGGTTCATGGAGAAGGTGTGGCAATTGGTATGGCGCTGGCCTATCGTTTTTCTGCCCGTATGAACCTATCTTCGGTGGAAGCAGCCGAACGTGTGGAAGCTCATTTGCAGGCTGTGGGTCTGCCGACAAAGCTTTCACAGGTGCCGGGTGGTTTGCCGGACGCGACAAGCCTGATGGCTTCCATTGCGCAGGATAAAAAAGTGTCGCGCGGTGCACTGACATTTATTTTGACCCGCGGCATCGGTGAGAGTTTCATTGCCAAAGATGTGCCACACTCTGCCGTATTAGAGTTTTTGAAAGAAAGCCTGAACCGTTAAATTCTGCTTTTTTACTGCTTTGTAAATGTTGTTTTTGTATTGCCGCAGTTGCTGCGTTAAAACCAATTGAGCCAGCAAAGCTCATGAATACGGAGAATTCCGATGACGGCCACATTATGGATCATGTGCGGTATTATCCTTTTATGTGTGATTTTCTCAGGCTTTTTCTCAGGCTCTGAAACGGCACTCACCGCAGCTTCACGTGCTCGGATGTTGGGTTTCGAGCAGCAGGGTGATGAACGCGCCACAATCGTTCAGCGTTTGATTGCGCGGCGCGACCGTCTTATCGGTGCATTGCTGATCGGCAATAATCTGGCTAATATCTTGGCGTCTTCTTTGGCGACCAGTATTTTTATGAGCCTGTTTGGTGATGCAGGCGTGGCTTATGCAACGATTGCTATGACGATCATTCTGGTTATTTTTGCAGAAGTGTTGCCAAAATCATGGGCAATTTCCACACCTGATCGGTTTGCTTTAGCTGTAGCCCGCCCAACCTCAGTTGTGGTTAGCATTATTGGCCCGCTTTCCAGTGTGGTGAACTGGATTGTCCGTGTGATTTTAAAACTTTGCGGCGTTAATCTGGCGACTGGCAGCTCGATGCTTTCTCCGCAGGAAGAGCTGCGCGGTGCGGTGGAAGTTTTGCACCGTGATGGCTCAGTGATCAAATCCGACCGTGACCAGTTGGGCGGTTTGCTCGATTTGCGCGAGCTGGAAGTCAGCGATGTGATGGTACACCGCACCGCTATGGGTACAATCAATGCCGATGATCCGGCTGACGTTTTGGTGAAAGAAATTCTGGCCAGCTCGCATACGCGTATGCCGTTATGGCGCGATGATATTGATAATATTGTCGGCATCATTCACACCAAAGATCTGGTGCGTGCGCTTTATGATGTCGATAATGACTTTTCCCGTATCGACATCATGAAAGTTGCTACAAAACCGTGGTTTGTGCCGGATACAACCACATTGCAGGATCAGCTCAACGCCTTTTTGCGCCGCAAAGCCCATATAGCCATTGTCGTGGATGAATATGGTGATGTGCAGGGTCTGGTCACATTGGAAGATATTCTGGAAGAGATTGTCGGCGATATTGCCGATGAGCATGATATCGATATGCAGGGCGTGCGTCCGCAGCCGGACGGCTCATATATTGTTGACGGTTCATTGCCGATCCGTGACTTGAATCGAGCGCTTGACTGGTCATTGCCTGATGAAGAAGCCACAACCATTGCAGGTCTCGTCATTCATGAGACGCAGTCCATTCCGGATGTGAAGCAGGCTTTCACATTCCACAACAAGCGTTTTACCGTTTTGAAGCGGGAAAAGAACCGGTTGGCGCGATTGCGAATCGTGGCACTGGATGCAGAAGGCAAGCCGACCAATGCCAATCAACCGGCTGAATATGAAATCTGAGGGAGCTTGCATATCAGCTCCCTTAAGGTAAATGTTTGGAAAATTAGCGGCGGGTTGCTTCACCCGGCGCGCTTGGTTCAAGCGCTAAAGCATGAACGCCATTGTTGAGCTCGTCGCTCAGTAACTCGTTGATGGCACGATGGCGGGCAATACGGGAAAGACCGATAAATTTATCAGTGATGATAATGACACGAAAATGTGTCTCTCCGGTGCCGTCATAGGTCTCATGATGGCCGTTTTCTTCGTGATGATGGCCAGCATGCAGGTGGCTTTCATTGCGTACTTCTAGAAATTCAGGAGAGAAAGCCTGATTAAGTTTCTGTTCAATGGTAGTTTGTATGCTGTTATTCATGGACATTTGCTCAACTTCTCCCCATATAGGTACTAACTCCCATATAAGTGACGTGATTACGTCTTGATGTGGGGCAAATCCGCACAGGAAGCAGATGTTTCGTCCTCGCTTTATCATGAATCTGCATCATGATAAAAAGTCAATTCTTGTTTGAAAACTCTTTATCCGCATAATTTGACATCATGACAATCAATTCAAAATATTTCGACAGCATTCGTATTGGTGGTAAGAAGAAGGCCGAGGCTAAGTCGTCGGTGCCTGATTGCCGATGGGATGGATGCCTCAAACCTGGAACGCATAAAGCGCCGGTCGGACGTGATCGTGAAGGTGAGTATTTTCATTTTTGTATCGATCATGTCAGGGAATATAATAAGAGCTTTAACTATTTCTCCGGCGTTTCAGACGGTGAAATTGCACGTTTGCAAAAGGAAGCTCTGACCGGCAACCGGCCTACTTGGACAACCTCGTCTAACTCAGCATCCGGTGCTTCCCGCACTTCGCCCGATATGGCACGAATGCGCTCAGGGTCGGCGGCTTATCACAACCGTATACGCGATCCTTTCAACTTGTTTAAAGACCAGAAGGATAATGCCCGCGCAGCGGCACAATTGCGCAAACCACGTGCTTTGGAGGCAAAAGCGCTTGGGACATTAGGATTGGATGCCAGCGCTTCAAGCGATGACATCAAAACCAAATATAAGGAATTGGTGAAGCAGCACCATCCCGACCGTAATGGCGGTGATCGCGCTTCGGAAGACCGCTTCCGTGATGTTATTCAAGCCTATCAATTGTTGAAGTCATCGGGTTTTTGCTCGTAAAAGCTTCAATAATGAATGTAACACTGCTTTATATTTGAGTATTTATTGCTCTTTTGGTTAAAACAGTGAAATAAATATCTGATCACGGCACGAGTTCAGCTTGAACCGTGACAGTTCAGACGTTAGAAAAAATGTGAAGTACAGACGGACATTTTTTGTCGCATAGCGTTATCTACAGCTCATGCCAAGATGCCCGCATTATTTAACAGGGCATCCCGTTGTTTAAAAAACGCGGATAGCTTGCGAGAAAGCAAAAGGAATGAGCGGCTGGTTCTCCTCCCCTGCCGCTTTGGAGGCATGATGAATAAGGTTGAGCGGGATATCACCAATTTGCCGGATACAACAGTATCGGTACGCGAAGTATTCGGGATTGATTCCGATTTGCAGGTTCCTGCATTTTCGATGACTGATTCGAATGTGCCGGACATCGATCCTGATTATCTATTTGATAAACAAACAACATTGGCGATCCTTGCAGGCTTTGCCTATAACCGCCGCGTTATGGTGTCGGGCTATCACGGTACTGGTAAGTCCACCCATATCGAACAGGTTGCAGCACGCCTCAACTGGCCTTGTATCCGCGTCAACCTCGACAGTCATGTCAGCCGTATTGATCTCGTCGGCAAAGATGCAATCGTTGTCAAAGACGGTATGCAGATTACCGAATTTAAAGATGGTATTCTGCCTTGGGCTTATCAGCGCAATGTTGCGCTGGTGTTCGATGAATATGATGCCGGTCGCCCTGATGTGATGTTCGTGATCCAGCGCGTGCTGGAAGCTTCAGGCCGTTTGACACTGCTCGATCAGAGCCGCGTCATCAATCCGCACCCATCTTTCCGTTTGTTTGCGACCGCCAACACTGTGGGCTTGGGCGATACGACCGGTCTTTATCACGGTACACAGCAGATCAACCAGGCACAGATGGACCGTTGGTCAATCGTGACCACCTTGAACTATCTGCCGCATGACAATGAAGTTGCAATCATTTTGGCCAAAGCCAAACATTACCAGAATGAAGAAGGCCGCGACATCGTCAATAAGATGGTGCGCGTTGCCGATATGACCCGTCAGGCTTTCATCAATGGCGATTTGTCCACCGTGATGAGCCCGCGTACAGTAATTACTTGGGCTGAAAATGCTGCAATCTTCAATGATGTGGGCTTTGCTTTCCGCGTAACATTCCTTAACAAATGTGATGAGCTGGAACGCGCGATTGTGGCTGAGTTCTACCAACGTGCATTTGGTGCTGAATTGCCAGAATCGGCAGTTAACGTCGCTCTGGCTTGAAAGCGGTGAATTGTGATGGCCGGAATAGGGGCAGGTGCAGGCGATAATTCGCGGCAGAGGCGGCAAACGCCAATCGATTCGGAACCGTTCAAACGGGCAGTAACCGCATGTATGCGGGCTATTGCCGGTTCCAACGAGTTCGAGGTCGGTTTCAGTAATGATCGTCCGGCTTTGACCGGCAATCGTGCCAGATTGCCGGATCTGCCGAAGCGACCAACCGCGAATGATATTGCTATCACGCGTGGTTTGGGCGATTCGATGGCGTTGCGTCAAGCGCGCCATAATCCGCGCATTCATGCAGGTCTGGCACCGGAAGGCAAACAGGCGCGCGCTATTTTTGACGCGGTTGAACAAGCGCGCGTTGAAGCCATCGGCGCACGTGCCATGGTTGGTGTCGGCGATAATTTAAGCTCTATGCTGGCCGATAAATATGCTCGCGCCAATTATACAGCTGTCATGGAAAAAGAAGAGGCTCCTCTCGAAGAGGCTGTTTCTTTGCTGATCCGTGAAAAGCTGACCGGTCGTGAGGCGCCGAAAGAAGCCGGCAATTTGCTGGATTTGTGGCGCGACTGGATCGAAGACAAAGCCGGTGCGGATATCGAGCATTTGGTCGAAAACCTAGAAGATCAGGATGCGTTTGCGCGTGTTGTGCGCAATATGCTGGCTTCGATGGAAATGGCGGAAGACTTATCACAAAATCCTCAAGACGATAATAATGAGGAACAGAGCGACGATACGCCAGACCCGGAAGAAAACGAAGACGGCGGTGCTGAAGAGCAGGAAGGCTCTGACCAGACGGAAAACGAAGAATCGGAAGATTCCAGTGATGACGGCGAACAGGGCGAAATGGAAGCCACTGACGCTAATTCGGACGATCTGGATGACGGCGAGGAAATCGATGCCGAAACGCCGGGCGAAGCCCGTCGTCCGGGGCAACCGTTTGATAATCTGGCGCAGCAGCTTGATTATAAAGTTTTCACCCGTGAGTTTGACGAAACGGTGGAAGCAACCGATCTGTGCGATGAGGCAGAGCTTGAGCGCTTGCGCGGTTTTCTCGACAAGCAGCTTGCCAATTTGCAAGGCGTTGTTGGCCGGCTTGCCAACCGTTTACAACGTCGTTTGATGGCGCAGCAAAACCGTTCATGGGATTTCGATCTGGAAGAGGGCTATCTTGATACCGCACGTTTGATGCGTGTGGTGATCGACCCGACTCAGCCGCTTTCTTATAAATGGGAACGCGATACGGATTTCCGCGATACAGTGGTGACACTGGTGATTGATAATTCCGGCTCAATGCGTGGTCGTCCGATTACTGTCGCAGCAACTTGCGCTGATATTCTGGCACGCACTCTGGAGCGTTGCGGCGTTAAAGTCGAAATTTTGGGCTTTACCACCAAAGCATGGAAGGGCGGTCAATCGCGTGAAGCATGGCTTGCGCGTGGCAAGCCAGCAGCACCAGGTCGTCTGAATGACCTTCGCCATATCATTTATAAGGCTGCAGACGCCCCGTGGAGACGTGCACGTCGCAATCTTGGCCTGATGATGAGGGAAGGGCTGCTGAAAGAGAATATCGACGGTGAAGCGCTTATTTGGGCACATCAGCGTTTGCTGGCGCGTTCTGAGCAGCGTAAAATACTGATGGTAATCTCTGATGGTGCGCCGGTTGACGATTCTACGCTTTCGGTTAATCCCGGCAACTATCTTGAACGTCATTTGCGTGGCGTGATTGAAGAGATTGAAACGCGCTCACCGGTCGAGCTGATTGCAATTGGTATCGGCCATGACGTGACCCGTTACTATCAGCGCGCGGTGACGATTGTCGATGCCGAAGAACTGGCGGGCGCGATGACCGAACAGCTTGCTTCACTCTTTGAAGAACAGGGACATAAAGGCGGTTCAAAACGCTGATCTGAGTCTCAGACCTATTAAAAAAGCCTCCGGAAGCAGTTCGTTTCCGGAGGCTTTTTTATGTTTCAGTCTTTAATTCACGCTTGTTGGCGTGTTGAAGCCAGCACAATTTCCCGGATACAAACACCCTGCGGTTGCTCATAAGCATAGAAAATGGCACGCGCGACATCTTCAGGACTCAACACGGATGCACCCATATTTTTCTTCCAGTCTTCATAGCCGGCTTTGATGATTGTGCCATGCTGACGCTTAACCATTGAGCCTGCCACCGCATGGATGCCATTAAGCAATCCTTTGACATTGACCTCCAGCATACGATCCCATTCATCAGGGTTTTGATTGGTCATATCGCCCAGCAACATGACGCCTGCATTATTGATGATTACATCGGCTGCACCATAGAGGCTTTCAGCCTGTTTAACCGCCTCAATCAAGCCTGCGCGATCAGTCACATCCACAGCCTTGCATAGGATGTGCGGCAAATGCAGCGCTTCCATGATTTCAAGACGGCGCGCCAAGAGCACCAACGGATAACCGCGCTTTGCAAACAGTTTCGCCGTGGCAAGGCCAATGCCGGAGCTGGCACCGGTTATAATCACGAGACGAAGCTTTTGTTTGTGCAAAGACATTTAAAAAAATCCTTATCTGAAAAAAGAAAACCGGTGCAGAAACATTTGATTGAAAGCTCTAGTAAAGCGTAAAATCAGCGTTTCGGCAAACCGGTTTGGAAATTTCATCAGATAAAGAAGGAAGAGCCGCTATTTTGAAACAAGCGGCTGAGAATGTATTTTTAACGGGTTTTGTCAGGTGAATAAACCGCTGGCATGAAGATTGCCAGAATCGCGCCATAAGGCACCAGCATCAGCGTGCCCATGATAACTTTGATGAGGAAATCACCAATCGCCAGCGACATCCACAGCGCTACCGGCTGGCCTAGAAATGGCACAATTTCGGTGAGTGAAGAATCAGTGTGGCCGGTCATCTGGTCGATCCACGCAAATTGCGCGGCAAAAGCGATGGAGAAAAACAAAATAGTATCCAGCACCGAGCCAAGCATAGCGGCGGCAAAGGGGGCTTTCCACCATGATAAACGGCGCAAACGGTCAAAGACGCTGATATCGAGCATTTGCGCGAATAAAAATGCACTGCCGGATGCAATAGCGATTCGCGGTGTTGCCAGCCAGATCGACATAATCACGCCAAGCACAAAACCTGCCAACACCACTTTACGCGCAGCCTGCGGGCCATAGCGGCGATTGGTGAGGTCATTGACGAGGAACGCCAGCGGATAGGTGAAGGCACCCCAAGTGAGAATATCGCCAAGTCCGAAATAGTTGAACTGATACTGGACAAGGATATTGGAGGCGGCAACAGATACGCACATTGCCAAGATAGCCGGCAGCAGAGCCAAAACAGCTGGAATCAAAGTGCGGGTATTTAAAGTTCGTTCACTGAACATTTTTTTATCCTGGGTAATGGAACCAGTTGCAGATCTGGGATCTTAGGACAGCAAAAAGGGTCGACCAAGGCCGACCCCGCGATTATTTGGCCATAAAAGGCTTAAATATTAAGCGCTTACAGCTTCAGCTTGCTTTTTAGCAATCTGGCGCTTCAGAAGACGTGCGCGCTGTGACAGCTCTTTGTCGTCTGATTTAGCAAGGAATGAATCCAAACCACCGCGATGTTCTACGGAACGCAGAGCATGGGCGGAAACACGCAAACGATAGCTCATGCCCAAAGCATCGGACATCAGGGTTACGTTGCAAAGGTTTGGCAAAAAGCGGCGACGCGTCTTGTTGTTCGCGTGGCTGACATTGTTGCCGTATTGGACCGCTTTACCGGTCAATTCACAAGCGCGGGACATTTTGGTCTCACCTTCAAAATTCTGTTTCTCAAGGCCCCGACCTGAATGCCCGAACTAATACACATCACAGCTAAAACTGCTGCTGGCGCGCAATATCGGACAGGCGGCCTAAAGGGAAAGTTGCGTTTCTATAGTGTCCGGAGCGCAAACAGTCAAGTCGCTTTGCAACGTCAAGGCTATTTTGCTTGGTCTTACTTGCCACAAAAGATCGGCTTGACGCTCTTTATGCGGGATAAGTTAACGAAACATAACTTTGCCTATTTTAGCTGTTTCACACTTCAATACAAGTTTTAAAGGATAAATTTGCTGCAAATATGGTTTGAATCACCGAACGGAGGCCTCTTTATGTCGATTATAAAATTTTTATTGGTGGGGTCTGTCGGTTTTGCAAGCTTAATGTCGCAAAATGCTTCAGCGTATGCTGATGATGTTTATGCCACCCAATACAGGATTTCTATCATTGGTTTGACGATTGCCCGCGCCAATACGCAGACCCATATTGGCCAGAATGATTATATTTTGAAAGGTGATTTTGCCAGTTCGGGAATCGCTCGTATCTTCGATCAGACCGATGGCACCTTGTCGATCAACGGCAAAATGGCTAAGGGCAGTTTTTGGCCAAGCTCTTATCATTTGCAATATCAACATAAGAAAAAAGCCAAATCGACGACGATCCGTTTTGCTAATGGCCGTGTAACAGATACCAAAAATTCACCGGCAGTAAAAAAACGCGATCCTTGGGTAGCGCTGACCGAAGTACATTTGAAAAACATTTCCGATCCGATTTCAGCGATGATGATTAGGGCAAAATCACCGCAGGATGTTTGTGCACAAGTCTTGAAAACCTTTGATGGTCAGACGCGGGCTGATTTACGTTTGACCTATTCGGGAAAGGGCAAATATTCCACTAAAGGTTTTAAAGGTGAAACCGTGGAATGTACCGCTCGCTTTGTGCCGCTGGGTGGTTATCAAAAGGACAAAGAATCAATTAATTATCTGGCCAATAAGAGTAAGATCAGTATAAGTTTTGCAACACTTGGAAATTCAGGCATTTATGCCCCGGTAGAAGCACGCATCGGCACAAAAATAGGAACGGTTAAAGTTTCAGCCACGCGTTTTGAAAAAGTAAACTGATCGCATTCCAGTCAGTGAACTGACAACACAGGGGACGTGTGGTCAGGGGGAATTGAAACGGGAGGGGACGTGGCAACTCTGGTTGGCTTTGCAGCCATTCTTATGTGGGCTTTGCTCGCTTTATTCACGGCTGCGTCAGGTCAGGTGCCGCCATTTCAGCTTTCAGCCATGAGCTTTGCTATTGGAGCTTGTTTAGGGATCATTTCCTGGATTTGGCGACCGCAAGCGATCAAAAATCTTCGCCAGCCAGCTGTTGTGTGGCTGGTGGGCGTGGTCGGGCTGTTCGGCTACCACTTTTTATATTTTACCGCATTGCGCAATGCGCCGCCCGTCGATGCCAGTCTGATCGCTTATCTGTGGCCACTCTTGATCGTTGTTGGCTCTGCTTTGATGCCGGGTGAGAAATTGAAATATTATCACATTGCCGGAACGCTGCTGGGGCTTGGCGGTATGGTGCTGGTGGTGACCAAAGGTGGCGGCATTGGCTTTGATGCCCGTTATGGCTTTGGTTATCTGGTGGCGGCACTTTGTGCGGTGACGTGGGCCACCTATTCATTGTTGTCTCGCCGCTTCAAGCAAGTGCCCACCGATGCTGTGACCGGCTTTTGTGCAGCAACTGCGGTTTTATCACTGCTTTGCCATTTGATGCTGGAACAAACCGTCTGGCCGGAAAATACCAGCCAGTGGGTGGCCATTTTGGGCTTGGGGCTTTTGCCGGTGGGGGCGGCCTTTTATGCATGGGATTATGGTGTCAAGCGCGGCAATATTCAGGTCTTGGGTGCAGCCAGCTATGCAGCGCCTCTATTATCCACGCTTGTGTTAATTGTGGCGGGTGCTGCCGAACCGAGCTGGCGTATTCTGGCCGCTTGTTTACTCATTACTGCCGGTGCGGTTCTGGCAGCAAAGGACATGATTTTCAAACGTAAATCATGAGGATTGGTGGTGAATGCACTCGTCATGATTGCTTAAAACTTCAATGACACGGCATTCATCCACGCGGCCATGAGCACAGCTTTCCAGCATTTTTTGCAATTCTGCTTTTAAAGCCATTAATTTAGCAATGCGCTTCTCCACATCAATCAGCCTTTCACGCGCCAATTGATCTGCAATGGTGCAGGGCTGACCGGGATTATCCTGCAAGTGCAGCAAAGCACGGATAGCTTCGACTTCAAAGCCGAGCTCACGCGCGTGCCTGATAAAGATCAATCGGCGAATATCGGCCTGTTCATAAAGACGGCGGTTGCCTTCACTTCGTTCCGGTGCCGGCATAAGACCGGACTGTTCATAATAACGGATTGTCGGCACTTTGACGCCGCTGCCAGCCGAAACTTCTCCAATAGTGAAATTTGCCATTTTTACTCTTGCTCCTCTAGTCACTAGAGGAAGTAGGCTGTCTCCAATTAAGATTCAAGGAGTAGTCATTATGGCAGGGGATTCGAGCAGAAGCAGCCAGCAAATCCGCTATCAGATTGAAGGTATGGATTGTGCATCCTGCGCAACCAAAATTGATACAGCCGTGCGTCGTGTTGAAGGCGTGGAGGATGTTTCGGTGTCGGTCACGAGTGGTTCCATGAAGGTTAGCACTCAGGGTGACCGTGACGCTGAGATCATCCGTAAAGTGGAAAGTCTTGGCTATAAAGTCAGCCGCGATGCACCACAGACAAGCGGCATTACTGAAAAGCGTTTTCAGATCGAGGGCATGGATTGCGGATCCTGTGCTGGTAAGGTGGAAACAGCCGTGCGCCGCATTAAAGGCGTTGAGGCAGTTTCGGTATCGGTTACCAATGGTTCGATGACCATCAGCACAGACGGCAATCTGGATGCCGAGATTATGAAAAAAGTGCAAAGTCTGGGCTATAAAATTGCTCTGACCGATTCGCCTCTTGCCAAGACAAAAAAACAACCACATTGTCACGATCACGATCACGATCACGATCACGATCATGGCCATTTACACGCGACAATACCTGTCGTCGCGGTGGTCAAAAAAATACCGCCAAAATGGTGGCAAACGGCCAAAGCCAAGCTGATGTTTATCAGTGGTGGTGGTCTGGTCGGGGCTTATATTATCGGTCTTCTTTATCCGCCTGTTGCACTCTATGCGTTTTTGGCTGCCATGCTGCTGGGGTTGGTGCCGATTGCCCGTCGTGCGGTAATGGGTGCATTAAATGGCACTGTCTTTTCCATTGAAATGCTGATGACGATTGCCGCTGTCGGCGCGATCTTTATTGGTGCGGCAGAAGAAGCCGCAGCCGTGGTGTTTCTCTTTCTGGTGGGTGAATTGCTGGAAGGTGTGGCAGCCGGTAAGGCGCGCGCCAGCATTCAGTCTTTGAGCGATCTGGTGCCTAAAATTGCTTATCTGGAGCAGGGCTCTGCAACGGTTGAAGTTCCTGCCGATCAGTTGCAGCCAGGCAATATGATTGTCGTGCGTCCGGGCGATCGTATTCCCGCCGATGGTGAAATTGTCGCTGGTGAAAGCGCCATTGATGAAGCCCCTGTAACCGGTGAAAGTACGCCGGTGAATAAAGGCGAGGGCGAAAATATCTTTGCCGGCACGATTAATGGTGACGGCGTTTTGCGTGTCCGTGTAACCGCTGCGGCAGCTGACAACACTATTGCGCGTGTGGTGAAGCTGGTGGAAGAGGCACAGGATGCCAAGGCACCAACCGAGCGTTTCATCAACCGCTTCTCTACTTATTATACACCCGGTGTTGTGGTTGTTGCAGCTTTGGTAGCAATCATTCCGCCATTGTTTTTTGGCGGGATTTGGAATGAGTGGGTCTATAAAGGTCTGGCAATTTTGCTGATCGGTTGCCCGTGTGCACTGGTGATTTCAACCCCGGCTGCCATCGCAGCCTCGCTTTCATCAGGCGCCAAGCGTGGGCTATTGATGAAGGGTGGCTCGGTGCTGGAAACCATCGGCAAAATCACCGCTGCCGCTTTTGACAAGACCGGAACACTCACCGAAGGAAAACCTAAGGTGACCGATGTGGTGGCCGGTGAATTGTCTGAAGATGATGTGCTTCGCTTAGCAGCCGCCCTTGATGCAGGCTCCAGCCATCCGCTGGCGATTGCTATCGTCAGCGCTGCTGAAGCCCACAGCCTGACATGGCCGGATGTGGTCGAGGGCAAGGCGATTGGCGGCAAGGGCGTGGCAGGTCAGGCGCAGGGCATGGAATTGTTCTTGGGCTCGGCCAAGGCAGCACGGGCTCAGGCCACGATGAGCGATGCGTTTGCAGCACAGCTTACAGTTTTAAACGATGACGGTAAAACTGTCTCTGTGTTGGTGGCTGATGGTAAGATTGCTGGTGCGATTGCCATGCGTGATGAGCCGCGTGCTGATGCGCTTGCGGGGCTGAAGCGCTTGAATGCTGCCGGTATCCGCACCATCATGCTGACGGGTGATAACCGCCGCACGGCAGAGGCGGTTGGCCGCGATATCGGCATTGAAGTGCGGGCAGAATTGCTGCCGGAAGACAAGCAGAAGATCATTGCCGATTTGCAAAAAGAAGGGCTGATCATTGCGAAAGTCGGTGACGGCATCAATGACGCGCCAGCGCTTGCCACCGCTGATGTGGGTATTGCTATGGGGGGCGGCACCGATGTGGCGCTGGAAACCGCTGACGCTGCCGTCTTGCATGGCCGTGTGTCGGATGTGGCCGAGATGGTGGATCTGTCGAAGCGCACCATGCGTAATATCTTCCAGAATATCACTATTGCTCTTGGGTTGAAGGCGGTGTTTCTGGTGACAACCGTGATGGGAATTACCGGCCTTTGGCCTGCCATTTTGGCTGATACCGGTGCAACCGTTTTGGTAACCATGAATGCGTTGCGACTGTTGCGAGCCCGTTAAACATTAAAAGCGGGCATGAAAAAGCCGCCCTGAATTTTCTGTTCAGGGCGGCTTTTTATGGCGCAAAACTTATTCGCCCAATAATTGCAGGATACGCTCCTGATAGAGCTTGGCAAATTCCACATGTTCCGGATTGATACCTTTCAGCTCATCAACCATTTGCTCTTCATCTTCGGCCTCGGCACCGGCCAGACCGCTCATCAAGGCAAAATAGCCGGTAATGTAATCATGTGCCGACAGTTCATTTTGATTGAGGATCGCTATAATTTCCGGCTTGGCCTCAACCCCTTTAATCAGCATGGCGATACTTGGGTCTTCTTCGCTGTCCGGCTCAGCCATAGCCGATAAATCAAGCCCGTTGAGTGCTGTCTGCACCGCTTCCATTTTGCTTAAAAATTCCGGTGTCAGTTTAAACGCATTGACCTCTGCCGGAATAGGTGGCGGAGCAACTTCGGAAAAGCTTTGTGCCTGTGCTGTTAAAGGCACAAATGACAGGCTGGCAGAGCTAAGCATGACGGCTGTAAAAGCATGAAGCAAGAATGATTTTTTCAGCATGGGATTTCTCTTAAAAATGATCTTTTAAAGCACGGATGCGGGTAAAAACTTGTTCATCGCTGGCATTAATCATTGAAAGATGAGCGCGGATTTGAGTGTCTGATGCGCGCAAGAATGGATTGGTTGTCAGTTCCTGCGCCATGCTTGTTGGCAATGTCAGTTGATCTTCCGCACGCAGGCGCGTGATTTCTGCGGCACGCTGTTGCAAGGCTTTATTGTGCGGATCAATAGTCAGTGCAAAACGGGCATTGCTGGCGCTATATTCATGGCCGCAATAAATGGCAGTATCGGCGGGAAGCGCGCTTAAAATTTTCAAAGATTGGAACATTTGCGCTGGTGTTCCTTCCAGCAAACGGCCGCAACCAAGCGAAAAGAGTGTATCGCCGGTAAAGGCGACTTTGGCTTGGGGAATATAGTAAGAAATTTCGCCCCTCGTGTGGCCGGGGGTGCTGAGCACCTGCACTTCAAACTGGCCGAAACGAAATGTGTCACTACCATCTAAAGCCACATCAATATCTGGGATTTTATCACTTTCCGCGCTTGGACCATAAATTTTCAGGTCGAATTTTTGCTTTAAAGCAAAATTGGCTTCCACGTGATCATTGTGGTGATGGGTGGTGAAGATATAATCCAGCTTCCAGCCGCGACGTTGCAGCGCTGCCAGTATCGGGGTTTCTTCCGGCGCATCAATGGCAGCGGTCAGATTATTGATCGGGTCGTGGATCAGCACGCCGATATTATCGCTGCGGCAGATGAATTGTTCGATTTCGAGGACGCCCATTTCCATCTCCGTTCAATGTTTTTCAGCGGCTCACCTGAACCGCTGAAATCTGACAAGCCGAAATGGCTAATCTGTGGCGAAAAAATTAGTTTTTCACTTCTTCCGGAATTGTGTGTTTTTGAATAAGCGGCATCTGGAACAGGGTGAATAAAACCGTGATTGGCATAATGCCCCACACTTTGAACCATACCCATGTGTCAGTGGAAAAGCCGCGCCACACCACTTCATTGACCACGGCTAAAAAGATGAAAAATACACCCCAGCGAAGCGTCAGTTTGCGCCAACCTTCGGCATCCAGCTTGAAAGCGGAGGCAAAAACATAGCCGAGCAGCGATTTTCCAAAGGCAAGACCACCAAGCAAAATGACACCAAACAAGGTATTGACGATGGTCGGCTTCATTTTGATGAAGGTATCATTATGGAGGTAAAGTGTGAGCGCGCCAAAAACCAGCACGACAATACCAGATACCAAAGGCATCACCGGCAGGCTGCGGGTGAGCACCCATGAAATGGCCAGAGCAATAATGGTTGCGCCCATAAACAAAGCCGTTGCCATAAAAATCGGTTCGCCGATGGAGGCTAAAATCGGGAATTTTTCCCGAAGCATTTCACCACGCGCATTGGTGAAGAAAAACACCAGCAACGGGCCGATTTCCAATGCGAGTTTCAACAGCGGATTGATATCTTTATTGTCTTTGCCTGCTGTTTGCGAAGGATCGCGCTCAAAAATAGGCTGGTTCATGACGCTACTCCTGCAATTGCATTGGCAAAATCTTTGGCGGCAAATGGTTCAAGGTCATCGATACCTTCACCCACCCCAATAAAATAAACCGGTAATTTATGTTTGGCGGAAATTGAAACCAGAATACCGCCGCGCGCCGAGCCGTCCAGCTTGGTCATGACAAGGCCGTTAACGCCTGCGATATTCTTGAAGATTTCTACCTGATTAAGGGCGTTTTGACCTGTGGTGGCATCCAGTGTTTGCAACACGGTATGCGGGGCTTGCTCGTCATGCTTGCCAAGAACACGCACCACTTTGGCAAGTTCTTCCATCAGCTCGGCTTTGTTTTGCAAACGGCCGGCTGTGTCGATAATCAACACGTCACTGCCGGCTTCTTTGGCTTTTTCCCATGCATCATAAGCAAGGCCTGCCGCATCGGCACCAAGCTTGGAGGAAACAACCGGAGAACCGGTGCGCTCACCCCAAATATGAAGCTGTTCAATCGCTGCTGCACGGAAGGTGTCACCGGCGGCAAGCATGACTTTCAAGCCGCCAGCGGTGAGTTTTGCCGTCAATTTGCCGATTGTCGTTGTCTTGCCGGTGCCGTTGACGCCGACAACCAAAATAACATGCGGCTTGTGCGACAGATCAAGTTCCAGCGGTTTGGCAACAGGTGTCAGCACTTTTTCGATTTCTGCGCTCATAATGGCGCGCACTTCATCGGTGGAGACATCTTTGCCGTAGCGGCTGGCAGAAAGGGCATCGGTCACGCGCATCGCTGTTTCAAGGCCAAGATCGGCTTGGATCAACACATCTTCCAGCTCCTGCAAGGTGTCTTCATCAAGTTTGCGCTTGGTGAAAATGCCGCCGATCGAATCGCTTAAATTGCTGGAAGAGCGTGCCAGACCTTGGCGCAAACGTTCATACCATGAGAGTTTCTTTTCAGGTGCAGCGACTGGTTCCGGCTCATCTTGCTTGACGGCAACAGCTTTGCTGACCTGCACTTTTAGCGGCTTTGGAGCGTCCGGTGTCGGTGCTACTGGCGCAGGTTCGGGTTGTGGATCCAGCTCCTCAACAGGTTCTTCTGCCTCAGAGATAATCGTCTCAGTGCTAGCTTCCGGCTCAATCTTCTCTGGCTGTGGTTCTGGCGCGTGCGTGACAGAGGGAGCTTTGGCAACGGTTTCTTCAACCTCACTTGGTGCAGGAGCAGGGGCTTGTTCTTCAACAGCTGCCGCATTTTCTGTAACAACACGATCATCGACTTGTTCTTCAACAAGTTCAGCCTCCTTCTTGCCGAAGGAAAACATTTTTTTGATAAAGCCGATTGCCATGTTCTGTCTTTTTCTTGTTCTCTTGAAGCTGCTGTTTCACACTCTTTAAAGGGTGCTGGCTTTAAAGGGTGTTTGTCAGCAGCTTATCTTTATCATGTCCGATAATGCGGCGCTCGATGATTTTACCCGGCACATTCTCAGCATCATCTGCCATAAATACCGCCATGGTAAAGCCTTCTGTGCGACCGATACCAGCTTGTCCGTTGATGCTTTCCCGTTCAATCAGCAATTTCTGCACACTGCCGTTCAAAGCCTTCAAATGTGCAGCATAAGCACGATCTGCCTGCCCACGCAAACGCGCAGCGCGTTCTTTGACGATATCACGTCGTACTTGCGGCATTCTTGCTGCCGGTGTGCCTTCACGCGGGCTATATGGAAACACGTGCAGATGAGTTAGACCGCAATCTTCAACGATCTTTATCGAGTTTTGGAACATGGCTTCAGTTTCGGTCGGGAAACCGGCAATAATATCAGCTCCAAACACAATATCAGGGCGGATTTGGCGCACTGTTTCGCAAAACTGGATAGAATCATCACGTAAATGGCGGCGTTTCATGCGCTTTAAAATCATGTCGTCGCCCGATTGCAGCGACAAATGCAGATGCGGCATCAGGCGGCTTTCATTGGCAAGTGCGTCCATCAGATCATCATCGGCTTCGATAGAATCAATGGAGGACAGGCGAAGACGTTGCAAATCCGGCACTTGGGTAAGAACGGTTTTGACCAGTTTACCAAGGCGTAGATTGCCCGGTAAGTCAGGGCCATAGGAGGTCATGTCAACGCCGGTGAGCACGACTTCTGCATAGCCATTATCAACGAGACGCTTGACCTGATCGATAACGCCGCCCATCGGCACCGAGCGGGAATTGCCGCGGCCATATGGAATGATGCAGAAGGTGCAGCGATGGTCACAGCCATTTTGCACCTGCACAAAGGCACGCGCGCGGCCTTCAATAGCATCAACCATATGGGAAGCGGTTTCGCGCACTTCCATGATATCGTTGACACGTACTTTTTCAAACTGGTTGACGCCAAAATCCGGCAACATACGGTAGGAATTGGATTTCAGCTTTTCTTCATTGCCGAGCACCATATCCACTTCGCCCATGGCGGCAAAGTTTTCTGCCTCTGTTTGTGCAGCACAGCCGGTGACGATAATACGCGCTTCCGGATTTTCACGTCGGGCTTTGCGGATGGCTTGGCGAGCTTGGCGCACAGCCTCGGAGGTGACCGCGCAAGTGTTGAAAATAATCGCGCCGTCTTTCAGCTCACCCAAACCGGCTGCATCGGCTTCGCGTTTCATCACTTCGGATTCATAGGTATTGAGACGGCAGCCAAAAGTTACGATTTCTACAGCCATTACGCAGTACCTTTATTCGTCAATTGTCCAAAACGGCCGGAGGGTGAGGAGGCAGCAGAGGACTGCTCATCCTTACTCCAGTGGCCGGTTTGCGGATCAAAGAGGCCGGAGAATTCCCATTCAGCCGGCCCTGTCATGATGATGTGATTATCATCGGGCCATTCAACGGTTAAATCACCGCCCGGCAAATGCATGGTCACATGTCGTTTTGTTTTATTTGTTCTGACCGCAGATACCGCCGCCGCACAGGCCGCAGAGCCGCAAGCGCGTGTCAATCCGGCGCCGCGCTCCCATGTGCGTAAAATGATGTCGTGCTCTGATGTGACTTTTGCAATCGAAACATTGACGCGCTGCGGAAACAACGGGTCATTTTCAATGATTGTGCCAAACTCTTCCAACGGATAAGACCAGACATCATGATCCACCCAGAAAATGATATGTGGATTGCCGATTGAGGCAAGGGCGGGCATTTGCAGGCCGTATTTTTCACGTAAATCTTTGAAAATTTCGGCTTGCGCTGTGTCGCCTAGCTCATGGCTCAACGGCAAATCCTGCCAGCCAAAACGCGGGCAACCCATATCAACACTGATTTGAGTGTCGTCCTGCATATGGGCGGTTAAAACACCGGCAAGCGTTTCGAAGGTGAATTTTGTCTGTTGGTTTTCCGCATGGAGTGCCTGCACCACACAGCGTGTGCCATTGCCGCAAGCTTGTGCTTGGGTGCCGTCACAATTGATGATCTCGATATAATGATCGGTGTTTGCTGTGCGGGCATCATGGATCGCCATGATCTGATCAAATCGGGTGGCGGGATCTTGCGCTAAATAAACGGCAGCAGCAGGCGTGATGCGATCGGCACGTCCGCGCATATCGGCAACAATAATTTGATTGCCTAATCCATTCATTTTGGCAAAAGGCGCCATCTTGTTCATTTAGATTTCCGGTTTGATGATGAAAACAGGCTTCTATATGGGGGAAAAGACATGAAATTGCCAGTGTCTTGAATAGGCTTTGACAGGATCGCCAAGCTTGATTCTGAGATAAAAACCGTTTTTGGCGACAAAATTGCTTTTTTGAGCTTGCGGGACTGTGGCGGTTAAGCCCCAGTTGGTTTCAAAAATAGCGATCTGACCGTTAAGTCCGGTTTCGGCCTTAAAAAACCCATCAACACTGTTGCATTTTTATCTTATGCCTATTTTATTAGTAACTTGTAGATTATGGCAGGTGGAATATCATTCCTCTGACGCAATGGAGATCCGTATGGGAATTTCAAAAGCTAGTTTGCTCACTGTTGCAGTAGCGGGCATCCTGATGGCCGGTTGTCAAAGTTCCCGGTTTGATAATCAGAATTCAAACTATCCGGCAGCACCATTGCGACCTGCTCCTTCGGGAACAGTGCAAAAGCAACCTTTGACACCTGCCGATCCGAATCAATTTCCGACTGCCCCGACCACCGGTATGGATGGCAATATGAATGCAGGTCTGCCTGAAGGCGGCCAGCAGGTTGCAAGCCTGCCGCCGGAAACAGCACCAACACTGACCGCTGGCAGCGTCGCCGGTGTATGGAATGCAAATCTCGGTGGTCAGAGCTGTAAGATTGCGACACCACAAACCAAATTTGGGCAGGGCTATCGCGCCGGTCCGCTGCGTTGCCCGGGTGAGCTGGCAAGTCTGGCCTCATGGGCCGTGAACGGCAAGCAACTCAACCTTTATAATGCAAATGGTGACACTGTGGCCTCGCTTTACTCAAGCGGTTCAAGCCGTTTTGATGGACAGACTTCCAGTGGTCAGCCTCTTAGCCTTTCACGCTAATATCGCTTGTCGATTGGCTGTGTGAAAACAAAGCAAAAGGTTGTCATGTCAGGGAGCTTTCATTCGTTCCCTGAAATAGCACAAATAGGGCACTAGTTTTGATATGTCTTTTGATGGCAATTTGAAGGCTTTCCCTTCTGTGCGCGAGCGCTATGAAGCAATGGTTCAAGCCGGTGATGTGGATATGGATCCCGCCCAGCTTGAATTGACCGATCTTTATGATCAGCTGATTATAAATATTTGCAATAAGCGATTATCACGCAAATCGAGTGCGCTTGGATGGTTGTTCGGGCGCAATAAACAAACGCAGGCCATTATTCAGGGGCTATATGTCCATGGAGAAGTCGGGCGTGGCAAAACCATGCTGATGGATATGTTCTTTCAGCTTTTGCCGGTCGAGCGTAAACGTCGTGCGCATTTTAATGATTTTATGGCGGATGTGCATGATCGTATTCATGCTCATCGTCAGGCATTTAAAAACGGTACTACCAAAATCGAAGACCCGATCCCGCCGGTGGCTGGTGCGCTAAGCGAACAGGCATGGGTTTTGTGTTTTGATGAATTTACTGTCACCGATATTACCGATGCGATGATTTTGTCGCGTTTGTTTGCAGCCCTTTTCGAGCGTGGTGTGGTGCTGATTGCCACTTCCAATGTGGCACCGGATAATCTTTATCGTAATGGCTTGAACCGGCAGCTCTTTTTGCCGTTTATCTCTTTGCTGAAGCAATATGTGCGGGTGATCAATTTGGATTCACGCACCGATTATCGTTTGGAAAAACTCGATCTCCAGCCAGTTTATCTCTCGCCCTTAAGTAGCGATGCTGACATGCAGATGGATGCAGCATGGGAAGCGCAAAAAGGCGGGGCAAAGGAAGAACAGGCGATTATCCGCATCAAAGGGCGTGAAATTGTAGCTTCACGCAGTGTTGACGGTGCTGCACGGTTTTCCTTTGATGAATTGTGCGCCAAGCCATTGGCTGCTGCTGATTATATTGCCATTGTCAGTAAATTTCCGACTATATTTCTCGATCACGTGCCGGTGCTGGATTTGCCCAAGCGCAATGAAGCCAAGCGCTTCATTCTGTTGATCGATACTTTATACGATCATCACGCAAAATTGTTTGTCTCGGCTGATGCCGCGCCTGAGAAACTTTATGTTGCCCGTTCCGGCACGGAAGCTTTTGAATTTGACCGGACAGCATCACGTTTATTTGAAATGCAGAGTGCGGAATATCTAGCAGCAGTTGAGCTCGCATAGACCAGAATTGCAGCCTGAATGACTGTAAAAGCAGGTTGAGCGGAGCAGGGTGCCCGCCGGTTGTGATTTTATGCTAACTGCTCTATTCTACGAAAAATAAATTTGCCCAAGAGCCGGTTTTTCCGTCTTTTTGGCATGTTTTATCAATGTCGTGAATGACTGAGCCTAAGCGCTTTGGCTGATGCTGGAGCGCGGCAGCTTTATTATACTGATAGTGCTGTAGTTTTTAAAAGACAAAGGCCGGTTTCATATTTGTCTTATAAAGCTGCTTTAATGCTTTGGTCGGGCTGGAATTTATTCCAGCTTTATCGGATGTATAGCGTTGTCCGGCATGGGCGCGTGCTTGCAGGAGGTTTGTAAGCAGCGTTTTAAAGTTTGGATGTATGGAAATCGAAGTTTTGCGGTTTTTATACGGGAGTTGAAACATCAGTCAGGGTGCAAGCCACAGATTGATTGGAATTTGAGTGGGATGTCACGTAAAAATTCCATTTTGAACTTGGGAGGTCTGAGCAATTCGAAGATCTGCTAACAGCATGAAACAGCTGTCTGTTTCAGATTTTGAACCCGTCCGGAAAGATGTCCGGAGGTCACAATTTTGCTGAAATTTTCCCGCACCACTTCGATGGAAATTTTGAAATCCGACACAGAAAAATGCTGTTTGGAGAATCAAAATTTTGACGTTTACGTAAGAACTAATAAATCTAACCGATTGAAATCATTGAGGTGAAATTTATTAGTTGAGTTATTCCCGGAAAGGGCTTAGTGAGCATCAGCGCTAAAGCTATTTCCGGGCTGTCGCCGGAGCATGTTTCGGCGTTTCTGTGAATCACAGCTTGAGGAAGAAACTGACATGGCACGCAGCAAGATTGCCCTAATTGGTTCTGGTATGATCGGCGGTACGCTGGCTCACTTGGCCGGCCTGAAAGAACTCGGTGATGTCGTATTGTTCGATATTGCTGAAGGTATCCCGCAGGGTAAGGGGCTTGATATTGCAGAATCGTCACCTGTTGATGGTTTTGATGCGAATTATTCCGGTACCAACGATTATAAGGACATCGCAGGCGCTGATGTTGTAATCGTGACCGCAGGTGTACCACGTAAGCCAGGCATGAGCCGCGATGATCTTTTGGGTATCAACCTGAAGGTTATGGAGCAGGTTGGTGCCGGCATTAAGCAGTACGCACCCGGCGCTTTTGTTATCTGCATCACCAACCCGCTCGATGCGATGGTTTGGGCATTGCAGAAATTCTCCGGTCTGCCGGCCAACAAGGTTGTAGGTATGGCCGGTGTGCTGGATAGCGCACGTTTCCGCTACTTCCTTTCCGAAGAATTCAAAGTTTCCGTTGAAGACGTCACAGCATTCGTGCTGGGCGGCCACGGCGACACCATGGTTCCGCTGACCCGCTACTCCACTGTTGCCGGTATTCCTTTGCCGGATCTGGTGAAGATGGGCTGGACAAGCCAGGAAAAGCTGGACCAGATCGTTCAGCGTACCCGTGACGGCGGTGCGGAAATCGTTGGTCTGCTGAAGACCGGTTCTGCATTCTACGCGCCTGCTTCTTCTGCCATCCAGATGGCTGAATCCTACCTGAAGGACAAAAAGCGCGTTCTGCCTGTGGCAGCACAGCTTACCGGTCAATATGGCGTCAACGATATGTATGTCGGTGTGCCGACCATCATTGGTGCCAACGGTGTTGAGCGCGTTATCGAGATCGAAATGAACGAAGCTGAAAAAGCCGAGTTCGAAAAGTCGGTCGCTTCCGTTGCCGGTCTTTGCGATGCTTGTAAGGGTATTGCGCCAGCACTCAAGTAATTTGCTGAAAATGGCCGGTGGTATCGCTGGCCATTTTTAAGCTTTTTCTGAAACGATCCTTGAAAACAAGGGATCGGGAAATCCGCAAAGGACATCCAGATGAATATTCATGAATATCAGGCCAAGCGTCTGCTGCACTCGTTCGGCGCGCCAATCGCCAATGGTGTGGCTGTTTATTCCGTTGAACAGGCGGAAGAATGGGCAAAAACGCTTCCTGGTCCGCTTTATGTGGTCAAGAGCCAGATCCACGCAGGTGGTCGCGGTAAGGGCAAGTTCAAAGAACTTGGGCCCGATGCAAAGGGCGGTGTACGCCTTGCCAAATCGGTTGAAGAAGTTGTTGCCAATGCCAAAGAAATGCTCGGCAATACACTGGTAACCGCCCAGACCGGTCCTGCCGGTAAGCAGGTTAATCGTTTGTACATCGAAGATGGTGCAGACATTGAGCGCGAATTGTATCTCTCGATCCTGATTGACCGCACCGTTGGTCGTCCTGCATTCGTGGTTTCCACTGAAGGCGGTATGGATATTGAAGCTGTTGCAGAAGCAACACCTGAAAAAATCATCAATGTTGCGATTGCACCTGAAGATGGTGTGACTGCAGAAGATGCAAACAAGCTTGCTGATGCGCTGAAGCTTGAAGGTGAAGCACGTGAAGATGCACTGAAGCTCTTCCCTGTTCTTTACAAAGCCTTTACTGAAAAAGACATGAGCCTGTTGGAAATCAACCCGCTTATCGTCATGACAGACGGCCGCATGCGCGTGCTGGATGCCAAAGTATCGTTTGATGGCAACGCTTTGTTCCGTCATGCAGATATTCTGGAACTGCGTGATACAAGCGAAGAAGATGCCAAGGAAATCGAAGCATCGAAATATGATCTGGCTTATGTAGCGCTTGATGGCAACATCGGCTGCATGGTCAATGGTGCAGGCCTTGCAATGGCCACCATGGATATCATTAAGCTTTACGGTGCAGAACCTGCAAACTTCCTCGATGTTGGCGGCGGCGCTACCAAAGAAAAAGTAACCGCAGCTTTCAAGATCATCACAGCTGATCCGGCTGTTGAAGGCATTCTGGTCAACATCTTCGGCGGCATCATGAAATGCGATATCATCGCAGAAGGCGTGATTGCGGCTGTTAAGGAAGTTGGTCTGAAAGTTCCTCTCGTTGTTCGTCTTGAAGGCACCAATGTGGAACTGGGTAAGAAAATCATCAACGAGAGCGGTCTGAATGTTATTTCAGCTGACGATCTCGACGATGCGGCGCAGAAAATCGTCGCAGCAGTGAAGGGAAATTGAGGCATGTCCATTCTGATCAACAAGGACACCAAGGTTCTCGTACAGGGTCTGACCGGTAAAACCGGTACATTCCACACCGAACAGGCGCTGGCTTATTACGGCACCCAGATGGTTGGCGGTATTCACCCGAAAAAGGGTGGTGAAACCTGGACTGGTGCAGGTGGCGAAACTCTGCCGATTTTTGCGAGCGTTGCAGAAGGCAAAGAGCGTACACAAGCTGATGCTTCCGTGATTTACGTTCCGCCGGCAGGTGCCGCTGATGCTATTATCGAAGCCATTGAAGCTGAAATCGGCCTCATCGTCTGCATCACCGAAGGTATTCCGGTTATGGATATGGTACGTGTGAAGGATCGTCTGATCCGTTCAAAATCACGTCTCATCGGCCCTAACTGCCCGGGCATCCTGACCCCTGAAGAATGCAAAATCGGCATTATGCCGGGCAATATCTTCAAAAAAGGTTCGGTTGGCGTTGTGTCGCGTTCGGGTACACTGACTTATGAAGCCGTGTTCCAGACCTCCAATGAAGGCCTCGGCCAGACAACTGCTGTTGGTATTGGCGGCGACCCTGTGAAGGGTACTGAATTCATCGACATGCTGGAAATGTTCTTGGCTGATGATGAAACCAAGTCGATCGTCATGATCGGTGAAATCGGTGGTTCGGCTGAAGAAGAAGCTGCACAGTTCATCGCTGACGAAGCCAAGCGCGACCGTAAAAAGCCAATGGTTGGCTTTATTGCAGGCCGCACCGCACCTCCAGGCCGCACCATGGGTCACGCCGGTGCCGTCATCTCCGGCGGTAAAGGCGGAGCGGAAGACAAGATTGCTGCGATGGAAGCTGCGGGTATCCGGGTATCACCATCACCGGCACAGCTTGGCAAGACGCTCGTTGAAGTGCTGAAGGGCTGAGGATGAACGGCTCTCGTTAAATATTTCCCGGTTCCGGCTTTTAAGCTGGTGCCGGGATTTGCGCAATAAAGCGAGATTTCTCAGTTTCGGACTAACTATTTGAATATCTATATGAAACTGCCCTTAAATCGGCCTGATTTTTGAAGTTTTATATAGTCTTGATGTCAGGGGTGCCGCACAGTTCCGCCCTGACCGCGTGAGGGGAGAAGATTTCAACCCGCGCGAAGATGAACTGCTAAGAGGAGACGGGGCTCGGCCTCCGGATAAGTTATGGCAAGGCAAGAACAGGCTAACGACGTTTTCGCCCTCACTTCGTTCCTTTACGGCGGCAATGCCGACTATATTGAGGAACTATACGCTAAGTTTCAGGATGATCCGAACTCTGTCGATCAGCAGTGGCGTGATTTCTTCTCAGAACTGAATGATGATGCTGATGATGTGCGCAAGAATGCGCAAGGCGCATCATGGACAAAGCCGAATTGGCCTTTGGCTGAGAGCGGCGAATTGGTTTCAGCGCTGGACGGCAATTGGTCGGATGTTGAAAAACACGTCACAGACAAACTGAAAACGAAGTCGGACAAAGGCGAGAAAGCAGTACTGACTGCTGAAGAGCTCACGCAGGCAGCGCGTGATTCCGTTCGTGCAATCATGATGATCCGCGCTTATCGTATGCGTGGCCATTTGCATGCCAATCTGGATCCGCTTGGGCTTGCTGAAAAGCCGGATGCTTATAACGAGCTGGAACCTGAAAATTATGGTTTCACTCCGGCAGATTACAACCGAAAAATCTTTATCGATAATATGCTCGGTCTGGAATATGCCACTATTCCGGAAATGCTGGCTATTTTGAAGCGCACCTATTGCTCGACTATGGGTGTGGAATTCATGCATATTTCCAATCCGGTTGAAAAAGCCTGGATTCAGGAACGTATTGAAGGGCCGGATAAAGGTTTTGCTTTTACCCCGGAAGGTAAAAAAGCAATTTTGTCGAAACTGGTTGAAGCCGAAGGCTTTGAGCAGTTCATCGACGTTAAATATAAAGGCACCAAGCGTTTTGGTCTGGATGGCGGTGAATCGCTGATCCCTGCTCTTGAGCAAATCATCAAGCGCGGCGGCTCGATGGGCTTGAAAGAAATTGTGTTTGGTATGGCTCACCGTGGCCGTCTCAACGTGCTTTCACAGGTAATGGGCAAGCCGCATCGCGCTATTTTCCACGAATTCAAGGGCGGTTCATACGCGCCTGATGATGTGGAAGGTTCAGGTGACGTTAAATACCATTTGGGTGCATCATCAGACCGTGAATTTGACGGTAATGAAGTGCATTTGTCGCTGACCGCCAATCCGTCGCACCTTGAAATCGTCAATCCGGTTGTGATGGGTAAAGCCCGCGCCAAGCAGGATTTGCTTGTTGGCCGCACCCGTGATGATCTGGTGCCGTTGACGGAACGCGCCAAAGTGCTGCCATTGCTTCTTCATGGTGATGCGGCTTTCGCCGGTCAGGGTGTTGTGGCCGAGTGCTTGGGGTTGTCCGGTCTGCGTGGTCACCGCGTTGCCGGTACTGTTCACTTCATCATCAATAACCAGATCGGTTTCACCACCAATCCGGCCTTCTCCCGTTCATCCCCATATCCATCCGATGTGGCCAAGATGATCGAAGCGCCGATTTTCCACGTCAATGGTGATGATCCGGAAGCTGTTGTTTTTGCAGCTAAAGTTGCGATCGAATACCGCATGACATTCCACAAGCCAGTTGTGGTTGATATGTTCTGCTACCGTCGCTTTGGTCACAACGAAGGCGATGAGCCTGCGTTCACACAGCCTTTGATGTATCAGGAAATCCGTGCCCACAAGACCACTTTGCAGCTCTATAGCGACAAGCTGATTGCTGAAGGTCTGGTGACACAGGAAGAAGTCGACCAGTTGAAAGCGCAGTGGCGCGAAAATCTGGAAAAAGAGTTTGAAGCAGGTCAGAGCTATAAGCCCAACAAGGCTGACTGGCTGGATGGTGCATGGACAGGCTTGCGCACGGCAGATAATGCCGATGAGCAACGCCGCGGTAAAACCGGCGTGCCGCTGAAAGCTTTGAAAGAAATCGGTAAGAAGCTGGTTGAAGTTCCAAGCGATTTCAACGTGCATCGCACAGTACAGCGTTTCCTCGACAACCGCGCCAAGATGATTGAAAGCGGTGAGGGCATTGACTGGGCAACCGCAGAATCGCTCGCTTTTGCTACATTGGTAACTGAAGGTAATCCGATCCGTCTTTCCGGTCAGGATGTGGAGCGCGGCACTTTCTCGCAGCGCCACACTGTTCTTTATGATCAGGAAAATCAGAACCGTTACATTCCGCTGAATAATATTCAGAAAGGGCAAGCGATCTACGAAGCCATCAACTCGATGCTTTCGGAAGAAGCTGTTCTTGGCTACGAATATGGTTATTCGCTGTCTGATCCGCGCGCTTTGACCCTTTGGGAAGCCCAGTTTGGTGACTTTGCAAACGGTGCGCAGGTGGTGTTTGACCAGTTCATCTCGTCAGGTGAGCGTAAGTGGTTGCGTATGTCCGGTCTGGTTTGCCTTCTGCCGCATGGCTATGAAGGTCAGGGGCCTGAGCATTCATCCGCCCGTCTTGAGCGCTATCTCCAGCTTTGTGCCGAAGATAATATGCAAGTGGCCAATGTCACCACACCGGCCAACTACTTCCATATTCTGCGCCGTCAGATGAAGCGTGATTTCCGCAAGCCTTTGATCATGATGACACCAAAGTCATTGCTGCGTCACAAACGTGCCATTTCGACCTTGAATGAACTTTCAGGTGATTCATCCTTCCACCGTTTGTTGTGGGATGATGCGCAATATCTGAAAGACCAGCCGATCAAGCTACAGAAAGATGCGAAAATCCGTCGTGTGGTTCTTTGCTCCGGTAAGGTCTATTATGATCTTTATGAAGAGCGTGAAAGACGAGGTATCGACGACATCTATCTGTTGCGCGTCGAGCAGCTCTATCCGTTCCCGGCAAAAGCGCTCATTAATGAACTGTCGCGTTTCCGCGGTGCGGAAATCGTCTGGTGTCAGGAAGAGCCGAAGAACATGGGCGCCTGGTCGTTCATCGAGCCTTATCTGGAATGGGTACTTGCGCATATTGATGCAAAATATCCGCGCGCCCGTTATACAGGCCGTCCGGCTGCGGCATCACCTGCAACAGGCTTGATGTCCAGACATCTGGAACAGCTTGCAGCATTCCTTGAAGATGCGCTCGGCTCTTAATGAGCCGGACGCCTTTCATCAGAATTTTCAGACTTGAGATCAACGGAAGATAAAACCATGGCCACCGAAATCCGCGTTCCTACACTTGGGGAATCCGTCTCTGAGGCAACCATTGGCAAATGGTTCAAAAAAGTCGGCGAAGCTGTCGCTCTCGATGAACCGCTTGTCGAACTGGAAACCGATAAAGTTACGATTGAAGTTCCAGCTGCTGTTGCCGGCGTTCTGGCAGAAATCACCGCACAGGAAGGCGATACTGTTGAAGTAAACGCTCTTCTCGGCCAGATTTCCACTGATGGTGCAGCTGTTGCAGCCGCACCAAAACCAGCAGCTAGCGCACCTGCCACTGCCGCTGCACCTGTTGCAGCGTCAACCGGCCTTGCATCCTCTGGCCCGGCAATGGCTCCAGCACCATCTGCTGCCAAGCTTTTGGCTGAAAGCGGCCTTGCCGCTGATCAGGTTGCCGGTTCCGGCAAGCGTGGTCAGGTGCTGAAAGGTGATGTGCTTGATGCCGTCGCCAAGGGCATTGCTGCTGCACCTGTTGCTGCGCCTGCTGTTGCACGTGCAGCTTCACCTGCCGGTGATGAAGCGCGCGAAGAACGCGTGAAAATGACCCGCCTGCGCCAGACCATTGCACGTCGTTTGAAAGACGCGCAAAACACGGCCGCCATGCTCACCACTTACAACGAAGTGGATATGTCTGCGGTTATGGATCTGCGCAAGCGTTACAAGGATATCTTTGAGAAGAAACACGGCGTGAAGCTCGGCTTTATGGGCTTCTTCACCAAAGCTGTAACGCATGCTTTGAAAGAAATTCCGGCTGTTAACGCTGAGATCGACGGCAACGACATCATCTACAAGAACTTCGCTCATGTGGGGATGGCTGTTGGTACCGACAAAGGTCTGGTCGTTCCGGTTATCCGCGATGCTGACCAGCTGTCGATTGCAGGCGTTGAAAAAGAACTGGGACGTTTGGCCAAATCTGCCCGTGATGGTTCGCTTTCTGTGGCTGACATGCAGGGCGGCACATTCACCATCACCAATGGTGGTGTTTATGGCTCGCTGATGTCGTCGCCGATCCTTAATGCACCGCAGTCGGGTATCCTCGGCATGCACAAGATTCAAGAACGTCCGGTTGTTGTCGGCGGTCAGATCGTTATCCGTCCGATGATGTATCTGGCGCTGTCTTATGACCACCGTATCGTTGACGGCAAGGAAGCCGTGACTTTCCTCGTTCGCGTCAAGGATAGCCTGGAAGATCCGGAACGTCTGGTTCTCGATCTTTAATCTTTATAAGAGCGGTGGCTATCATAGCCGCCGCTCATTTTCTTGAATGTTTGTTTCGTCGCACTTTATCGGGTCAGAACCATGTACGCATACCTGATCGAACTGGCATCATTGATGGCGATTTTTGCTTTTGCAGTGATCTCGCCCGGCGCTGATTTGGCTATGGTGATGCGACAAGCCATGGTGCATGGCCGCAAACAAGCGATTATCACCAGTTTTGGCATTGGTGCTGCGTTGATGATGCATGTGAGCTATACCGTGCTGGGGCTCGGTCTTATTATCTCCAAATCAATCTATCTGTTTAATCTGGTGAAATGGTGCGGTGTAGCTTATCTGGTCTATATCGGCATCAAGGCTTTGCGTTCATCAGGTGGTTTTGTACAAATCAGCCCTGAGGGGAATGCGCAAAATGCATCAAAAATCTCAGTAAAACAGCAGGGTTTTATGAAGGCTTTCAGCCTTGGTTTTGCAGCTAATGCGCTTAATCCGAAGGCTGTGTTTTTCTTCCTTTCGATCTTTTCAACTGTGGTCAGCGTTGGCACGCCGACAGAGATCAAGCTTGGCTATGGGGTGCTGATGGCCATCTGCCTGATTAGCTGGTTTGTTTGTGTGTCATTGTTCATGACAACGCCGCATATGCAGGCTGCATTTGCGCGGATGGGTAAAATGATTGATCGGGCAAGCGGTGTGGTTTTTATCGCGCTCGGACTGAAACTGGCCACAGAAAAGGCCCATATGTAAAAGCATGTAATTTTCGATGATTTGTATGAATAGCGGGGATTTGCATGAATGACGGGTAACCCGAGGAGAAAACATATGAGCTGTTATCGCAGGATTTTTAAAACTGCTTCTGTGATGTTATTGGCAGGCATTGTGGCGGCTCCTACAAGCGCCTTTGCTGCCTGTATGCAAAATCGCGCGGTCTATACGGATCGCGATGATAATTACACCCTGACTTTTCGTCCGGAAGAGCCGAATGATCTAAATTTTAGTCCGGCTCCGACCAATGAATTTATAATTGTCTCCAATGAAAATCCGGATTTCAAACTGACCGGTTTAGTGGTTTGGCCGGAAGAAACGGTCAAGCGTCCGCTGGCAATGATTATGTATAATTGCGGCGGTGCGGGTGCATCATCTGAAGATCTGGACGATTGCAGCATTTGGCAGGGCGTTGTTTATGCCTTGAAAGAAACAGCCGAAGCCGAGCCGTTGCCAAAGGCTGAAGAACCAGCTGCCCAGACAGTGCTGTTTCCGGATTTGCTTGGTGCACTGGATGTTTATGATTTTGGCGCGGCCAAACCAAAGCAACCGCTGACATGGGAAGCGTTCCGCTTCAAAACCTGCACACAGGAAGAAGAATAAGTTTAAAACTGCCTGACAAGGCAGGTGTGAATAGCAATAGCTCATTGTTATCGAAAACGTGAGTTACCAACAATCAAAGAGCAGTTTTGCTCGCGTTGAAAATAAAGAGGATTATTGAATGTCTTACGATGTCGTCGTCATCGGAACCGGACCGGGCGGTTATGTTGCAGCTATTAAAGCCGCGCAGTTAGGCCTTAAAGTAGCGGTTATTGAAAAGCGTAAGACATATGGCGGCACCTGCCTCAATGTTGGCTGCATTCCTTCAAAGGCACTTCTGCATGCCTCTGAAGTTTATGAAGAAGCCGGTCATTCTTTTGATACGCTCGGCGTTGAAGTCAGCAAGCCAAAGCTGAATTTGGAAAAAATGCTGGCGCATAAAGACAATACTGTCAAAGCAAACGTTACCGGCGTTGAGTTTCTGTTTAAGAAAAACAAAATCACTGCCTTCACCGGTACCGGTAAAGTGGTTGCTCAGGGCAAAGTTTCAGTTACATCCGAAGATGGTAAAGTTGAAGAACTGACCACCAAAAACATCATCATCGCAACCGGCTCCGATGTTGCCGGTATTCCGGGTGTTGATGTTGCTTTTGATGAAAAGATCATTGTTTCCTCAACCGGTGCTCTTGCTTTCGAAAAAGTACCGGAAAGCATGATCGTCGTGGGCGGCGGTGTGATCGGTCTGGAACTGGGTTCTGTCTGGTCACGTCTTGGCACCAAGGTCACCGTTGTTGAATATCTCGACAAGGTCTTGGGTGCGATGGACGGTGATGTGTCCAAACATTTCCAGCGCATGATGGAAAAGCAGGGTCTTGTTTTCAAGCTGGGTGCGAAAGTAACCGGTGTTGAAAAAGCCGGTAAGGGCGCGAAAGTGACCTATTCGCCGGTTAAAGGCGGCGAGGAGCAAGTGCTCGAAGCTGATGTGGTGCTGGTTGCAACCGGTCGTCGTCCTTACACCGATGGTTTGGGTCTTCAAGAGGCAGGTGTGGCGCTTGATGAACGTGGCCGCGTTGCGATCAACGATCATTGGCAGACCAATGTTGCCGGTATATATGCCATCGGTGACGTGGTGAAAGGCCCGATGCTGGCGCATAAGGCTGAAGACGAAGGTGTGGCCGTTGCTGAATTGATCGCCGGTCAGGCTGGACACGTTAATTACGATGTCATTCCGGGCGTTGTTTACACCCAGCCGGAAGTCGCTTCTGTTGGTAAAACCGAAGAAGAATTGAAAGCTGCCGGCATCGAATATAAAGTCGGCAAATTCCCGTTCACCGCTAATGGCCGTGCACGTGCAATGCAGCATACCGATGGTTTTGTAAAAATCCTTGCTGATAAAGCTACTGACAAAGTTCTGGGCGCGCATATCCTTGGTTACAATGCCGGTGAAATGATCCATGAACTGGCTGTGTTGATGGAATTTGGCGGCTCGTCGGAAGATCTCGCACGTACCTGCCATGCACATCCAACCATGTCGGAAGCAGTGCGTGAATCTGCAATGGCGACCTTCGGCAAGCCGATCCATATGTAATTTGCATCGTGCAAATAAGAAAAGCCCGGATGTTACATCCGGGCTTTTTTATTGCCTTGATATGTGGCGGGGGTGTTAGTTCAGCGGCACATTCTCGACTGTAAATCCTTGTGCCCGCAACAATTCTACAAGGCCGTCGTCACCCGGTAAATGCAGCGCGCCAACGGCCATAAAGACATCGCCGTGATTGAAAAATGTGAGACCGCGTTCTACCATATTGTGGTTGCGCTTGGTGACCATGATCGCTTCAAACTTTTGATAATCTTCATCGTCAAGCCCGTCTTCATCGAGAGCTTGCAACAGCGGTGCCATCAGGCCGATACGCCCGCTTAGATAAAGATGCGTGAGCGTTTCCATGAAGTCATCAATCTCATCAAGGGCACGAACACTCGCGAGCAAGCCCTTGTGGTAAAACTCCATGGGTAAGGCTTTCATCGCTTCCAGTTGCTCTGCCGCTGTTTCCAAGCCAACCAGATATTTATCCTGATCTTGAGCGCGTTTGGCTAATTTCAAATCAAGCGCCACTTCGCCTTGTGCCTGATATACGCTTTCGCATTGCGGTATGCTGAGTAGATTGGTGACTATCCACGGCTGCAGCCTGTCGAAGACGGCGAAGCTGAGATTGCGCTTAACAAGCCGCTCTCGCATTTCTGCTTGTTCCTCATCGGAAAACAGCTTGGACAACCTATTTTCGCCCTGCATCTGAATGAGATCAGGCTGGGTGTTTAGAATTTTAAGCAGAAATGCAGGATCCATAACATCGGTTGTTTCGATGATCATGGTTTCGGCTTTGTCCAGCAATGCCAAAACGGGGGCAGGCGCATTGGAAATGCGAGGATCGCTTAAATGCATCGTGCCGAAAAGATAAGAGGGTTTGACATTCGGCTTGGTGATTTTCCACAGCAGGCCGGAATGATTGGGTGTATCTGCTGCTTGTGCTTCCAGCTTTTGATAGGTGTCGGGATGGGATTTGATAAAATCCGGCAGCAGATTTTTGGCAGGCTTACAACTTTTGGTCTGCGTCTCTTGTGCATAGGTTTTTTGCGTGAAAGCAAATGTGCCGGCGGCAAATAAAAGACTAAGCGTTAAAAAACGCGCGAAGGTTTTGAAGATATGCCATATGTTTTTCATGGGGCGAATATAGGCTTGAAACTCACAAAATTACATACGCGGATGCGCTTTATCGTAAATTTCCAGCAAGCGGTCGGTGTCCACACCGGTATAGACCTGTGTGGTGGAAAGGCTGGCATGGCCGAGCAGTTCCTGAATAGTACGCAAATCACCGCCACGGCCTAATAAATGGGTAGCAAAAGAGTGGCGCAAAGCGTGCGGCGTGGCGCTGTCTGGAAGCCCCAAGGCACCACGCATTTTTTGCATTTCTCGCTGGATGATACCTTGCTGTAAACGCCCGCCTTTGGCACCGCGAAAAAGCGGTTGATCGGCACTTAAATCATATGGGCAAAGTTTGCGGTATTCGGCAACGGCACGGTGGATAACGGGCAATAGCGGCACCATCCGGCTTTTGCCACCTTTACCGGTGAGCACGATTGAACGCTCTTTATCGTCAAGTAATGCATCACCATTAAGATTGAGTGCTTCAGAAATACGCAAACCACAGCCGTAAAGCAGCGTCAGTACTGCTGCATTGCGCGCAGCAATCCACGGCTCTTCCGCGAGCTGTTCCATCGTGTTGACGACTTTAAGCGCATCTTGGGTGGTCAAAGGTTTCGGCAAAGATTTGGGTTGTTTGGGCGCACGGATGGCGCTGGCACCGGCCGCATTGGCAAGGCCGCGACGCTCCAGATGGCGCAACAGCGAACGCACACCGGCAAGGCCGCGCCCAAGTGTACGTGCCCCCGCACCATCATTGCGGCGATTGGCTAAAAATGAGCGCAAATCGGCAACGCGCAATGCGCTGACATCTTTCAGGCTTGGCGGCTCACCCAAATGGCCGGTCAAGAATTGCAGGAACTGGCGTGTGTCGCGCTCATAGGCTTGCAAAGTATTGTCGGAAAGGCGGCGTGTTTCGCTGAGCGTTCTCAACCACTCCTCACGCGCAGCTTGCAAATCCGCACGGGCGGGGATCAGAAATTCTTGTGATTTGGAACCTGTGGTCATGGTTTTGAAAATGCGCCGTTTGATAAATTAAGCGATGCAACTATTGTGCCATTGAGTTATTACTCAGAGCTTACATATTATTTTTCTCAATCAATTATCTTGCAATTATCTTGGACTTTGCCTGAATATTGGTTAATCGGAAGCAAACTCTTTGATGAATGTTAGGAACCATCATGTCGCGTCCGGAAAATCCTGTCCAACTCGCCGTTATCGGTGCTGCACACGGCATACGTGGTGAAGTGCGTGTCAAACCCTATACGGAAGATCCGTTGGCGATCGGTGACTATGGTCTGCTGTATGACAAGCAGGGCAAATCCTATGAAGTGTTGGATGTGCGCAATGCCAAAAATGTGGTCATCGTTCGCTTTCGCGGTATCAATGACCGTAACGCGGCAGAAGCCCTGAACGGCACGGAATTGTTTATTGATCGTTCGCAATTGGCGGAAGATCTGGATGATGACGAATTTTATTATGCCGATCTGATTGGCTTACAAGCCTATGACAGGCAAGGCAATAATCATGGTCGCGTCCATGCTTTGTTTGATTTTGGCGGTGGTGATCTGATTGAACTGCGCCTGACAGGGCGCAAACCAATGCTTATTCCGTTTACAGAAGCAGCGGTGACCGAGATTGATCTGACCAATGGCAAGATCATCGTTGACCCTTATGCTGCTGGCCTCATTGCTAATCAGGATGATGACTATCCTGAAGATGGCTATGATGATGAACGCGACCGTGAAGCATGAGCGCTGATATGACACTTAAAAAATTTCATGCATCGGTGCTGACGCTTTATCCGGAAATGTTTCCAGGCCCTTTAGGTGTTTCGCTGGCTGGCAAAGCCTTGAATGATGCCAAATGGTCGTTGGAAACGGTGCAGATTCGTGATTTTGCCGAAGACAAGCATCGCATGGTGGATGATACGCCATCGGGTGGTGGCGCCGGTATGGTGATGAAAGCGGATGTGGTGGCGCGAGCCATCGATTCGGTTGCCGATCACCGTCCGAAATTGCTGATGAGCCCGCGCGGCAAGCCTTTGACGCAAAAACGTGTGCGTGAACTGGCGGCAGGTGAGGGCGCGATCATTATATGTGGCCGCTTTGAAGGCTTGGACGAGCGGGTGATTGAAAGCCGCGAGCTGGAAGAAATATCTATCGGCGATTATATTTTATCGGGTGGTGAAACGGCAGCGATTGTGCTTCTCGATGCTATCGTACGTTTACTTCCGGGTGTGATGGGAAATCAGGAATCAGGCGAAACCGAAAGCTTTGAAACGGGGTTGTTGGAGCATCCGCATTACACCCGCCCGCAAGTGTGGGAAGGACGCTCTATTCCTGAGGTGTTAACATCCGGCAATCATGGAGCGATTGATAAATGGCGCCGCGCACAGGCTGAAGAAATCACCAAAACACGCCGTCCTGACTTATGGGCGGCTTTCAAAGGCATCAAGAAATAATGAAAGTTTTGCGCCGTGTAGAATATGGGGCAGTTTTACTGATTGCTTTATGGTTTTATGCGCTCAGCGGCGCAAGCTGGTGGCTGTTTGCCCTCTGTTTTCTGCTGCCGGATTTGACCATGCTCGGCTATGTTTTCGGCAATCGCGCCGGCGCGGTGATTTATAATATCGGCCATAGTTTTTTGGGTGTGATCGCTTTGGCCACATTCATCCATATCTTCGATCAGGAATGGTTGTGGCCTTATATGCTGATCTGGTTTGCCCATATCGCTTTCGACCGGATGCTGGGTTACGGGCTTAAATATGCCTCATCTTTTCAAGATACCCATATGGGACGCATTGGACGACAAAAATAATAAAGCCATGAAAACTTACGTGCTGCTTGTGCAGACAGAGTTGATTAAACCGGGCTAATAGTGTATTGCGACGCCAGTTCCGGAAGAATCCGGACGTTCGCTAAATCAATAAATGGTGAACCGCCCCTGCTGAAAAGCATAAATTTGCGGCCATGTTGCTGTAAATGAAGCGTCGGGCGCTCTGGCTGTTTGAGAAGAACTACTAAGGATCAGAACGATGGATATCATTAGCCAGCTCAACGCTGAACAGGTTGCCAAAATCGAAGAAAAGCGCAAGCTGCCAGATTTTCAGCCAGGTGACACTGTACGTGTTATGGTTCGCGTAACTGAAGGTACACGTACCCGTGTACAGGCTTACGAAGGCGTTTGCATTGCACGCGCTGGTGCAGGCCTCAACGAAAACTTCACAGTTCGTAAAATCTCTTACGGTGAAGGCGTTGAACGCGTATTCCCAGTTTATTCCCCGCTGGTTGAAGCTGTGGAAGTTGTTCGTCGCGGTAAAGTACGTCGTGCGAAACTCTACTACCTGCGCGGTCTGACCGGTAAAGCCGCTCGTATTGCCGAGAAGAAAGACAACCGCACCAAAGCAGAACGCGAAGCTGACAAGCTTGCTGCTGCTAAGGAAGCCGCTGCAAAAGCTGCTGCCGCTAAATAAGATCTGCAAAAATTTGCATAAAAAGGCGACCCAAGGGTCGCCTTTTTTGTTGTCTGGAAAGACTGAGTTGCTGAAATTATAACAAGTGCGGCCTTTTAACCCGCCTTCGATTGCCTGAAACTGCTGGGTTTGATGCGTTTTTCGCTATTCTTCACTGTCGTAATTCTGCTATAATAAAGGTGCAAACGAAGTTTTTTGCATGTTTTCGGCTGGTTTTGTTTCGGAATCTTGCTGCGACACCCTGTTGCGCTTGCTGTTTCTTGACGAAACCGTGCTGTCGGTGCATATGACAGACATTATTTCTAGAACCGTTCAAAGGAAACTCCGTAATGAGCGCGCCGCGTACACTTTATGACAAGATTTGGGACGATCACCTGGTGGATCAGCAGGATGATGGTACCTGCCTCCTCTATATTGACCGCCACCTTGTCCATGAAGTGACAAGCCCGCAGGCTTTTGAAGGCCTGCGTATGACAGGCCGTAAGGTTCGTCATCCGGAGCGCACACTGGCTGTGGTTGACCATAATGTGCCAACTTCTCCTGACCGTGTGAACGGCATTAAAAACGAAGAAAGCCGTATTCAGGTTGAAGCGCTGGCGAAAAATGCTGCCGACTTCGGCGTTGAATATTATTCCGAACGCGACAAGCGTCAGGGCGTTGTGCACATCGTTGGCCCTGAACAGGGTTTTACCCTGCCGGGCATGACCATTGTGTGCGGTGACAGCCATACTTCAACCCATGGTGCTTTTGGCTCACTTGCACATGGTATCGGTACCTCAGAAGTAGAACACGTACTGGCGACGCAAACACTGATCCAGAAAAAAGCCAAAAACATGCTGGTGCATGTGGATGGCAAACTGGCAGCAGGTGTAACCGCTAAAGACATTACATTGGCAATCATCGGTAAAATTGGCACCGCCGGCGGTACCGGTTATGTGATTGAATATGCCGGTGATGCGATCACGTCATTGTCGATGGAAGGCCGTATGACCGTCTGCAACATGTCGATTGAAGGTGGTGCACGTGCTGGTCTGATTGCGCCGGACAAGACAACATTTGAATATATTCACGGCAAGCCGCGCGCCCCTAAGGGGGAGCAGTTCGAGCAGGCCGTCAATTATTGGAAAACGCTCCATTCGGACGAAGGTGCGCATTTCGATAAAATCGTAACACTTGACGCGGCGGAAATTTCTCCGGTCGTGACATGGGGTTCTTCACCTGAAGATGTGGTTTTTGTAACCGACGTGGTTCCTAATCCTGATGATATTCAGGATGATACCAAGCGTTCGTCCAAATGGCGCGCATTGGAATATATGGATCTGAAACCGGGCACCAAGATCACCGATATAACGATTGACCGTGTCTTTATCGGTTCATGCACCAATGGCCGTATTGAAGATTTGCGCGATGCAGCCCGCATGGTTGAAGGCAAAAAAGTGGCTTCCACTGTGAGCGCGATGATTGTGCCGGGCTCTGGTTTGGTCAAAGAGATGGCGGAAGCTGAAGGTCTGGACAAGATTTTCATTGAGGCAGGCTTTGACTGGCGTGAACCGGGTTGTTCGATGTGCTTGGCGATGAATGATGACCGTTTGGCTCCGGGTGAGCGTTGTGCTTCCACCTCCAACCGTAACTTTGAAGGTCGTCAGGGCTTTAAAGGCCGCACCCATCTGGTGTCACCTGCGATGGCAGCAGCTGCGGCAGTTGCAGGACGGTTTGTTGATATCCGTGATTGGAAATAATCACCACAGGTGCTTTGATTTCAAAAGGGTGCGGTTCAGGCTGCGCCCTTTTTTATTATGGTGTCACAAACAAATTTGCTACCTTTTATCCGTGACGTAAAAGCGCTTCGCACTTTTGTCTGTAATGCTCTAGAAGATAAGTCAGTTTATAATAACAAGACTATCGTTCTTGAAACTGGTTTATGCTGACTAAGCATATATGATTTGGAGGACTGACTATCATGTCGAATGAGCATGCTTTTGATATTGCTTTATTGCATTTGCGTGATGCCCATGAATTTGCACCTTTGCTGGCAAGTTATGCGCAAGCTTTGAAGCGCGGCGCGCCGCGTCGTCCTGATGAATATTATGCCGAAAATTTGTTGCAGGACAGAAGCGCGGAAATTTTGGGTGCGCGGCTGAATGGCGAGATTGTCGGTTTTACAATTTTCTATGATTTGCCAGAGCCGGTTTCGGGTATGCGTGCTGGTCAGGTCGATCACATTTATGTGCATCATGACCATCGTGGCAAAGGCATCGCCAAAGCTTTGATTGATGTGCTTGCCGATAAAGCGGAAGAGCGCGGCTGGAGCAAACTGATGCTAAATGCCCCTCGTGTACCGGAAGACGGACGCAAACTTTACGAGCAAGTGGCAACGGCTGCCGACTGGTCAAGCTATGTGATTCGTTTTGGCAACTGAAATTGGACGCTTATCAATCGACCTTAAAAACTTGATAAAAATCATCAATTTTTGTCAGCTTACAGTTTTAACCGATTGAAGCGCTCTGAATGGCTGATTTTCACAAAAGCTGCGACCAAATGTTTAAATCTAAGCCAAAAGCGTCTTTGACGCGGTAACAAAAGAGCAGTAAACCACCTGTAGATGATCGCATTTTGCGGTCTCAACGTATTTTACCCGATCGGGCGCGCAGATGAGGATTGGAATGCGCGCCAATGTTTGAGTTTCGTTTCCACACGAACCACCATGATCGGGACGTTACGCAAGGGAAGCCTACGAAAAGCCATGACACAAACCACATCAACGCGTCAGCGCCCTTTATCGCCCCATTTGTCGGTGTATCGCTGGACCATCACCATGGCCATGTCGACCATTCACCGCCTGACAGGTATCGCGCTTTATGGCGGTACTGTGCTTTTTACAATCTGGCTGTTGTCTGCTGCCATCAGTGAAGATTGTTTCAATCTGGTCAATGCCGTCTATGGTTCGATTATCGGCCGCTTAATTCTGTTTTGCTACACATGGGCATTATTGCACCATCTGGCTGGCGGCGTGCGTCACTTCATTTGGGATATGGGTGCGGCGATGGACAAGCACACAGCTTCCAAAATCGCATGGGCATCGTTGATTTTCTCTCTGGCCGCAACCGTGCTGGTTTGGGTCATCGCTTATGCGGTGCGCTAAAAGGATATGACTATGAAAGATATGCGTACTCCTCTTGGTAAGGTTCGTGGACTTGGCTCCGCCAAAGAAGGCACCGGTCATTTCTGGGCGCAGCGCATGAGTGCTGTAGCACTGGTGCCGCTGGTGTTGTTCTTTGTTGGTCTGGTCGCATCCCTGCATGGCGCAGATTATGAAACAGTAAAAGCAGCGCTCGGACATCCGGTCATCGCTATTGTGATGGCCTTGTTTATTGTTACCGGCGCTTACCACATGCGACTTGGCATGCAGGTGGTTGTGGAAGATTACATACATAGCGAAGGTTTGAAGATCCTGCTGGTTATGCTCAACACATTCTTCTCATTTGTGATTGGCTTTGCCGGTATATTCGCGATCCTCAAACTAAGCTTCGGAGGTTGATAAGCCCGATGGCTAAAACAGAAAATAACGCAGCAGGCGCTGATAAAGTTAAATTTGGTGGTCGCACTTATACTTATGTCGACCATAAATTTGATGTAGTTGTTGTCGGTGCCGGTGGTGCGGGCTTGCGCGCAACGCTCGGTATGGCTGAGCAGGGCTTTAAAACAGCTTGTATCACCAAGGTTTTCCCGACCCGTTCGCACACTGTTGCCGCACAAGGCGGTATTGCGGCATCACTTTGCAATATGGGTCCTGATTCATGGCAGTGGCACATGTACGATACCGTCAAAGGTTCGGACTGGCTCGGCGATATGGACGCGATGGAATATCTGGCGCGTGAAGCACCAGCCGCGGTTTATGAACTGGAACATTACGGTGTGCCATTCTCGCGTACCGAAGAAGGCAAGATTTATCAGCGCCCTTTCGGTGGCCATATGCAGAATTTTGGTGATGGTCCGCCGGTACAGCGTACATGTGCTGCTGCAGACCGTACCGGTCATGCTATTTTGCACACGCTTTACGGCCAGTCGCTGAAAAACAACGCGCAGTTCTTCATTGAATATTTCGCGCTCGATCTGATCATGACCGATGGTGTTTGCACCGGCGTAGTGGCATGGAATCTCGATGACGGAACCATTCATCGCTTCACCGCGAAAATGGTTGTGCTGGCAACCGGTGGTTATGGCCGTGCTTATTTCTCCGCGACATCTGCGCATACTTGCACCGGTGACGGTGGCGGTATGGTGGCACGTGCGGGTCTGCCTTTGCAGGATATGGAATTTGTTCAGTTCCACCCGACCGGTATTTACGGCGCAGGCTGCCTGATTACCGAAGGTGCGCGCGGTGAAGGCGGCTATTTGGTCAACTCGGAAGGCGAGCGCTTCATGGAGCGTTATGCACCTTCTGCCAAAGATCTGGCTTCCCGTGACGTGGTTTCGCGTTGTATGACGCTGGAAATCCGCGCTGGCCGCGGCGTTGGTAAAGATAAAGACCATATCTATCTGCACCTTGATCATCTTGATCCGGCAGTTTTGCATGAGCGTTTGCCGGGGATTTCGGAAAGCGCCAAGATTTTTGCCGGCGTTGACCTGACCAAGGAACCAATTCCGGTTATCCCGACAGTTCACTACAATATGGGCGGTATTCCGACCAACTATTGGGGTGAAGTGCTCAATCCGACCGAAGCTGATCCGCATCGCGTCCAGCCTGGTCTGATGGCTGTTGGTGAAGCTGGTTGTGCTTCCGTTCACGGTGCAAACCGCCTTGGCTCCAACTCGCTGATCGACTTGGTGGTCTTTGGCCGTGCGGCTGCAATCCGTGCCGGTGAAGTGATCGACCGTGATGCAAAAATTCCGCCGCTCAATGAAGCGGCTTGTGATGTGATCATGGAACGCTTTGACCGTTTGCGCTTTGCCAATGGTTCTATTCCGACTGCGGTGCTGCGTGACAAGATGCAGCGCACGATGCAGGAAGAAGCAGCAGTGTTTCGCACATCCGAATCCCTGAAGGAAGGCTGTGTCCGTATGGCCGCCATCTGGAAGGAAATGCCGGATATTAAAGTCACCGACCGTTCCATGATCTGGAACTCCGATCTGGTGGAAACACTGGAACTGGAAAACCTGATGGCCAACGCGATCACCACTGTGGTGGCAGCGGAAGCCCGTAAGGAAAGCCGCGGCGCACATGCGCATGAGGATTATCCGGATCGTGACGACGTTAATTGGCGCAAGCATTCGCTGTCATGGTTATCTGAAAATGGCGACGTCAAACTTGGCTATCGTCCGGTACAGGTTGAACCGCTGGTCAAAGAAGAAGACGGTGGTATCAGTCTTGAAAAAATCGCGCCAAAAGCGCGTGTATATTGATCGGGGGGCAGAGCATTGGCTGAGTTAGCACTTCCCAAGAATTCGCAGATTAAGCAGGGTAAGACCTGGGAGCGCCCAAGCGGTTCGAATAATCTGAAAGAGTTTAAAATTTATCGCTGGTCGCCGGATGATGATGAAAATCCGCGCATGGATACCTATTTCGTCGATCGCGATGATTGCGGCCCGATGGTTCTGGATGGTCTGCTTTGGATCAAAAATAAAGTTGACCCGACCCTGACCCTGCGCCGTTCATGCCGTGAAGGTATTTGCGGCTCATGCGCCATGAATATTGACGGTGCCAATACGCTTGCCTGTACCAAGGGGATGGACGAGATCAAGGGCACGGTTAAGGTTTATCCTCTGCCGCACATGAAAGTGGTCAAGGATTTGATCCCTGACATGAGCACTTTCTATGCCCAGCACCGCTCCATTGAGCCGTGGCTCAAGACCGTATCACCTGAGCCTGCGAAAGAGTGGCTGCAGAGCCATGAAGATCGCGCCAAGCTTGATGGTCTGTATGAGTGCATTCTGTGTGCTTGCTGCTCGACATCTTGCCCAAGTTATTGGTGGAATGGCGATCGCTATTTAGGCCCTGCCGTGCTGTTGCAGGCTTATCGCTGGTTGATCGACAGTCGCGATGAGGCAAAAGGTGAGCGTTTGGATAATCTTGAAGATCCATTCCGTCTCTATCGTTGCCACACGATTATGAACTGTGCGCAGACTTGCCCTAAGGGTCTGAATCCTGCGAAAGCGATTGCCGAAATCAAGAAGATGATGGTCGAGCGCCGCGTATAATTGCGACAATCGGATTCTTTTTGGTCCCACTCGGCCTTCGGCCTCGTCGCCTCTTGTTTAGTCCCACTCGGCTTTCGGCCTCCGCCTCTTGGCCGAAATCAAGAAGATGATAGTTGAGCGCTGCGTGTAATCGCGGCAATCAATTTTACCCATTTTAACAAAAAAGGCAGGGAAATCCCTGCCTTTTTTGTATTTAAAATCCGTTGATTTAGATTTGTTCGCCTTGCAAAAGGCGCGGGATATCTTGTGTCAGGCCGGAAGCCTGGCGAATGAAAAACTGCTTCAATACCGGCAGGCGATCGACCAATCCCAAACCAATTGTGCGGGCGGTGCGCAGAGCCAAATGATCGTTGGAAAACAATCTGGTTAAAACATCGCTGGTGACGCCCATGCGTACCGTATCAAAGCGGCGCCATGCCTGATAACGCTCCAGTGCTGCGAATGAGCCGATATCGAGTCCCAGACGGTCGGTCTCGACAATCACCTGTGCCAATGCAGCAGCATCTTTAAAACCAAGGTTCAAGCCTTGGCCTGCCACCGGATGAATGCGGTGTGCTGCATCGCCAACGAGCGCAAAACGTGGTTTCACGAATTCACGCGACAGTGAGAGGCCGAGCGGAAACGCGCGTTTCATGCCGTCAACGCGCAATGGCCCCAGATGATGGCCGAAGCGTTGTTCGAGTTCTGCTTCGAAGATAAAATCATCTTCTTTAATCAAACGCTCGGCATCGGCGGTGCGCTCTGACCAAACCAATGAACAGCGATTGCCTTTGAGCGGCAGAATTGCAAAAGGACCGGAGGGCAAGAAATGTTCGATGGCCACGCCATCATGCGGCTTTTCATGGGAAACGTTACAAACAATACCAGACTGTCCATAGTCCCAATCAACGGTTTTAATGCCGGCAAGATCGCGCAATTTCGATTTTGCACCGTCAGCTGCCACCAGCAGTTTGGTGTGAATGGTTTTACCGGATGAAAGGTGAACCTGTACTTCTTGCGGCAGCGTATCAAAGCGATCCACACTGGTGGCTTCAATAAATTGAATGCCCAATGCACTCGCACGTTTATGCAAGGCACCATTGAGAATACGATTTTCCACCATATGCGCAAATGGTTCACCCGGCTCCACTTCGCCGTCAAAGGTCAAAAAGACCGGACGCACAGGGTCGGATGTACGTGAATCGGTAATCACCATTTCAGTGATCGGCTCGGCATCAGGTAAAATTTCTTCCCAGCAACCAAGCTGGTCGAGCATACGCGAGGCAGCAGCCGCAATGGCGGAGGCGCGCGGATCTTTTTTCCATGCGCCAGCAGGTGCGCCGTCAACTATGGTGACATTTAAATGTGGTGAAGCGGCTTTAACGGCAACGGCAGTGGTAAGCCCGACATAGCCTGCGCCCGCAATAACCAGATCGGCTGTCAAATCAGCAGGTTCTGTTTTGGCTTGGCTCTTTTTGGCGGTCATCTCCGGCATCCTTTTTGCAGTTGCTATGCGCTTGTGCATATTCGCATTTACTACATGATATCACAAGTAAAAGGCATAGCTTGTTGTCGCAGCAGTTTTGACGCATTTTGCGTACCTGTCTTTAATATTAAGGTGCTTTAAGCACTGATGTTATGCTCATCGCTCAAAAACCTTAAACCCTTATATATGTATGGGGAGTTGTCTTTTTTATGTCGTCTCAATTGAATGAAGAAAATCCAACTGCCATGCAGAAGCTTCTCACCATTCTTGATCTGGAGGTGCTTGAGCATAATCTTTTTCGTGGCAACAGCCCGCAAGTAGGCTGGCAGCGCGTATTTGGCGGGCAGGTGATCGGACAGGCACTTGTTGCGGCACAGCGCACAGTCGACAGCAATAAATATGTCCACTCACTGCATGGCTATTTCATGCGGCCGGGGGATCCGTCTATTCCGATTATTTACGAGGTGGATAGGATTAGGGATGGTTCCAGTTTTGCTACGCGCCATGTTCTGGCAAAACAGCATGGGAAAGATATTTTTACGCTTTCGGCATCCTTTCAATTGGACGAGCCGGGGCTTGATCATCAAATAGCGATGCCGTCCGGTGTTGCTTTGCCGGAAGCATTACTCAGCGACAGTGATATCAAAGCTAAGATTTTGAACAATGCACCACCGGCTGTGCGTAAATATTGGGAGCGTGAACGCCCGATTGAAATCAAGCCGGTATCGCTTGACCATTATTTTTCGCGCGAAAAACTGGAGCCACGTCAGCAGGTCTGGGTGCGTGCATTGGATGCGGTGCCGGATGAGCGTACATTGCAGGCGGCAGTACTGGCTTACCTCTCGGATATGACATTGCTGGATACATCACTATTTGCACATGGACGTTCGATTTTTGATCTTGATTTGCAAATTGCGAGCCTCGATCATTCGATGTGGTTTCATCGGCCATGTAGACTGGATGATTGGTTGCTTTATACACAAGATAGCCCAAGTGCTTCCGGTGCACGTGGTTTTACCCGTGGCTCGTTTTATACGCGTGACGGCATATTGATTGCATCGGTCACGCAGGAAGGCTTGATCCGGCTGCGTTGATAAACATTGAGGTGCATGCTGATATTTAAATTGAATATTGTAGTCATCTTTTTGGGGTGGTAAATATGGTTTTGACTTTTTATTTGTTTTAGAAAAGGCTGTTTCATAAGAAATATATACTCCGTCAGGAGTTTGGGAATATGGTCAAAAATGGCAAACATTACGCATGATAATGTTAAATTAAGTATACTTATACCGTGTTATAATGTATCAAATTATATTGATGAATGTTTAAGTAGTATTATCGATCAATTAACAGATGAATGCGAAGTCATCATTTATGATGATGGCTCTAAAGATGATACTGTTGAAAAGATAAAAAATCACAAACTGCTATCATTGGATAGAGTTCGCTTTTTAAGCGCTCAACAAAATAATGGCATAAGCTATGTACGTAATTATTTGCTTGAGCAGGCTTGTGGACACTATATTTGGTTTATAGATTCTGATGATAAGATTTTAGATTGTGCAATAATACAATTATTGAGTTATATTGATCAATACAATCCGGATATAGTATTCTTTGATTATAATGCTTGGTATCCAAATATAACAAAGAGTATGATTCGCAAAGGATTTCATCGCAGTAGTTTTATTGGGAGGCCTGGCTTTTATGGCAATGTCTGTGATGGATTTTTATTGAATGCTACATTGAAAAGCACGCGCCTGCATCCGTGGTCGAAGGTGTATAGACGTTCATTATTTAAGCCCGGAACCGATTTTCCTGTCGGCAAAGTATTTGAAGATGTAACCGTTATTCCGCTTTTATCGGCATATGCACAAACAGCTTATTATCTCGATAAGCCGCTTGTGGCCTACCGCACACGGTCGGGAAGTATTTTATCTTCACTGAACTTTGAGAAGGAAATTGATAGTCTTGCCGCTATTCATGAAATGAAAATCAGGCATGAAAAATATATAGGACCGATGAGCAAAAAATCTCACCTGGTGACGACATATTTTGCAACTTGTCAGTTGCGCCGGATTATCAAGGTACTGGCTAAGCATCCTAACAAGGAAAAGCGTGCTGTTTTAATAGCTTGCTGTTTGAGCGAGTTTGAAAAAATTCATGGTAAAGATATATTTTATGTTCTTTATGCATGTTGGCGTGAGGGGGACTTTACTCATTCCGTGCATTGCTTGAAACGTCTGATGCAAGCCTATTTTATATGTGGTTTTAAAAAGCAAAAAAGTTTGAGTGCGCCGGGTAAAGCAGGATAGATCGATCCGTTTCAAATCACGTATGGAATAGTTGTGATGGTTAATGAGGTCTTAACCATCGCCGTTTTATGATGTCCCGAATCTGCGAAATCAGGCCTGTTTTGGCCATAATGGTTTTGCAGGAGCGCACAGCACAGGATTGTTCAGGACAGATTTCATGCGGCAGGGATATCCGGTCAACAATGAACGGCTAAATGGTGACAGATTGAAGCTTATGACGCTTTTGCGGCGTCAGCTTGATATTCTGCTCGGATTGTTTTTGCTGGTTTTGGTCGGTTTGGCGATCGGTGCTTTGGCGACATGGAATGTCACGGACCCAAGCTTTAGCCACGCAACATCGCAAGAAGCAACCAATGCGCTTGGCTATCCGGGCGCGGTCTTTGCCGATTTTGCCATGCAGTTTTTAGGTCTTGCCAGTGTAATAGCTCTTTTGCCGCTGGTTTTCTGGGGTATTTTGCTGATGGTTGAGGGCAAAATCGGCCGGCTGCCTAAAAGAATTATGGCATGGATTTTATCGGCACTACTGTTTGCAGCCATTGCCAGTTGTTTTTCGGTGCCGCCAAGCTGGCCGATGCAAATTGGCTTGGGTGGTGTTTTCGGTGATATGATGCTGAAATTGCCCGGCCTGTTTTTGGGCACTTTTCCACATGGTGCTATCGCCTCCGCCATCGCGCTGGTTTTACTATTTCCGGCGACTTGGCTTTGCGCTTTTGCCGGTGGATTGACCGGACGTAAAAACGGTTTGATTAAATCGGGTGCGCCATCCTCACCAGATGAGGCTAGTGATGCCGATTATTATGAAGATGATGAGGATGATGATGAACAGGCACATTCCCGTTTCCAGTTTGTCGGGGCTGTCACACATTGGTATTTGAGTGCACAGGCACTTGTGCGCCGCCTGACTGGTTCATCCAAAAAACGAAATGCCCGTGATCATGATGATCCGTTTGGTGATTTGCGCGGGAATGATCGCCGCCGCGAACCGGGATTTGGTGGTGCGGAGCCTCATTATGATGAGCCGCCGTTTGATCTGGACGGTGATGACAATCATACTGATTGGGATAATGAGGACGAAGGGGCTCCTGTAAAGCGTGCTTCCAAACGTGTGAGTGCACGTGGCAGCGATGCCCGTACGAAGCGCCCTGCAGGTAAGCGTAACGGTGCTTTTGAGCTACCATCGTTGCAATTGCTGGCAGAGCCAAAAGCAGTGATGCGCGATGCGTCGCTTTCGAAAGATGTTCTTGATCAAAACGCCCGCATGTTGGAAGGTGTGCTGGAAGATTTCGGTGTGCGCGGCGAGATCATCAGCGTCAAGCCGGGGCCGGTTGTAACCCTTTATGAACTGGAACCGGCACCTGGCATTAAGTCCTCGCGCGTGATTGGTTTGGCCGATGATATTGCCCGCTCGATGAGCGCGATTGCCGCGCGTGTGGCGGTTGTTCCGGGGCGCAATGCGATTGGTATCGAATTGCCGAACCAAAAGCGCGAGATGGTCTATTTGCGCGAGATGCTGGCAAGCCGTGATTTCGAGCAGAATAAAGCCAAACTGGCGCTTGCACTGGGCAAAAACATCAATGGCGAGCCGGTGATTGCCGATATTGCCAAAATGCCTCACGTGCTTGTTGCCGGTACGACCGGTTCGGGTAAATCTGTGGCGATCAATACCATGATCCTGTCATTGGTATATCGTATGACGCCGCAAGAATGCCGTCTGATCATGATTGATCCGAAAATGCTGGAATTGTCGGTTTATGACGGTATTCCGCATTTGCTTACACCTGTGGTCACCGATCCGAAAAAAGCGGTGGTGGCGCTGAAATGGACTGTGCGCGAAATGGAAGAGCGCTACCGTAACATGTCCAAAGTGGGTGTGCGTAATATTGACGGCTTCAATGCCCGTGTTGCACAGGCACAAAAGCGTGGTGAATCCATTTCACGCACCGTTCAAACCGGTTTTGACCGTAATACAGGTGAAGCGATTTACGAGACAGAAGAACTCGACTTGCAGCCGATGCCATTTATCGTCGTCATCATCGACGAAATGGCCGATCTGATGATGGTCGCAGGCAAAGATATTGAGGGCGCGGTGCAGCGTCTGGCACAGATGGCGCGTGCGGCTGGTATCCATGTGATCATGGCAACGCAGCGTCCGAGTGTGGATGTGATTACCGGTACGATTAAAGCCAATTTTCCGACCCGTATTTCCTTCCAGGTGACCTCCAAAATCGATAGTCGCACCATTTTGGGCGAGCAGGGTGCCGAGCAGCTGCTTGGGATGGGTGACATGTTGTTTATGGCCGGTGGTGGCCGTATTCAGCGTGTTCACGGGCCTTTTGTTGGTGATGAGGAAGTCGAACAAGTTGTTCAGCATCTCAAAACACAAGGTGTTCCGGAATATCTGGATGCGATTACCGAAGATGATGAAGAGGAAGGCGCAGGCCCTGCCGGAACATCTAATCTTGAGGATTCCGATGATCCTTATGATCAGGCTGTTGCAGTGGTGTTGCGCGATAAAAAAGTTTCGACCTCTTACATTCAGCGCCGTCTAGGTATCGGTTATAATCGTGCGGCAACCATCATTGAACGGATGGAAGAGGAGGGCTTGATCAGCCCTGCCAACCATGCTGGCAAGCGTGAGATTTTGGTACAGACCGGGGATGATGAATACTAAGCCGGAAAGCTTGAACGTGATTGTGGCCTGTGATGCCATACTAACGACAAACTGGTGGCCTACATACTGTCTTACGATAATGAAAAGAAAAATTTGGAAGCGAATGGATATGCTGTTTTCCAAGCTGGTTGATAAAGTAAAAATGATCTCGGTTGCAGGTACGCTTTGTGCAGCTGTTGGCATGAGTTTGCCGATCGCAGTCATGGCGCCTGTTAATGCGCAGGCGCAAAATGCCAATGCGGAAGCACAGAAAATTGCAGATCATTTTTCGAGCCTTCGTACTATGACCGGCGAGTTTGTTCAATTTGGCCCTAAGGGTGAGCAGCAAGGCGGCACATTTTATCTTGAGCGTCCGGGCAAAATCCGTTTCAATTATGAAAATTCGCCGATCCGTGTGATTTCCGATGGCCAGTCAGTGGTCATTAATAATCGCAAACTCGATACCTGGGATCAGTACAAACTCTCGACAACTCCACTTAAAATGTTGCTGGATAACCGTATTGATTTGGGCGGCGGCCGTCTGAAACAAGTCAAACAAGAGCCTGATATGACCACCTTGGTGGTTGGCGACAAATCGGTTTTTGGTGATTCAAAAATCACCATGATGTTTGATCCAAAAACTTATGAATTAAAGCAATGGACCATCACCGACGCGCATAACCTTGACACAACCGTAATGGTTTTCAATGTACGTACCGGCGTTCGCTTTACTGATGATATGTTCAAGATCGACTATCAGCGCATTGCCATGAAGGGCAAAAAAAGGAACTAACGAACAGATAAACTGTTTTTTCAGTCTCTATTGTGGATGTGTGAGAAGAGCGGTTTTTATTTCTGACTTTAGTGTTACTGTGCTCGCGTTTTTAATGAAAGCGAGTGAGTGAAATGGCATTTTCTGTTGCGACCTGGAATATCAACTCTGTGCGCCTGCGGCTGCCTTTGGTCGAGCAGTTTTTGCAAAATTATCAACCGGATGTTTTGTGCTTACAAGAAACAAAATGTCCGGATGATCAATTTCCCCATGATGCTTTTAAAGCGCTCGGTTATGAACATATCGCTATCAGCGGCCAGAAAGGCTATCACGGCGTTGCCACGCTGTCTCGCCGACCTTTGAGCGATGTCAAGGTAATCGGCTTTTGCGATATGGGTGATTGCCGTCATTTAAGCTCGGTGGTTGAAGCGGGAAATAAGAAAATCCGCATTCATAATTTTTATGTACCTGCCGGCGGCGATGAACCAAAGCCGGACATCAATCCGAAATTTGCTCACAAGCTGAGTTTTCTGGATGAAATGCGCTATGTAGTGGCTGATGAAGGCGATGGTTTATCATCTATTCTTGTAGGTGATTTAAACATTGCGCCATTGGAAAATGACGTTTGGTCACACAAACAGATGCTCAAAATCGTCAGTCATACGCCAATTGAGACAGAAACACTGGAAGATCTGCGTGTCAAAGGTGGGTGGAGTGATTTGATGCGGCACCTCATTCCGGCAGATCAGAAGATTTATACATGGTGGAGCTACCGCGCCAAAGATTGGGATGCTTCAGATCGTGGCCGCAGGCTGGATCACATTTGGGGTTCGCAGGATTTGGAAAATTATATCAAGGATTTGCAGGTGTTGCGTGAGGCTCGCGGTTGGGAGCGTCCGTCAGACCATGTGCCGGTGATTGCTAATTTCGATCTTTAATAACAGCTTTTACAAGTGGTCAGGTGCTTTGCGCCTGACCGTTTTTATTGGCTTTATGCAGCGCTGTGTTTTTAGAGCGTGTCGCACTTAATCGTATCCACCGTGCTCGCTCTAGCATTTTGTTTTTACGCATGTCTTTATCCCAAAACCGGTGCCCACTTTTGGGAGACATGCTTTAGCTGAACCGCGTGCGGTGCCTTGCGGTGTAAGGACAGGCACGAAGACCCGACGTGATGCACGACGTGCTACCGGAACGCCCTGATAGAGCCGCTTTTGGGCTTCCACTACCAATACACCGGCAAAAGCGGGCCAGCAGGTGCGGGCTATGCGTTCCAGTGCAGAAACCGGTTTTTGCAGCCAGCTTTTCGAGGTCGGCGGAAAATGCAATGCGTCTTTGGTGGCTGTCGCGGTGAAATTGGCTTCTCGCAGTGCCGACATGATTTGTCCGCGACTATAAGGCCGCCCGCTACCAAAAGGTGTATGTTCAAAACGTGCCCAGATACCGCGACGGTTGGGCACGACAATTAACAGGCGGCCGTTGGGCGCAAGTACGCGCCACATTTCGTTGAGTGTTTCCGCCGGATTTTCTGAAAATTCCAGCGAATGCACCATCAGGATGCGATCAATAGATGCATCAGGGAGCGGCAATTCTTCGTCAAAAACCAGAGCTGTGGTGTTGGATTGTCTTTGCGGCCATGCAACGGCACCTTGACCGGCAGGCATGAAGGCAAATGTGCGTTCTGCATCACCTTTAAAGCGGTCGAGGAAAGGCAGTGCATAACCCAATCCAACCAAGCGCTCGTCAGGCAGGCGTGTCCAGAGGGCGCTGAGTGTCATGGTGATGGATCGCTCTGCCATCATACCCAGTTTGCTGTCGTAAAAAGAGCGCAGTGCAATAATATCAGGATGCATGGCATGACCATAGCCCATGCATCTTGAAAAATATATGCATGATTACTGCCAGCACCCTAAATTTTGACCTTTAAGATTGTGGCTGTCGATTTCAACGATCAGACGCGGATCTTCGCGCATCAGGAAAAGCGAAGTTCGCTTTTTTAGATCAATCTTTTCCCAACCGCCACATTCGGTCGGCATGACTGTCTTATCCAGTGTGATTTTTTCTGCATAGGTATTAACGCTACACCCCTGCATGAATGCCAGCAGCGGCAGTAAAACAGCTATAGAGGGGATACGAGATGATGATAACACGCTAAAATCCATTTTTGGGTATTCTCGCAACTGTTTTAAGTCGGGTTTGGAAGCGCTAATAATAAAGAACATTTTATATCAGTCTATGGTTAAATAAGCCATAGGTCGATTATTTTGTTAAGTCATTGACTGTGAAAGTTTTATAATAATATTACATAACTATTTCGAATTGAATACGTTTATTGATCGTGCAAATTAATAGTAATTCTTCGTTTAAATGAAATTTTCAAAAAAATATACTTTGTACACTAAAGGATTAACACATGGTTAATAAATTGTCCGCTGAATTTATAGGTACCTTCTGGTTGGTTTTTGGTGGTTGCGGCAGTGCAATTCTGGCTGCGACATTTCCTGAGCTTGGTATTGGCTTTTTGGGCGTATCTTTTGCTTTTGGTTTGAGTGTGCTGACGATGGCTTATGCTGTCGGGCATATATCGGGCGGGCACTTCAATCCGGCTGTTTCACTCGGACTTTTGATCGGTGGTCGCATGAAAATTCATGAAATTGTGCCTTATTGGGCGGCGCAAGTTGCAGGGGCGGTGGCTGCTGCATTTTTTCTTTATATTATTGCTTCAGGCAATGATACATTCGCGCCTGAGGGCTTTGCCTCGAATGGTTATGGTGATCTGTCGCCGGGTGAGTTCAATATGGTTTCTGCGCTGATCATTGAAATTGTTCTGACGGCTTTTTTTATCCTGATCATCTTAGGCGCAACGTCAAAACAGGCCCCCAAAGGATTTGCACCTCTGGCCATTGGCTTGAGCCTGACGCTCATTCATCTGGTATCCATTCCGGTGACCAATACATCGGTTAATCCTGCGCGTTCTACCGGTGTGGCGCTGTTTGCCGAAACCGCTGCCTTGAGCCAGCTTTGGCTGTTTTGGCTGGCACCTTTATTGGGAGCGGCACTTGGCGCGATAACGTGGAAAGTTTTTCTCGGCAAAGATTAAAACAAAACGCAGTCTGTACTGCCTTTTAATCATAAAAAACCGGATTGATATTCATGCACAAAAGCGTTTTTCTACACGGTGCCTGATGGCAATCCGGTCTGGTTCCGCCACTTCCAAGAGATCGGCCAGTCGCCACATGACGGCATCTTCCAGCTCATGCACGGCACCATCGCTATAAACCATTTCCCACATCAGCTCGATAAATTCGAGGCGGGCGGCATGGTTGAGATGGCGTTTCAAAACCATCGCAAATCCATAAATGTCGATCGCTTCCTGATCGGCTTTTTCTGCAGCTTTTATCAGACGCTCGACGGCTTCTCTGGGCAGGGCATAGGCTTCCGATAATGTACGATAAAGCACATCACGCTCTGCTTCGCGGCGGTCTCCGTCCACATCCATAATGTGCAAAAGAAGAGCTGCTGCTGCTAATCTAGGGTCATCTTCGGAAAAACTTTCAGCAGGCTCCCCCATGACGCTTTCTTGAATGTCTTTCATAAAATCAAGTAATCGATCCAGCATGCAGTTCCCCGATGAAAAGTTTTAAAACAAGCGCATATTATTGGTTTTAATGGCGCCGACATCGTCCGGATGGACACCCGGATCATCCACGACTGTCAGCGGAATTTTGCTTTTTTTGCTTTTGTCCGTTTTTTGCCCGGTCGTTTTGGCAATTTCTTCTTTGTTGGTATCAGCTACTGATTTTGTTGCTTCCTCAGCAGGCTGCTGCGGTTCTTGGCTTTTAAGCGGCGTGACAGGCTTTACCTGTGTCAGATCAAGCACAGGGGCGGCATTCGTCGTTTCTTTTGTATCATCTTGAGATCCGAGTATTTCTTGCGGCTCTGATTCAATCATTGGTGCCAGTTCTTCAACCGGTACTTTCCACTCAAAGCTATTCAAGCGGCCTGTGACGGGTGAAACCGGAGCCCAGACTTGCGAGACATAGCCATCGGCTGTCCACAGTGGATCGCGTGGTGCTTTAAGCGCTTTGCCCAGCCATTGGCGCACCAAACCCTGATCACCACTATCGGCTTCTTCAATGTCTGCAAGCAACAAATAAGCGCTTTTGCGTGGTGCGGATTGCAATACCTGTTCGACCTGATCACGCGCCAGTTTGAATTCATTGGCATCATAGGCGGCTCGCGCCAGTGCCAGATTGCTCTCAACATTATTGCTGCGCAATGACACCAAGTGGCGGGCACGCTTCAGACGGTCATGGGCTGTGTCGCCGCTGCGGCCATGAACATAAACATCGGCAATCTCCGGATGGGGTTCTTTTTTCCATGCAGCTTCCAGAATTTTGGATGCTTTACGCACTTCGCCTTGGGCAAAAAGGCTGCGTGCGGCAACAACAGACGCAGGAATAAGATCGGGATTAAGCTTATGCGCTTCCAGTGCAATGCTGCGCGCTTCAAGCGGCTCGGTTTCAAGCTTTGCCATCGCTTTGGCGGTTAGCAGGGCCGCACGTTCTTTTTTGGCTTGTATCTTGCTTTGGCGCAGTGATTGTTTGCGTGCTTCAACGAGGTTAAGCGCTGCGTCCCAATTGCCTTGTGCACAAAGCTGACCAAGCACCGCTGATGAAGCCCATTCCAGCTGCGGGGCATGGCGGGCAGCGTCGGCTGCATAATTACGGGCGGCGTCATAGGCACCCATACGCAATGCTTCAATATAAAGGCCGCGCAAACCCAATAAGCGAGTTTCAGGATCTTCCACCATTGCCTCAAAGCCTTTGCGCGCGTCATCGGCACGCCCCTCCAGCATAGCGGTCTGGGCTTCCAGCAATTTGATCAGCGGTTCCTGATCTGCGCTGAGCAATTTGCCAGCTTGAGCACTCATTCGTCTTGCTGCTTCTGCATCACCTGCACCGGCTGCAATCAGTCCGGTTGAAAGGGACTGATAGCCGCGGTCACGTTTGCGGGCACGAAAATGACGGCGCAAAATATGCGGTGATTGATAGATGTTTTTAATCAGCCACCAGCACAGCATGAATGCGGCGACAATGGCAACGATACTGGCCGCAGCTACCATCAAGCTAATGCGGTAGCGTTGACCGCCAAACATCATCACCAGATCGCCGGGACGATCTGCAAGCCAGCCAAAGCCCAAGCCCAACGCAACAATAATCAGCACATAAATGAAAATTCTTATCATGCACCGGCTCCTTATTGTGCAGCCTGAGGCGTGGCGTCATCTGCCTTTGGTTGCAGGCTCTGGGTCATCAGGCGTGTAAGCAGCTGATCAGCATCACGGCGCAGTTTCATCTGATCGGCAAACTCCTGACTGACGGCCTTGGCATCATCGGGAAGTTGCTCCCATTCATTAATGGCGCGTTCCAGATCACCGGAATGAAGGGCTGATTCCATACGTGCCGTGGTTGGCCCGACACCAGTGCCGCTGACATCACCGACAGGACGAACGCTAATAAGTCCTTTGGCGCTTGCCATCAGTTGCTCCCATAGACCTGCATCAGGGGCTGGCTTATTGGCTGTTGCGACGATTTTGTCGGCAACAGGATTAAACCACGCGTTGAAATCAGCAATGGTTGGAATGCCTGTAATTGAGTGCTGCTCAAGCATTTCAGCAGCTGGATCTGCAGGGTGCAGTGATGTAAATGTTTCCAGTTCCGCAACATAAGAACCACCGCGGTCAATGGCATTTTTAAGCGAATTGGCGGCAATTAATGCTGCCATGTCGGGTTGGCGTGATGTCTCGGAGACTTTTTCCTGTAAAGCTGTAAACTGATCCTGCAATGTGGTGATTGAGTTTTGATCGGTTGACGCATTGGCGACTGCTTCGTTTGCCTTTGATGCAGCTGTTGCAAGCTGTGTTTCCAAGGCTGCAATTTTTGCAGTCAGTGCTTCAATATCTGCATCCACAATGGCGCTGCCTGCGATGGGCAGATTGTCGACTTTATTTTGCAGATTATTGAGTTTTTCTGTTGTCGAATTGTCAAGCTCATCCAGTTTGGTGGCAGTTGCTTGTGCCAGACTTTCAGCCTGATCGAGTTTTTGCTGACCGGCCTGATTGAGCGTTGCTGTCACAGGCGCAATTTTAAGTGTTGAAACTTCTTGTTCCAGATGGGCTAATTGCTCGGCTGTAACGCGGGCGCCGGGTGAGGGAATAACATTGCCCCATTGCAATGCTGCCGCCCCTGCCAAGGCGATCATCCCGCCAGCAATGCCCGCTATCAGTGTGGAACCGGTATTGCGGGTGTTTTTGACTGCTGTCGGTTCGCTCATTTTTGCCGATGTTTGAGATTGCGGTTTTGGTTCGGCCTGCATGTGGGATTGTGACACGGAACCTGTATCCTTTAATGTATCGGGCTTTATTGTATCGGACTGCGATGGCGAGGACATTGGTTTTGCAGCTGACGGCTTTGGCACTTCTGCCTTCACGGTCGTCGGGCGAGAGGCTGGCGTTTTGGTGAAATCACCAACCGGCTCCGCTTCGTGGGTGTGCGGCTTCGGGTTCACAGTGTCATCTGTTTTTTGCTTCGGCGCCGGATCATGTTCGATCGTCACGGGTTTGCGTACTGGCTTTGAGTGGCGCGGTGTTCCGGATTTTGCCATTGGTCCTCTCGTCATGATTTAACGCAGCAATTAGCAATCTATATCGTCAGCAACTTAACAGATATAACCCAAGCATGAAGGAATCGTTGCCTCATTTTCGGTTAAATATGCTTAAATAGCCTAAAAATTCCGTTTTCATCGGGATGATCGGCAGAGAAACTGTTGTCTTTCCATTGCGCCGGCAAAAGTTCGGCCACTCGCGGTGCGATGCAGAAAAACTTGGTACCAGCCTGAAAAAGCGATTTTGCTGTTTGCTCTTGCAAATATTTCAGGCGGGAAGCGGTGACACCTGAATATAATAATACCGCCGCATAAGGCTGGCCGATGATCTGTTGCGGGTCGGGATGCGTGGCGACAGTGTCATAAATATCATAGACCTGCATCACGAGACCGGTAGCTTGAACGCGTTCTTCAAAGATCGGTTGGCGAACCCGTCCGGCAAGGTAAATAACCTCAGCGCCTTGGGGCAAATGCTCGGCCATTGTTGTGGCCAGACGAACCGCATCGCCACCACCTTCAATAACAGTTTCAAAGCTATAATCGCGCGCAACTTCGGCTGTGCGTACGCCAACGGCAAAAAGCGGCAGATGTTTGATAGCTTCAAGCAGTTGCGGATCAGCATGGCGTAAAGCGTTAATACTGGTGATGGTGATCGCCGCATAGGTTTTGATCTCAATTTGCGGCGACAGAGCTTGTGTTTCGGTGAGTGGAAAAACATCCGCAATAAATCCGGCCCGTTGCAAAAGATGCGCCGTGCGTGCTGCCGCTGGTTGCGGCCGCGTCACTAAAATGCGTTTTGCTTTGCCTGAGGGCAGTTTTACCGAGGATGAAGTTTCCACTCACACCAATCCTAATTTTACCAATCTTTGAAAAAGTCTGGGCCTGCCATCGCACGCACGCGCTTGGCTGCATCTTCACCAATGGCAGCAGCATCCGCAATGGAGCCTTCGCCGCTGACATGATGTGCCTGTGTGCCATCGGGGGTAAGAATCATACCGTTAAACTGCACATGCCCCTGATTGATGATCGCAAGACCTGCAATCGGCGTGCGGCAAGAGCCATCAAGATGGCCTAAAAATGCTCGTTCGCAAGCAAGGGCAATTTGTGTTTCACGATGGGCAAGCGGGGCAAGCAGTGCATCAATACGGGTGTCACCAATGCGGCTTTCAATCGCGATAGCGCCTTGACCGGGTGCAGGCAGGAAATGATGCGGATCCATCAAATCGGTGATGACATCTTGCAGCCCTAAACGGCGCAAACCGGCAGCGGCCAAAAATGTACCGTCGACTTCGCCTTCTTCCAGTTTACGCAAACGGGTTTGCACATTGCCGCGATACATGACAATTTTCAAATCAGGGCGCAGACGACGAATAAGGGCCTGACGGCGCAGCGAAGAGGAACCGACGACAGCACCTTGCGGCAAATCGGTGAATTTCTTGACATTGCGGCCGATGAAAGCATCGCGAGGGTCTTCACGCTCCAGAAAGACCGACAGATGCAGACCTTCCGGCAGTACGGTTGGAATATCTTTGGTGGAATGTACCGCGATATCAATTTCACCCGCATGTAAAGCTTGTTCAATTTCTTCAGTGAAAAGACCTTTGCCACCAATTTCGGCTAAAGGACGATCCTGAATGCGATCACCGGCGGTGGACATCGGAATGATTTCAATGGCCTCTTCAGGCAGGCCGTGGGCTTCCTGCAGGCGGCGGCGCGTTTCGTAGGCTTGAGCAAGCGCGAGCTTGCTGCCGCGCGTGCCGATCTTCAAGGATGCTGTTTGCATATTCATTCGTCCATGATACCGGGTTGCATAAACTTGTCATAATGTGGTTTAGCCTATGGCCTAACCAAAAATCCTCTCGGGGGCAACAAATTCAGGGTCTAATCGCAAATGCGCGTGCTTGGAATAGAGACGAGTTGCGACGAAACAGCCGCAGCAATAGTCGAACGGGATGAAAATGGACATGGGGTTATTCTCTCCAATGTCGTGTTGAGCCAGATTGCCGAGCATGAACCCTATGGTGGTGTCGTGCCGGAAATCGCTGCCCGTGCGCATGTGGAAGCTCTGGACAGGCTGGTGAAACAAGCGCTTTTTGAGGCCGATTGCGAGCTTGGTGATGTGGATGCTATTGCCGCCACCGCAGGCCCTGGGTTGATCGGGGGGCTGATTGTCGGCCTGATGACCGGCAAGGCACTCGCCTTGGCCGAGAAGAAGCCATTCTATGCGATCAACCATCTGGAAGGCCATGCGCTGACAGCGCGCCTCACCGATGGTTTGAGCTATCCTTATTTATTGTTGCTTGTGTCCGGTGGTCATACCCAGATGGTGTTGGTGCGCGGTCTTGGCGATTATACCCGTCTTGGCACCACCATTGATGATGCTTTGGGTGAAGCTTTTGACAAAACTGCCAAACTGCTGGGATTGCCATATCCGGGCGGGCCTGCTGTTGAACAGGCAGCTTTAACAGGCGATCCGAAGCGTTTTTCACTGCCGCGTCCGCTCAAAGGTGAGGCAAGGCTTGATTTTTCTTTTTCCGGTTTGAAAACGGCAGTGCGTCAGACAGCGACAGAAATTGCACCTTTAAGCGAGCAGGATGTTGCCGATATTTGCGCAGGCTTTCAATTGGCTGTTGCGGATACATTGAGCGATCGTGTCAGTCGTTCTTTGAAGCGTTTTAGGCAAGAATATCCTGACAAGCCAATGCCGGAACTGGTGGTGGCTGGCGGGGTTGCGGCCAACAAGGCTTTACGCGCTGCTTTGCAAAATCTGTGCGATCAATATGGTTTCCGTTTTGTCGCGCCGCCGCATAATTTATGCACCGATAATGCCGCGATGATTGCATGGGCAGGCGTGGAACGCGCTTGCCAAAACGAATCATTTGGCAAAAATGGTGATCCGCTTGATATTGCGCCGCGCTCACGTTGGCCGCTGGATCAAAAATCCACGCCATTAATCGGAACAGGACGCAGAGGAGCCAAGGCATGACGAAAAATTTAAAAATTGCTGTGCTTGGTGGTGGCGCATGGGGCACAGCACTTGCCGTGATGGCTGCCAATAATGGCCACCAAACCATGCTTTATGCCCGTGATGCGGCAACGGTTGAGGATATTAATCTCAGCCATCAAAACCAGCGCTATTTGGGCGAGATTGTGCTGCCGGCAAGTGTGCAGGCAAGCACTGATGCGGCAGAAGTTTTGAACAATGCCGATATTGTTTTGTCGGTTATGCCGGCGCAGGCAATGGGTGCTGCTTTAGCTGAAATGGCGGATCTCATCCCGCAATCCGCACCGCTGGTTTTATGTGCTAAAGGCATTGAGCGCAGCACCGGAAGGCTGATGTCGGAAGTGGTGAGCGAAGTTTTGCCGGAGCACGAGCTTGCCGCGCTATCGGGGCCGAGCTTTGCCACTGATGTGGCGCGCGGATTGCCGACAGCCGTAACCATTGCCAGTAAAAATATCGCCACTGCCGATCAGGTCTCGGTTGCTTTGTCGGGGGCGGCATTTCGCTGCTATTCAACCGATGATTTGACCGGTGTGGAAATTGGCGGATCGTTGAAAAACGTGCTTGCCTTGGCGGCTGGGGCTGCAATCGGGCGCGGCCTTGGTGCCAGTGCTCAGGCAGCTTTGGTCACGCGCGGCTTTGTCGAATTGCGTCGTATCGGCCATAAAATGGGCGCGCGCCCTGAAACCATTATGGGCTTGTCGGGCTTGGGTGATTTGATGCTGACCTGCTCATCACCGCAATCGCGCAATTATTCCTATGGTATGGCCTTGGGCGCTGGTGAAGATCTGTCGCGCCGTCCATTGGCAGAAGGTGTTGCGACCGCCCCTATTGCCGCCGAGCTTTGTCTCAAATATCAGATAGCTGCACCCATTATTGATGCAACGGCTGCACTTTTGGCCGGAGAGATCAGCATTGATGATGCGGTGAGCGCTCTGATTAACCGGCCTCTTAAAACAGAAGATTAAAAAAACGGGAGTGAACGCATGCTTTTTGCAATTCTTTGCAACGATAAGGCTGATCATCTGCAATTGCGTATGGACACACGTCCGGCACATGTGGAATTTTTGAACGGTCTGGGCGACCGATTGAAACTCGCAGGGCCTTTTTTGGACGGCAACAACAAGCCGAATGGCAGTCTTGTTGTGATTGAAGCAGACAATCAGGCAGAGGCTGAAAAAATTGCAGCCAGCGACCCTTATGCCGTTGCAGGCTTGTTTGAATCGGTCATAGTACGCCCGTGGAACTGGGTTTTCAACAATCCGGCCTCGGCTTAAAGTTACGCTGTTTGATTTCTCCGAAAGGATTTTGTCATGGCCAATTATTGGCTTTTTAAATCGGAACCATTCAAATGGTCTTGGGACATGCAAAAAGCCAAGGGTGCGACCGGTGAAGAATGGGACGGCGTTCGCAATTATCAGGCGCGCAACAATATGCGTGCGATGAAAATTGGCGATAAAGGTTTTTTCTACCATTCGAATGAAGGTTTGGAAGTGGTGGGGATTGTGGAAGTGAATGCGCTTTCGGCACCCGATAGCACCACTGATGATCCGCGCTGGGATTGCGTCCATATTCGTGCCGTTTGCGATATGCCAAAGCCAGTGACATTGAAAGACGTCAAAGCCAATCCTGTTTTGGAGAAAATGGCGCTTGTCACCTCTATGCGGTTGTCCGTGCAGCCTGTTTTGCAGGACGAATGGGATGAAGTATGCCGCATGGGCGGTCTTGATCCGAAAAGCATTTAAACGATGAAGAATGATGCGCCAAATGCTGCTTTGCAGGCAGTGCCTGAGCGCATCACCTCGTTTATTTTAGACAATACCAGCCTTCAATCTTTAGAATTTGTGCCGGAATTGCAGCTTTATCTGGCTGATGAAGCGCATGACCTTTGGCATAAAACCGAAAAAGAATTGGCAAACATTGGCCTGCCTCCGCCATTTTGGGCTTTCGCCTGGGCCGGCGGGCAGGGCCTTGCCCGTTATATTCTGGATCATCCTGAATTGGTGCGTGGTAAGATAGTTTTGGATTTTGCCTCCGGCTCTGGACTTGTTGGTATTGCGGCGATGAAAGCAAGCGCTCAATCGGTTATCTGCGCTGATATTGACGTTTTTGCCATGCCAGCAATGGCGCTTAATGCAGCTGCCAACGGGGTAGATTTATCAAGCATTTCCGACAATTTGATCGGGCAGGATCATGGCTGGGATGTGGTTTTGGCGGGGGATGTTTTTTATGACAAAGCTTTTGCCGATTTGCTGATGCCATGGTTTCGTCAATTGGCCAAACGCGGTGCGCTGGTGCTGATGGGCGATCCGGGGCGCGCCTATTTGCCGAAAAATAATTTGGCTGAGCAGGCACTGTATCAGGTGCCTGTTACCCGTGCGCTGGAAGATGCAGATGTGAAAAGCACCCGTATTTGGTGCTTTGCCGATGCAGCGCTCAAATAAAATCCGCTTTGAAATGCATCGGTTCATCTGGTGATGCACTGATTGTGAGCGCCCCGGAAATTTGTAGCTGGCTGATGATTTTTTGTGCGTCAGCCGCATCGCCGCTCATTTTGGCAAAGCCTGCACGCTTGATGAAAAGAGCGACGGAGAACAGATTTTTGACCACGCTTAAATTGGGCGTGCCGGTGGTACAGTTGAAATCAGTGACCGGTACACGCCAATTGCCGTAATTTTCACTTAAATAGCGATCCGCCTCAACTGCACCTAACACGTTCACACCATCCAGATTATAAGTGGTGAGTGCGAAATCGTGGTTGTCCCAGCGATGGATGACAGAACCATGCCAGCGAATGTCGTCTTCGAGATAATGAATGAAAACATCAATATTGATGCCGTTTTTATGAACGAGTTTAACCAGCGTTGGCAGTCTCTCGAGCTGAAACAGATCGTCCTCATCGCGGATGATCCGTATCTGGTGATCGGTTTTACGAGTGACGAAATGATCACTTTGTGCCAACAGGGATTGCAGACGTCCGGAATTATAATTTTCGCTATGGATGCCTAAATCAATGTCATAGTCATGAGCCAGCCAGCCACCTTCGCGGATGACACCTAAAAATGTACCGGATATAATATAGGAGGGGAGTTCATCATGCGGGACCAGCTGATAGAAGTCGGTCAATGCTTCGCGGGCATCATTTTGCGAAAACTGATTGGTCTCAGCCTTTAACTTTTTGATATTTTTCTCAAAATGCAAATCTGTATAGGCTGCCAAAGCATCATTTGCCGCATATTGATAGCGCTCATAAAGATTTAAAAAGCCGGTTTGATCTTTTGCAGCAAGCTTTTTGTGCGCCATACGTGCCAGAATATAGAGCTGGTCAGTCGTATAGATAAAAGGGCTATTACGCTTTTTATACCGCTTCAGAAAACGCAGTGTGCTTTCAAGTTCGCTATAACGCATGCCTTCTGTGAAATCGAAAAAATGATCAGCAATAACATTCAATTGCAAATAACTGCGGCTGGCAAACCAATGCAATTGCCGCAATGCCAGTTTAAAATCATTGTCCATGACTTTACGGCGAACGTAATTGGCAAGAGACACAGAAAAACTGGTGAAAAAAACAAAAATAAATGCGGCAATGCTGATGAGAAAACGCATCGGCCATGAATGATTTTTATTCAGGAAGATAAGCAGGCGGTAGTTTTTAGAAAGCATGCGTATAATGCACAATATTCTTTAAGGTGAGTAACATGGTCCTGATTTCCCCTGTCTGCAACCGCTTTTTCAATGAAGAAACTGATCTGATCGCAGGCAGATCAGCAGATCTTATACGCACAAGACGTGCGGGTGATTTCATCAGATAGATATTATCATAATGGAATCATAACAATAATTCTAATAGATTATAACTTAATGTAAAAATGCTGCTACAACAGCACATTGTTAGTCATTGTTTTTCAGTTTGGCGCATTGCTGATTTTGGATGTAACATGGTTTTTTATTTTCACGTCTTCAACTTGAAGCTAATCAATGCCATATTCAGTCAGCGAACCGGCCGGTTCAAGGTTGCGCAGTCTATGTGTAATTGTTCCGGTGGAATACAGCTGACGCATTAATGGCTATCCGGCTGAAGAAAGAGGACAGGTATGACGAACCGCACTATTCTCATTGTTGATGATGATGAAGATCTGCGCGCCATTCTGGTTGAGCAATTGGAGCTCGCCAAAGAGTTTCAAATCCGGCAGGAAGCGACGGCCGCCGAAGCCATGGAAGTGATCAAGAGCAATATTATTGATCTGCTGATTATGGATGTCGGTTTGCCGGACATGGACGGTCGTGAAGCGGTCAAGCAATTGCGGTTTGGCGGCTTTAAAGCCCCTGTGATTATGCTGACCGGCCATGACACCGAAGCAGATACAATTTTGGGGCTGGAATCGGGGGCCAATGATTATGTCACCAAGCCTTTCCGCTTTGCGGTTCTTCTGGCTCGCATCCGTGCGCAGTTGCGCCAATATGAGCAAAGTGAAGATGCGACTTTTGTGGTCGGGCCTTATACATTCAAACCGGGTCAAAAACTGCTTCTCGACGAGAAAGGCGCGAAAATTCGCCTGACCGAAAAAGAAGCGGCGATCATCAAATATCTTTACCGCTCCGGCACACAGGTGGTCGGGCGTGACGAGCTTCTGGAAGAGGTTTGGGGGTATAATTCCGGTGTGACAACACACACGCTGGAAACCCATGTTTACCGTCTTCGTCAGAAAATCGAGAAGGATCCTGCCAATGTCTCATTGCTTGTGACAGAAAGCGGGGGATATAAACTTGTGCCATGATGGAATAAGTCACCCGAAAGTGTAAAAGACCTATATGGCACTTGATGATGATATCCGCATTTTAAGCAAAGTAGGGCTGTTTGAAACCTTCAACGGTGAGCAGTTGCGCTTACTTGCCTTTGGCGCAGAGCGTTTGGTTCTGCGCGCCGGGCGTGAATTGTTTCATGAAGGGCAAAGCGCGGATTGCGCCTATATCGTCGTATCAGGCCATATAGTTTTGTTTCATCGCTTGCAAAATGAGCGCGTTCCGGTGCGTTCCGTTCATTCCGGATCGATCATCGGTGAAATGGCATTGATTGCACAATCAGATCGTTTGACCGGCGCTTTGGCTGAAGAGGAGACGGAGGTCATCCGCCTCAGCCGTACGGTTTTTCGCCGCATTTTGGAAGAATATCCTGAACTTGCTGCCAATCTCTATCAGCGCATAAGCGAAGATTTGAACAAGATGGTGGGGGATATTGAAAAAATCTCCCATCATTTTACTGAACAAGACTGAAGTTTTCTTCATGAAACCTTACCGGATGCGATAAAAATATCATTTCCGGCGCTGTTCTGTCGTTTGCTTTAAGGTTTTGCTCGACTTGTCCGGAGTGGGAGTTTATGCCGCTATGATGCATTTGCTATGCATTGAGACTGAGCATAAAGATTTTCCTTAATCACTGTAGTTTCATTTGACGGAACAGAATGATGACCAACGATCAAAACCTCAATCGCCCTACTCCTAAAGCTGGTGTAATGGATATTGCTGCCTATGTACCGGGTAAGGAAACTGTTGAAGGTGTTGCCAAGGTCTATAAGCTCTCTGCCAATGAAACGCCGTTAGGGCCGAGTCCGCATGCGCTGGAAGCCTATCGACACGCCGCAGAACGGCTGGCGATTTATCCTGATGGTCAGGCGACTGAGCTGCGTCAGGCTATTGCCCAGACCCACGGCTTGAATCCGGATAATATTATTTGCGGGAATGGTTCGGATGAATTGCTCGGGCTGATCTGCCATGTTTATTTATCAGTTGGCGATGAAACCATCATCACGCAGCATGGTTTTGCAATTTATGAAATCCAGAGCAAGGCGGCAGGTGCCACACCTATCACCGTGCAGGAAAAAGATTTGCGTGTTGATGTTGATGCCATTTTGGCAGCCGTGACACCACGCACTAAAATTGTTTTCATTGCCAATCCGGCTAATCCGACCGGCACTTATCTGCCGTTTGAAGAGGTCAAGCGCCTGCATGCCGGTTTGCCGAAAAATGTTATCTTGGTGCTCGATGCCGCTTATTCGGAATATGTGCGCCGCAATGATTATGAGGCTGGCGTGGAGCTGGTTTCTGCCAATGAAAATGTGGTGATGACCCGCACTTTCTCCAAAATTCACGGCCTTTCAGCGCTGCGTGTGGGCTGGGCTTATGCGCCTGCACACATGATTGATGCGATGAACCGTATTCGCGGACCTTTCAACATGAATTCGGCTGCATTGGCGGCAGGTGCGGCAGCAATCCGCGACCGAAACCACGTAGAAACATCAATTGCTTATAACAGTAAATGGGCTGAATGGCTGACCGAAGAATTGACCAAAATGGGTTTGAAGGTCACACCGTCTGTTACGAATTTTCTGCTGATCCATTTTCCTGATAATGCAGCCAAATCGGCTGTGAAGGCAGATGAGTGGCTCTCTTCCTATGGCTATATTTTGCGCCGTGTTGGGGGATACGGGTTCCCTAATGCGTTGCGCCTGACTATCGGCCCGGAAGAAGCCAATCGCGGCGTAATCGCGGCACTCAACGACTTTATGAAGCAGTAAAATGTCTGAACCACAATTTAACAAAATCACACTTATCGGCATTGGCCTGATCGGGTCTTCCTTGGCGCGGGTTATTCAGCGCGAGGGCTTGGCCAACCATGTAACCATCGCTAGCCGCAGCGCGGAAACGCTCAAACGCGCAGAAGAGTTGCAACTGGGGCATGCCTACACGACAGATAGCGCCGAAGCTGTGCGCGATGCCGATTTGGTGATCATCTCTGTGCCGGTAGGCTCTTCCGGTGCGGTTGCACGCCAGATTGCCGGCTCGCTTAAATCGGGAGCCATTGTCACGGATGTGGGCTCCACCAAGGCTTCTGTGATTGAGCAGATGCAACCGGAACTGCCCGATACCGTGCATTTCATTCCGGGACATCCGATTGCCGGAACGGAATATTCCGGTCCTGATGCCGGTTTTGCCGATCTCTTTATCAATCGCTGGTGCATTCTGACACCACTGCCGGATACGGATAAAGCAGCACTCGACAAGCTATCGGCTTTCTGGGAAGCCTGCGGTTCGCGCCTTGATCATATGGAGCCGCAGCATCATGATCTGGTGCTGGCGATTGTTTCACATCTGCCACATTTAATTGCTTATAATATTGTCGGTACGGCCAACGATCTGGAGCGCGTGACCAAGTCGGAAGTGATTAAATATTCCGCATCGGGTTTTCGTGACTTTACCCGCTTAGCAGCTTCCGACCCGACCATGTGGCGCGATGTGTGCCTGCATAATAAAGACGCTATTCTGGAAATGCTTGGTCGTTTTTCGGAAGATTTGGCTTCGTTGCAACGCTCGATCCGCTGGGGTGATGGTGATGCGCTTTACGATCTCTTCAGTCGTACGCGCGATGTGCGCCGCGGTATTATTGATGCCGGACAAGAAGTGGATGCGCCGGACTTTGGCCGCCAGGCGGCTGTGAAAGAGCCTGCTAAAGAACAGGCAAAAAACTGATTGCTGTATTTTAATTAAAAAAAGCCGCCTCTTTGATGAAAGAGGCGGCTTTTTTATTTTGCTTGGAAATGATCACAGGGGTGGCAGACGACCAAGCGGGATAAAGCCTGCATTGGCTTTACCGTCTTTGATGGTGACATCCAGCGTCGGATTACCGTTTTCATCTTTCGGCATGGCAGAAATTGCAAAAAGCAGCGTTGTGATATTGTTGCTTTCCTGTGGGAAGAGTGCTTGAGCGGCTTGTGCAAGGGCTGGCGGGTTGGTCAGCGCAATTTTAATATGGCCGTTGATCTCGCCATCATAATCAATCGAGAAGGGGCCGCTGAGCGAAATAATTGCACCATTGGAGAGCGAAATCAGCACTTGCTTAATTTCACCCGACTGGCCGCGCAGACTTTCGGTGAGTGGTTGATTACGGTTATCAATCAGATTTTTTGCATTGAATAATGTGATGTTAAGCAGGCCGTCGATAGCCGGCATTTTATTGCGGTTGGTCAGTTGCGGCGCAAATTCCAGTCCGGCGAAACGGCTATCAAGATTAAAATTATTGTCCACATTGGAAAGTTTGATTTCCAGTTCTTCCAATTTGGATAAAAGCTCGCTGGCTGTTGGTTCGGTTCGCAGTCCAACTTCCAAATCAAAACTTTTCACTGAAATCTTTGTCGGGAAGGGCTGCGCGAGCCGTGTATTGGAAGAAAAGCTACTCCAATTGATTTCCAGTGGCTGAAGACCCGGAAAAGTGATGAAGGCAGGGCCGGTTAACTGGTTGTTGAGAGACAGCGGCGCATAAATCGCAGAACCGGAACTAAAGTGACCAGCTGAAAAACTGATGGCCTCGGATTTTTGTTGCCAGGAAATGCTTTCGCATACCACATCCAGCTTCAGCGGAAAACCGCTGGTTTTCAGGTTTTCACATTGAACATTGATGCCTTTTTGGGTGAGGGCTTTAAGGTCGTGGGCTGCGCGTGTTTCAACCTTATTAGCCAGATAAAACCAGCCAATTGTATAAAGGGCAGCGACAATTGCGAGCAGGATATAGAACAGCTTCAACTTTTTGCCCGAGGGACCGGCAGGTGGTGTCGCAGGGGGTATCACTGACATTATAAAACGGCCTTGTGCTCAATCGCTGAAGTTACAGATTGATTTGCAAACATATCTGACGGATGTTTGTAGCGTAACATAACAGCGCTTCGCAATGAGACCAGCCTAATGATTGATAAAATACTATGAAAGATTTTTGGGTATTTGGATATGGCTCGCTGATGTGGCGGCCGGGATTTGATTTTGTGGAAAGCAAACGTGCACGTTTGCACGGATTTCATCGCAGTCTTTGCATTTATTCGCATGTTTACCGTGGAACAGCTGAAAAGCCCGGTCTGGTGCTGGGCTTGGATGAAGGTGGGTTTTGTGATGGCATGGCTTTTAAAATCGCAGAAGATGCAAGCCAGCAGGTTGTGGACTATTTGCGCGAGCGCGAGCAGGTCAACAATGTTTATCTTGAAAAGTTACAGGCAATTGAGTTGGTTAACGGCGAAAAGGCTGAGGCAATTGTCTATGTGGCAGATTGTAATCATGTGCAATATGCTCATCCGATGGCGGTTGAACTTGCCGTCGATATTGTGGCATCGGCTTCAGGCAATGCGGGGCCAAACCACGAATATGTCAAAACCACATTGCAGCATTTAGAACAGATAGGCGTTGCAGATGAAGGATTGGAAATGATCTGGCAACATGTGCAGGCGCGGCTGACACAGTGAATTTGCAGGTTTAGCCCTTGTTCTGCCATCAAGCAGCAGCTAAATAATGACAAAATCAGAGCGATCATTATCTGATGGCGCTTTTAAAAATGTCTTTGACTTCAAGTCATACCTCTTTCAGGAGATACGCATGATCGCATTATTTGAAACAATCGATATGGCGCTCAATCTTTATACATGGATTATTATCGCCAGTGCGGTTTTTTCGTGGCTCTATGCTTTCAATGTGATCAATTCGAGCAATCGTTTTGTCGCCTCAATTGGTGAGTTTTTGTTTAAAGTGACCGAGCCGGTATTACGCCCGATCCGCAATATTTTGCCGCAACTGAGCGGCATTGATATTTCGCCGGTTATTCTGCTTTTCATCATTTTCTTCATCCGTCGCTTTATGTGGACAACACTGCTGCCGATGGTGCTGTGAGCATAAGTTTTTACCGGCTTGAAAAAGAGGGCGTGACGCTTTTTGTGCGTCTTACGCCCAAAGCTTCTAAAGATGCGGTTGAAACCGTTATTACAAGCGCTGACGAACGTTGTTATTTAAGTGCAAGGGTGCGGGCAGTGCCGGAAAAAGGGCTTGCCAATAAAGCGCTGGAAAAGCTGCTGGCAAAAAGCTTGCAAGTACCGGCAAGCACTGTTTCGGTCGATGCGGGTGCGACCTCAAGGATTAAACAGATTTTCATCAGTGGTGATCCGGAAATACTCGCAAAGCGCCTTGATCAGTTCAGTTAAAATGAACGCATAAAAAAACTGCCGGCGAAAATCGGCAGTTTTTTATTTTTGCAAATGATTTGCGAAATTTTAAGCGCCTTTAGCGCGTTCAATCGCTTCAACAATCAGCTTGCGTGCGTAATCTTCATCGCCCCATTCGCCGATCTTGACCCATTTGCCAGGTTCGAGATCTTTGTAATGTTCGAAGAAATGTGAAATCTGCTGCAAGGTGATTTCCGGCAGGTCTGAGTAGTCATGAATTTTTTCATAACGACGGGTCAGGTGCGGTGATGGCACAGCAATGATTTTTTCGTCCTTGCCGGCATTGTCTTCCATGACCAGAACGCCGATCGGGCGAACATTGATCACGCAGCCAGGAATCAGCGGACGGGTATTGCAGATCAAAACGTCGATCGGATCGCCGTCATCTGACAATGTGTGCGGAACAAAGCCGTAGTTACCCGGATAGGTCATCGGCGTATAGAGGAAGCGGTCAACGATCAGTGCACCTGCATCTTTGTCCATCTCATATTTAATGGGATGTCCGCCGACCGGAACTTCAATGATGACGTTGACGTCTTCGGGAGGATTGGAGCCGATGGAAATGGCATCAATATTCATGACGTATCCTTTCGTTTGGCGTTCTGATATCGGGTTTCATGGCTTCGCGCAACAAAAACGAATAATGAAAAAAGCGGCGAATTGTCATTATGTGCGTGATGGCATATGAGCCGCTATCTGATGAATGTTATGGGTTGGGAGGATTAATGATTTGACTTGACCGGAAAGCCGAGTTCTTTCAGCCGTGTAACGGCTGTCGGCGGCATGGGCGGCGGGTTCTTTTCTTGTGCGGCTGCAATCAGCAATTCATCGCAAGCAGTCTCTGTATCGCGGGTCAAGCGCTCCAGAAATTCATGTTTATCAAGACCAGCGGGAATAACCGGCAACACTCGGGCGCGAATGGCACCGGGATAGCGGAAAATCGAGCGGCGCGGCCAATAGAGACCAGCATTATGGGCAATCGGCAGCACTGGCAGGTTGAGCTCTGCATAAAGATGGGCAACGCCATATTTATATTGCGGCTCTGCACCCGGTGCACGGCGCGTGCCTTCCGGATAGATCAGCACCTGACGGCCTTCAGCAATGGCTTTTTCGGCTCCTGTCGTGATGGATTTAAGCGCCTTGACACGGGAGCCGCGATCAACAGGGATCATTTCCATCTTGGCGACATACCAGCCGAAAACAGGAATACGCATCAGCTCGCGCTTCAGGATCATTACCGGATCGTCAAGATACGGCAGAAATGCAAACACATCCCAAAAGGATTGATGTTTGGGTGCGACGATGTAAGCGCCTGCCGGAATGTTTTCCAAGCCTTCAATGATGATGCCGGTGCCGGCAATTTTCTTTTGTAGCCAAAGACTGCTGCGCGCCCAGAATTTGGGCACGAACCATGCTTTTTTACGCGGCATAAGAAAGTAAACCGGTGTCCACAGGATCATTTGAATGATCATGCTCAGGTAGAAAAAGAAATTAAACAGAAGTGACCTGATCGCAGTAAGCATAATTATTCAGTCAGTCTCCTGAGTGCTGATGACAAAATATCGGGACAGCAAAAACTCCTACAGACATTATCGGGAAATTGCCAGATTTATGTTTTCATAGCATCTGTGCAGATAAGGCAGGACAGTTTTAATCTTGTGTTTGTTACGGGTCTTGTGCAGGGCCACCAAAATAAGAGAGCTCAGTCAGGTGAAAAAGCGCGCCGAGATATTTGATATATTCGGTGACGAGGACGCGGATCATATCGCCTTGTATCACCCAGTTGGTATTGCGCAAATCGCTGTTGACCACCGGATAAGGAATGAATTCAACATCATCCATAAGCCGTGAAAGCTCCAAAATAGAGCGCGGCATGTGGTAATTATTGGTCACTACAATCACGCGCTTATAATTATGCGCGCGGATCCATTGTGCACTTTCTGTGGCATTTCCAATGGTATTGAGTGCTGATCTGTCGAGATCAATGCAGCAATCGAGCAATCTTTCATTGGCAATGGTTACGCGTTGCAAGGCTTTTTTATTGGTGGTCGGATGTACACCACTGATCAACAGCCTTTGCCCCATTTTGTCCTGCAACAGTTCGATTGCCACATCAAGACGTGCTTTTCCACCGGTCAAAACGATGATTCCGTCTGCGGGTTTCAGATCTTCTGGCGGAAACATATTGCCGACTTTTTCGCTGAAGACGAAAAAGCCAACCGTCAGAACTACAATGCAGGAAAGAAGAATAACTGATATGGGCCGAAACCGTCGCAAAATTCGCTTGATAAGGGACATCATAGGATTAGTCCCTTTTAACGCGGCAGTCAGATGGAAAAGGCAAATGGAGCATAATCACTGCGCGGTTCTGGTTGCGAAAAATACGGTTATGATCATCTTGTGAGTAGCCAGATTAAACCGAAGTCCCTGGTCCGTCCATCTGTGATAGTTGGCGGATGACGGTGATGCGGCTTGTCAGCATGGTAAGCAAACTGACCATAAATATGATGATGGCGGCACCAATATAGCCTTCGCGTCCGATGACAAAATTTCCAAACATGGCTGCGGCCTGATCACCCTCGGGTGTGGCCATACGATTGTTTGACCACCATGAAACGATAAAGAAAATTGCCATGGCAAAAGCACCACCACAGAGAGCACCTTTAAGGGCTGTGCGGAAAAAGTGCCATTCAAATTCCCGTGCGACGGTTTGGGATTCGGCACCGATAAAATGCAGCACCTCAATAATATGGCCATTGCCGGACATCGCACCACGGGTGGCAAAAATCACGGTAAGGATTGTTGCGGACATAACAAGTGTCAGCACACAAACACCGATGAAGACGGTGGTGTGCGCCATCGAAGCGAGACGGTCAATCCATGTGCGGTGATCATCAAAGCTGGCGCCTTGAATTTGTTTGACAAGTTCTGCGCGCATAGCGGCAAAATCAGGTGGTGCGTTTTCATCAATGGTGACGACGACCAGACGCGGAACCGGCAATTCATCCAGATCAAGACCAGTGCCGAGCCAAGGCTCCAGCAGACGCGCAGTGGCGGCACGATCAATAATGCGGGTGCCGAGCACACCGGCAAAAGTTTGTGCAATCTGGCTGGCATCTACCAAGGATTTTTCAATATCAATCCCTTCAAGCGGACGGATTTGAATAGTTGCTTCACGCGCGATCTGGCTTTGCCATGTGGTGGCGGAATCGCGCACCAATGTGACACCGCCAAGTGTGAGGCAGGCCAAAAAGGTCATGATCGCAATGACGATAACCAGAGCTGTGCCGGTGACACTGCCGTCTGGCACAATCGGTGTCGGGCCTTGTTTACGCTTGCGTTTACCGACAGCTACAAAGAGCAGCTCTTTCAGATCATAAAACTGGTCGCTGAGTTTTGTTCGTCTAGTCATAAATATCAAGCCTGCCCTGATCCAGAATCATGCGTCGGGCGTCCACCTGATCCATCAATGTCAGATCATGTGTCGCGATGATAACAGCGGTTCCGGAGCGGTTTAATTCAGCAAATAAACGCAACAAGCGTTTGGCAAGCGGCGGGTCAACATTGCCGGTCGGCTCATCAGCAAGCAGCAGTTCAGGCTGGTCGATCAATGCACGTGCAATAGCAACGCGTTGCTTTTCACCGCCTGATAAAATTGGTGGCAATACATGCATGCGGTCGCCAAGGCCTACCCAGTGCAGCAGTTCTTCCACTTCGGCACGATAGGTGGCTTCTTCTTTGCCGCGTACACGCAGCGGCAATGCCACATTTTCATAAGTTGTCATATGATCAAGCAGGCGGAAATCCTGAAATACAATGCCGATGCGACGGCGCAGCAACGGGATTTCCTTGCGGTCAAGACCGCTGATATCTTTGCCGAAAATATTAACCAGCCCGCGCGTTGGTTTCATCGCCATGAACAAAAGACGCAATAGCGATGTTTTACCTGCACCTGAAGGACCGGTTAAAAATTGGAACGAGCGCGGGGGTATGTGGAAGCTGACATCCCGCAGGACTTCAGGCCCCATGCCATATCGCAAACCGACTTTTTCGAAGCGAATCACCGCGTATTTTCCTTGAGGTATGTCTCGTTCAACCTTATCGGTTATGACCATTGCGCTTGATGGTTAACCTTTGGTTAATTGATGATGTTTTTGCTGTTTAAAAAGTCTCAAATTTTGGGCATTGAAGATTTTGAAAACGAACAGTTTGCTACCTGCATGCAAAAACAGATTTTATTATGGTGCAGACAAATTATTTTCTAGTCGAGGTCGTTGCCGCTCAGTTGGTTTCTTTTGCTTTGCTCTGTGCAAGTAGCAGATGATCTGTTTGGTTGCAGTGATATGCAAAAAATACAGCTTATATGACGAGAACAGGTGTTTTTTCGTAAAAACATGCTATATACGGCGTTGAGATAGTGGCTGTGAATGCTTTCGCAGCCCTTTATTTTTTTTTACTTACGGAGAACCGGCACGATGCCAGAAGTCGGCGGCAAGACACTTGAAGTACTGTTCAGTGCCGAACAGATTGCGGACCGCAATATTGAACTTGCGCGCGGTATCGCAGACCGCAATTTTCATGATCTTTTGACTGTATCCATTCTCAAAGGTTCATTCATTTTTGCCGCAGACCTGATCCGCGCAATGCATGAAGCTGGTGTGGAGCCGGATGTGGAATTCATCACGGTTTCATCATACGGAACAGGTAAAGTCAGTGGTGAAGTGCGTTTGTTGCGTGATATCGACAGCGTTGTCAAAGATCGAGACGTTCTGTTGATCGATGATATTCTCGAATCCGGCAAGACGCTTACCTTTGTGCGTGATTTGATGCTGGAACGCGGTGCACGCAGTGTCAGCATTGCTGTGTTGCTGGATAAACCGGTACGCCGTAAAATGGATATTGAAGCCGATTTCGTAGCTTTTGAATGCCCTGATTATTTCGTTGTCGGCTACGGTATGGATGTGGCGCATGCGTTCCGCCAGCTGCCTTATGTCGGACGCGTCATGGACGAATAAAGTTTTATCTGTTTTATCAGAATAAATGCCGCTGTGATGATCACAGCGGCATTTTTGTTATGACGCGCGTCTTATTTTCGAAAACGCCTTCACACTTTTAGAGGTGTGTTTTAATCAAATTTCAGCAGGCGCTCCAGATAGTCTTTTTCCATCTGCGGGCTGAGAGCATCACCAAGGCGGCGGCGGATTTCATCCAAAATCTCCCGCGCACGCTGAATGTCGATTTCGCCAGGCACTTTGGTGTCATTGCCAAAATCTGGGCCGGTCTGCCCCTGGTTGCGGCCAAGTGGATCTTTGCCAGCCTGACTTTCGCCTTGCCGGCCGTTTTGTCCCTGACCCTGACCTTCGCCTTGCCCCATGGCTTCCTGCATTTTCTTCATCATGTCGCGGCTACCACGGCGTAATGCATCAAGTGCTGAGCCCTGATCATCATTGGCCTGCGCACTTTCATTACGGCCCAAAGCTTCACCGGCATTGCCCATGGATTTTTCTGCGTCTTTAAACTCTTTCGACGGATCAATACCTAGTGCTTTCAGGTCTTCCGAGAGCTTTTTCAGGTCGGACTGCAATTGTTTCTGCTGTCGTTGCAGGTTTTTCATTGTTTCTTCAATATCAGGCGAAAGCGGCGGCTGGGTTGTTTCCGCATCTTCATTTTCAGAGAAGAAGTCTTCATCATTATCGCCGAATTGCTGCTGCATACGTTGATCGAGAGAGAATGTCTCATTCATCGTCTGCTGCTGCCGGCGCATCAGTTCGCCCAGCTTGTTCATCTGGTTTTGCATCTGGCTTTGCTGGCTCTGACCATTTTGGCCATTTTGCCCGTTTTGACCTTGCGCTTGGCCTTGACCCATTTGCAGGTTGTTCATCAGGTTTTCCAGTTGTGACAACAACTCCTGCGCTTCATCACGCGAGCCTTGACGAGCCAGATTTTCAATTCTGTCCATCATGTTTTGCAGATCTTTATCGGTTAAAGTCTGCACATTGGCATTGGGTGGCAAGGCAGGATTTTGATTGTTTTGCTGGGTTTTCGCAAATTCTTTCAAGAATGCGGCCATCGCTTCGCGCAGTTCATTGGAAAGTTTGGCAATCTCTTCCTGCGAAGCACCGTTTTCAATCGCATTTCGCAAGGCTTCTTGTGCCATACGCAAGCGTTTTTCTGCGTCCGATAAATAACCATCTTCAATACCGCGCGCCACTTCCCACATATAATCGACAACATTGCGCAAATCATCTTCGGAGTGGGCAAGGCTCAAACGGGTGCGGATGGTGCGAAGTCCCAAGAAATGTCCTGCATTTTTGATCGTATCGGCAGGGCGCAGCATCACCGCATCCAGCATATCCAAAACCCGTTCATTTTGCATGGCATCCATTGCCAGAATGCGACGCTGCTCAATAATGGCTTTAGCCAACGGATTGGTAAAAATCCGTTCGGGCAGGGTGATGGCGCGGGTTTCGCTATAGCCGACCTGACCAGCCTGATCATTGACCACGAGGGTCAGTTCCACTTCACTGCCAGCCCATGGATGGGTGGTCAGATCTTTGTTGGTGCTTGCATCTTCTGAGCCTTTACGCGGCAAATTGAGTGCCAGTTCCGGTGCTTCATAAAGCATCAAAACCTCATGATCATCGGCACCAAGCGGGGTAATTTCGGCATAAGCTGAGGCAACCGGATAATCATCGGTAATTTTATAATGTAGCTGCAAAGTGCCGTTGCGGGCTTGATCCGGTGTTTTGGTAAAGCTGATTTGGGGTGCTTTATCTGGCGTAACGGCAAATTTCCATGATTGGCTGCGGTGATTGACCGTCAGTTTCATCGTCTGGCTATCATGCAATTCATATTGAAAATTGCGTGTGTCACCTGATGGCTTGGTTTTGCCCTGCTCCGCTTCATCTTCAGCCAGTTCAGGTTGAATGGTTTCGTTTTTGCCGCTGGCATCTTCGGCAATCAGATATTCGCGGGCGCTGCCGCTTACACGCAATGAAAAAATGCTGCCTTGCGGTACGGTGATTTCTGCCTGTTCATCGCTCTCGGCATTTAAAAAAATCGGTGCTTTGCCAGTATAGCGTGGCGGTGTCACCCATGCATCAATGCGGGCTGCTACTTGCTCTTTGGCTTCGGGCAAATGAACCATGTCTGTGAGGCGGCCACCGTTGGAGCCGTAAGAAAAAGCAAATGAGGTGACGAGCAATAACAATACCAAGGCGCGGATACCGAGCGGGTCACGCTCGGCAATGCGGGTATCGGGAAGGCCGGATTGCAGGTTTTTAAGTTGGCTCGCCATGCGGCGCTGATGTTCGTGCCAGAGTACTTGCGCCAAAGGATCATCATCACCGATCGCCATATGGTCAGATTGTACCCGCAGCGGCTGATGCGACAGCGCGTTGATGCTTTCAATGCGCTGATTGACTTCGCTTTCGGTGGGGATACGTACACGTGCCGGCAAAAAGACAGTGACAAGCGCCACCACGAATAACAGGCTGAGCACAGTCAGATGCAGCCAGTAGGGCATGTGATTGAACAGCCCGAACCAGCTTAAAATCGCCAAAAGCGCCAGCGTAATAAGAAGCGGCAATAAAAGCGGCCACATACGCTCGAACAACATCGTTAAAAATACACGCAGGCGTATTTTCGCGAATTCGTCCTTTGGCTTGTGGTCAGAAAAAGCCATTCTCATCTTTCCGGCTGCGCCTTGGTCGTGTCATTGGTGCAACAATAACATGCATCATGGCAAAGACGAGGCTAGGCCGTAAAAAAATACATGCAATTTGCGCGAAGATGCCAGAGGCTACCTATCCGGATCATAACGGCCGGATAGGTTTTGATTGCTGATTATAACCAATCAGGAATGCTGTCTTGGGAGATCAGGTCTTCATAGCTGCTGCGCGGACGCACAACATGGAAGCGATCGCCATCGACCAGAACTTCCGGTATGAGCAGACGGCTGTTGTAAGTGCTGGAAAGCACCGCGCCATAAGCACCGGCTGTCGAAACAGCAATCAGATCACCCGGATTTGGACGTGCTACTTCGCGGTCAACACCCAGATAATCACCGGTTTCGCATACAGGGCCAACAAAATCGGCATGAATGCGTGGTACATTATCGTCGGCTTTCACTACCGGTCGGATATTGTGATAGGCTTCATAAAGTGTCGGGCGAATGAGGTCATTCATAGCCGCATCAACAATGATGAAGTTTTTAGCATCACCATCTTTGACGTAAATCACTTCCGTGACCAGAATACCGGCATTGCCGACGATCAGGCGACCTGGTTCAAAAACAGCTTTCAAACCTAACGGGCGGATATGTTTGCGGACGATTTCAGCATAAGCATCCGGTAATGGCGGCGGGTTGTTGTCGTCGCGGTAAGGAATACCAAGTCCGCCACCCATATCGACATGGTCGATCTGATGGCCGTCGGCCTGTAATTCGCGCACCAAGTCCGCCAGTAATGCAAAAGCATCGTCAAACGGTTGCAGATCAATGATCTGGCTACCAATATGCATGTCGATACCGGTGACTTTAATTCCGGGAAGTTCGGCCGCACGCTTATAGGCTTCACGCGCACGAACACGCGGAATGCCGAATTTATTTTCGGATTTACCGGTGGAGATTTTGGCGTGTGTCTTGGCATCCACATCTGGGTTGATGCGCAAAGAAACGGGCGCCACTTTGCCCAAACGGACAGCGCGTTCAGACAATAATTCCAGTTCCGGTTCGGATTCCACATTGAAGCAGTAAATGCCTGCGTTCAGTGCAAAGTCCATTTCACGTGCCGATTTTCCAACGCCTGAATAAACAATTTTATTGGCAGGGATACCTGCGGCAAGCGCACGGCGCATTTCGCCTTCAGAAACAGTATCGGCACCAGCGCCCATTTTAGCCAATGTTTTGAGCACGGCCTGATTGGAATTGGCTTTCAGCGCATAGGCGACCAATGGCTGCATATCAGCGAAAGCTTCCGAGAAAACGCGGAAGTGACGCTCGATGGTTGCGCGGGAATAGCAATAAAATGGCGTGCCGACAGCATCGGCAATGTCGGAGATCTTCACACCTTCAGCGTGAAGCACGCCGTCTTGATATTCAAAATGGTTCACGGACTTTAGCCCTTAAAATTGAAGTGGTTAAAAGTGCTTAGGGGATCAGCTTGTCAAGGATGAATGGTTCATCCTTGGCAGGTTTGGGAGCCGGTTCTGCACGTCCGTATTCATCGGTAACAATGGAAGCCGGAGGCGGCTCCAGCGGGCCCTTGCGACCACAAGCGGAGAGCGTGCCTGCGATAAGCAGTGTGACCAGTGCGGTGAAAATAACTTTCCGGCTCGTCATTGTATGACCTTTAAAGCTTGGGTTTAACCCTTAAAACGTGTTCTCGAAGCTGCCTGTTAACGGTTAGAACCTGAAAGTCAGGCTTTAACAATCCGCTTTTTCCAATAACGGATCTGACGGCGCACTTCCTGCGGGGCAGTTCCACCGAAAGACTGACGGCTTTTTACTGATTTGTCTACGGTGAGGAAATCAAACACGGCATCCGTAATGCCCGAATGAATGTCCTGCAACTCGGCAAGGCTGAGTTTGGAGAGGTCAACCTTTTTGGCTTCGGCGGCAGCAACGGCACGACCAGTGACATGATGCGCTTCACGGAAAGGCATGCCCAGTTCACGAACCAGCCAATCAGCCAGATCAGTGGCGGTGGAATAGCCGGAGCCTGCGGCCTTTTTCATCGAAGCGGTGTTGATGGTGATGTCACGCACCATTCCGCTCATGGCTGCAATGCTGAGTTCCAAAGTTTCCGCTGCATCAAAGACGGCTTCTTTATCTTCCTGCATATCTTTGGAATAGGCCAGCGGCAGACCCTTCATCACAGTCAGAAGGCCAACGAGCGAGCCGGTGATGCGTCCGGTTTTAGCGCGAACCAATTCGGCTGCATCCGGATTTTTCTTTTGTGGCATGATGGAGGAGCCGGTGGAGAATGCATCGGACAGGCGCACAAAGTTAAACTGCGGTGTCGACCAGATGACGATTTCTTCAGCCAGACGCGAAAGATGAGTGGCGCAGATCGCAGCAACAGAGAGGAACTCCAGCGCATAGTCGCGGTCGGAAACACTGTCGATGGAGTTGCGGGTTGGCTCACGGAAGCCAAGTGCTTCTGCGGTCATGTGACGATCAATTGGAAAGCCGGTTCCGGCAAGAGCGGCTGCGCCAAGCGGTGATTCGTTCATGCGTTCAATCGCATCACGTACACGCGAGAGATCGCGGCCGAACATTTCCACATAGGCCATGCAATGATGACCGAAGGTAACAGGCTGAGCGGTTTGCAGATGGGTAAAGCCCGGCATGACGGTGGCTGCATGTTCTTCGGCACGTTCCAAAAACGCTTCGATGAGGTTTTTCAACGCTGAGGCTGTTTTTTCCAGTTCTTCTTTAACCCAAAGACGGAAATCAAGCGCCACCTGATCGTTGCGGGAGCGGGCAGTGTGCAAACGACCGGCGGAGGCGCCGATCAGTTCGGCAAGACGTGCTTCAACATTCATGTGAATGTCTTCAAGCTTGCGGGAGAAAGTGAATTTGCCGCTTTCAATCTCGGCCAAAACAGCTTTCAGTCCGTCAGTGATTTTTCTGTGATCTTCGGCTGCAATAATGCCGGATTTAACCAACATATTGGCATGAGCAATAGAGCCGCGAATATCCTGACCATAGAGTTTTTGGTCAAAACCGATAGATGCGTTAATCTCTTCCATAATCGCATCGGGTCCTGAGGCAAAACGGCCACCCCACATCTGGTTGCTTGATTTTTGTTCGCTCATGCTCGTATGCCTCAGGCTTAACGGTAAAACTAATATAAGACGAAATGGCAGGAAACAGCGACTGATGACCAATATTCTGAGACAACCGAGAATCATCATACTGGCAGCCGTCGCAGGTATCCTCGCCGGTGTAGGGGCGGTATACGTGATGGAACGCCCTTCTGGCAATGATATTAGCGCGAACTTTGCCACAGGAAACAGTGATCAGGACAAGTTTTGTGCGGCAAAAGCGGGTACCTTGCAAAATCTCGACGCTGCAGCAGGCGGAACTGTTGCTGCCATGCGTGCAGCCGACAAGCCAATTTCGCTGGCGCATCTGGAATTTTCAGATGCCGAGGGCAAGAAAATGACTCTTGGGGATTTCAAAGGCAAAACGCTGCTTGTCAATTTATGGGCAACATGGTGCGCGCCGTGCCGCGAAGAAATGCCTGCCCTTGATCAGTTGCAGCAGATGCAGGGCGGCGATGATTTTGAAGTGGTGGCCGTTAATATTGATACCGGCGACAACACCAAGCCGGTTGGCTTTTTAAATGAAATCGGCGTTGAACATCTGGCGCTTTATCGTGATGCAAGCTTAAAAAGTTTTAATGATCTGAAGCGTAAAAGTCTGGCTTTTGGCCTGCCGGTGACGTTGGTGATTGATAAAGATGGCTGCCAGATTTCATCGATGAATGGCCCTGCCGAATGGGACAGCCCCGAAGCGATCAAATTGATCGAGGCTGCCAAAGCGTTTTAAGTGAGGGCGCCTTAAGTTTTAAAGCCTTCTCTTTTGAGCCGTGTGATTGCCTCTTCGAGGCTTGACAAAAAGCTGGAGCGATCACGCGGAGAAAACGGGGCAGGGCCGCCGGTGATCTGGCCGGAAGAGCGTAGACTATCCATCAGATTGCGGGTGGCCAGCGTATTGCCGATATTATTTGCCGTATGCAGTTTGCCGTTGGGGGCAATGGTGATGGCACCGGCATTGACCGAGCGGCTGGCCAGCGGAATATCGGCGGTAATGACAATCGAGCCTGCTCTGGCGCGTTCTGCAATCCAATCATCAGCCACATCAAGGCCGCTAGGTACAACAACGCGTTCGACATGGGGCACGTCGCGCGGGATCATCATATAGCTATTGGCGACAAGCAGCACTTTAACACCGTGACGCTCGGTAACTTTATATATTTCCGCCTTTACCGGACAAGCATCGGCGTCCACCAAGACGATGATTTGATTATTATCTTCACTCATGCAGCAGCAATGCCAGTTAATGACTATGGCTGCAAGGTCACACTGCTGTGCCGGATGCAATCAATGACCAGAAATAACTTGGATCAGTCTTTGACGCATGATTAATGACGAGGTTTGTTATTGTAGCGTGCAAGGTAAAATCATGTTGGTCCGCTTGTTTCCGGTTTTATTTGTTTTTCTGTGGGCGACTGGTTTTATCGGAGCAGGGCTTTCGATGCCTTATGCCGAGCCGTTCAGCTTCATGACCATGCGTTTTCTTTTTGCCGGATTGATTTTTACGGTCTGGGCTTTGGCCACTGGCGTTGTCTGGCCAAGGCGAAAAGCTTTTATGCAGGCGGGTGTGACAGGCTTGCTGATCCATGCCATTTATTTGTCGGCCATTTTTTGGGCGGTGCGTCATGGTCTGCCTGCCGGTATCGTAGGGCTGGTTTCTGGTTTGCAACCGATGGTGACGCTGTTGATTGCCGCAATGTTTTTGGGTGAGCGCATCAAACAGCAGCAAATTTTAGGGCTGCTGGCGGGCTTTATCGGTGTTGCCATGGTGATCTCGCCGAAGCTTGCAGCCGGTTCTGATGCGATTGACCCTGTGACATTGATTGCAGCTTTTATCGGGGTTGTATCGATCAGCTCTGGCACCGTCTGGCAAAAGCGCTATGGCAGCGCGATGGATTTGAAGGCGGGGACAGCCATTCAATATTTGGCGGCGGGATTGTTCACGTTGGTCTGTGCCATTCTATTTGAAACGGGAACGATTGTGTGGGCACGGGAACTGATTTTCGCCCTGATATGGCTGACAGTGGCAATTTCGGTGGGTGCCGTACTTGCTTTGATGGTGATGATCCGTGAGGGCGCTTTATCGAAAGTCTCGTCGCTATTTTATCTGGTACCGGCAGCGGCCGCTATTATGGCCTATATCCTGTTTGGCGAAACGCTTAACATGCTGCAAATTGCAGGCATGCTGGTCACCACCATTGGGGTGGCGCTGACCAGCATGAAGCGTAAAGCCTGACGGGGTTTGCGGATAGAGCGGTTAGTTGACTGATAGTTCCGGTTGCTGGTCGCGTTTGCGGTAATTCATGATTGCCGTGTTGATTTCCGCGCCCAAAATGAAGATCGCGGAAATCATATACAGAAACACAATTGCCACCATGATCGAAGCAAGACCGGCATAGGTGGTGACGTAATTGGCAAATGTTTCAAGATATTTTGCAAAGGCCATCGCACCGGCGAGCCAAGCAATCAGGGTCAGCACAATGCCGGGAAGAATGTCACCGAAAGTACGTTTGCCGGCCGGCAGCCAGATATGGACGATAAAGAGCGCCAAGATCAGTACGGTAACAGCAATGAAATAACGCCAGAAGCTGATGGTACCGGCAAAGAGTTCAATATCGGGAAACCATTGCACCGCAATGCGGAAGGCAAGAGGCGCCAAAATCAACAGGAAACTGATGACCAGTAATGCCATCGTGCCGATAATTACAAAGCCCAAGCTTTGCAGGCGGCAGAAGATGATGGAGCGGGTGTCGGTCACACGATAGGCGCGGTTAAGTGCAATGCGCAAAGCTTCAACACCATTGGATGCAAAGTAAGCGGCAGCAATAACACTCAATGTCAAAAGACCACTGCGTTGCACGGTTAGGACGTTTTGCACTTCGTTGGCAATCGGCCCCGCAATTGCGGACGGCCAGATATCAAAAACGATATGCACGGCCGTATCAGCAAAAGCTTTTGCACCTAAAAAGGAAGCAAGGCTTGTGGCAAAGATCAAAAACGGAAATAATGCCATCAGGCCGGAAAGCGTAATATGACTGGCAAAAGCCCAGCCGTCATCGGAGTTAAAATGACCAACGGCATCAAAAATAACTTTGGTCAGAAACGTTTTTACTCTTCGCATATCTCTGAGCTTACCCTTAATATCCGGCACTCGTATTGCTTAAATCTTCACTTCAGGTCTGGCATGACTGTTGTAAGAAAGAAAGTCTTAATCGAATCGTTTAATGGCTTTGCCGAAAGATTTGATAAGTTTTAGCCAAGTTTTGGCGCATGAAGGATCAGAAGTTTTGACGGCGACCGCGCGACAAAAGACCATTATCATCACTGGCTGCTCGTCAGGCATTGGCGCTTATGCAGCGCGCGAATTGAAAACCCGTGGGTGGCGGGTTTTTGCAACCGCCCGTAAGCCGAAAGATATTGAGGTGCTGGAGCGCGACGGGTTGGAGGCTTTTTATTTTGATTACAGAGATGAAGCCTCCATTGAAGCGCTGGTGAACACTGTACTGGAGAAAACCGGCGGCACTCTCGATGCGCTTTATAATAATGGTGCTTATGCTCTGCCTGCTGCGGTGGAAGATTTGCCGGTTGATGCGCTTCGTGAGTTGTTTGAAGCCAACTTCTTCGGTTGGCATAGCCTGACGCGTAAAATCGTGCCGGTGATGCGCCATCAAGGTTATGGTCGTATTGTGCATTGCTCTTCTATTTTGGGGCGTGTGCCGATGAAATGGCGCGGTGCTTATGTGGCATCCAAATATGCGCTGGAAGGTTTGATGCTGGTGCAAAGAATGGAATTGCAAGGCACCGGCATTGAGGTATCATTGATTGAGCCGGGGCCGATTGCCACGCAATTTACCTATAATGCGGCAAAACAGGCTGAAAAACATATTGATATGGCGGCATCGGTTCATCATGATCTGTATTTGCGCCAGATGCAGAAATTGAAATCGGGTGGCAAACAGTCAAAAGACAAGCTTGGTCCGGAAGCGGTTTTTGATGTATTGCTGCATGCATTGGATGCAGCTAAACCACGGCCACATTATTTGGTGACACGTCCGGCGAAGCTTGGCGTCATTGCGCAGCGTTTTATGCCGATGCGCTGGTTCTATAGAATGCTGTCAGGCCAGTCATAAACGTCTTACAGTGATAAACATAATGGGTGGATGATGGATTCTCTATTAAAATATGGCGCGATGCTTGCGATGGCCGCTGTTGCCTTCGTGCTGTTTTTAGGTTTGCGCAATATGATGCGTGGCGGCGACGGGCACTATTCCAACAAGATGATGCAATTGCGCATTTTTTTGCAGTTCATCGCATTGGTGCTGATCTTTGCAACCATTTATTTCAGTCGTCATGCAGGTTAATCCATGGTCAAGCTCAACAAGATTTATACCCGCACCGGCGATGATGGCACCACAGGGCTGACCATTGGCGCGCGCCGCAAGAAAAGTGATCTGCGCGTTGAAGCCTATGGCACGGTGGATGAAACCAATGCTTGTGTCGGCATGGCGCGCTTGCATCTGGAAGCCTATCCGGAAGTGGATGCAATGCTGTCGCGTATTCAAAATGATCTGTTTGATTTGGGCGCTGATCTTTCCGCACCTGATGATGGTACAGTGTTACCATATGAGCCTTTGCGCATTGTGGCCTCCCAAGTGGAACGCGTGGAAGCCGATATTGATGCGTTGAATGCTCATCTGGCACCACTGCGTTCTTTCATTTTGCCGGGTGGGTCAGCGGCTTCCGCGATGCTGCATTTAGCACGCACTGTTTCAAGACGTGCCGAACGTCTGATGGTGGCATTGAGCGATATTGAAGGCGAGGTCGTCTCCCGCGAGGCCTTGCAATATATCAATCGTCTGTCGGATTTTTTCTTTGTCGCATCGCGTGCGGTGAACGATAATGGCGCGCTTGATGTTTTGTGGGTGCCGGGCCAAAACCGTTAAGAGAAGCTAAAAATGCTGATAAAAATCAGCGTCAGCAAAGAACCGTTATCTTTAATGCGGCTTTCAGCGTTATCTGATTGACGGATAGATGAAGCGTCATTACGTTTCAGTAAAATTTATCGCCAAACTCATCAATTGTGTGAACAGGCTTCTGATGGTGGTGAAATCGGATGAAGATGCCAGCAGGATGTTTAAGCAAAGTGACAATTATCATTTTTGCTGCATGGATGAAATGAAAGGTTATGTGGATGAAAGTCCTCGTCGCAGTCAAGCGTGTCGTCGATTACAACGTCAATATCCGTGTCAAACCTGACGGAACCGGCGTTGAACTGAACAATGTAAAAATGTCGATGAATCCGTTTGATGAGATTGCGGTTGAAGAAGCAATCCGTTTGAAAGAAGCTGGTCACGTTTCTGAAATCGTCGTTGTTTCAATTGGTCCGGCTCAGGCACAGGAAACATTGCGCACCGCTCTGGCGATGGGCGCAGACCGTGCCATTCTGGTTAAAACCGATGATCAGGTTGAGCCTTTAGGCGTTGCCAAGGTGTTAAAGGGCGTTGTTGAAGCCGAACAGCCGAATATGGTGTTTTTGGGCAAGCAAGCCATTGATGACGACAGCAATCAGACTGGCCAGATGCTGGCAGCGCTTCTCAACTGGGCGCAGGCAACATTTGCTTCCAAGCTCGAGCTTGGCGATGGTAAAGCAACAGTAACGCGTGAAGTTGATGGCGGCTTGCAGACAATCAATGTCAATCTACCGGCAATTGTAACCGTTGATCTGCGCTTGAATGAACCGCGTTATGCGTCCTTGCCGAATATTATGAAGGCGAAGAAGAAGCCGCTGGATGAGAAATCACCGGCTGATTTTGGTGTCGATATTGCACCGCGCTTGAAGGTTTTGAAAACAGAAGAACCGGGCGGCCGCAAGGCTGGCGTCAAAGTGGCTTCCGTTGCCGAGCTGGTTGAAAAACTCAAAAACGAAGCTGGCGTTCTGTAAGTTAAGGATCAAGGATTTATACTGATGGCTATTCTTCTGTTTGCTGAACATGATAATGCGACCTTGTCCGACCAGACCGCAAAAGCACTGAGCGCTGCACAGGCGATTGGTGGGGATGTCGATATTCTGATTGCCGGTCAAAATGCGCAAAGCGTTGCCGATCAGGCAGTAAAACTTCAAGGTGTGCGTAAAGTTCTGCTGGCTCAATCCGATGCGTTGGAACATCGCCTGGCAGAGCCGGTGGCGGCGCTGATCGTAAAGCTTTCCGATGGTTATGACACGGTGATTGCTGCAGCTACCACAAGCGCTAAAAACATTTTGCCACGCGTGGCAGCTTTGCTTGATGTGGCGCAGATTTCCGAAATCATGGAAGTGGTTTCGGCGGATACTTTCAAGCGTCCGATCTATGCTGGCAATGCCATTCAAACCGTACAGTCGACTGACGCCAAAAAAGTTATCACTGTGCGTAGTGCTTCTTTCTCTGCCGCTGGAACTGGTGGTTCTGCGGCGATTGAAACTGTTGAAGCTGTGGCTGATCCGGCTCTGTCTTCTTTTGTTGGTGCAGATTTATCAGGCGGTGAACGTCCTGAGCTGACATCTGCGAAGATCATTGTTTCGGGCGGTCGTGCGCTTGGTTCTGAAGACAAGTTCAACGAAGTGATCCTGCCTTTGGCGGACAAGCTTGGTGCAGCTGTTGGTGCATCGCGCGCGGCAGTGGATGCAGGCTATGCGCCTAATGATTGGCAGGTGGGGCAGACCGGTAAAGTGGTTGCACCTGAACTTTATATCGCGGCTGGTATTTCCGGTGCCATTCAGCATCTGGCTGGTATGAAGGATGCAAAAGTTATTGTTGCGATCAACAAAGACGAAGAAGCACCGATTTTTCAGGTGGCTGATTATGGTTTGGTGGGCGATCTCTTTACGATCTTGCCGGAACTGGAAAAAGCGCTTTAATTTTTTGTCAGAACCAGCTTGGTTCTGACAAATTTTATCAACGGTTTTAGCCCTGACTGAATGACAGCGGGGCGTTTAAACGGAGGAGTGTTACGGTGGCGATTAAGTCAGTTGGAATTATCGGTGCCGGACAAATGGGCAGCGGAATTGCACATGTATGTGCGCTCGCCGGATATACAGTGCTGTTGCATGATGCAGATGCCGACCGTTTGGAAAAAGGTATTGCCACTATCAATGGCAATATGGCGCGTCAGGTTGCTTCCGGTAAGCTGGAAGATGCGCAGCGCAGTGAAGCGATGAAAAAAATCGTGCCCGCCAAATCCATGGAGGAACTGGCTGGCGTTGATCTGGCGATTGAAGCCGCAACCGAAGATGAAGATGTCAAACGAAAAATCTTTGCTTCCCTTTGTCCAATCCTTAATCCGGAAGCGATTCTAGCGACCAATACCTCATCCATCTCCATCACCCGACTGGCGGCAACCACTGACCGTCCGGAGCGTTTCATGGGCATTCATTTTATGAATCCTGTGCCAGTGATGAAACTGGTTGAGCTGGTGCGCGGCATTGCGACCGAAGAAGTCACCTTCAAGGAAGCACAAGCTTTCGTAAAGTCGCTGGATAAAACCATCACTGTAGCGGAAGATTTTCCGGCCTTTATCGTCAACCGAATTTTGCTGCCGATGATTAATGAGGCGATTTATACGCTTTATGAAGGTGTCGGTTCGGTGGATTCAATCGACACTGCGATGCGCCTTGGTGCCAATCATCCGATGGGGCCATTGCAGCTCGCTGATTTTATTGGTCTCGACACATGCTTGTCGATCATGCAGGTTCTTTATGACGGATTGTCGGATAGCAAATATCGCCCGTGCCCACTGTTGGTCAAATATGTAGAGGCTGGATGGCTGGGGCGTAAAGCAGGCCGTGGTTTCTATGATTACCGTGGTGATGAGCCAGTGCCGACACGTTAAGTTCGGATCGTATGTTACGAATTCTAATGGCGCTGGTGCTTATGCATTTAAAGCATGTCTCCCAAAAGTGGGCACCGGTTTTGGGATAAAGACATGCATAAAAACAAAACGCTAGAGCGAGCACAGTGGATACGATTAAGTGCGACACGCTTTAGCGCCATTTTTTATTTTCTGATTGTGGATAACAATCAATGAAACCTGATTTAAGATTTCATTAACCAGAGCTGTTCAGTGTGTATTCATCTTTAAATGTTAAATATTTGATTAATGAGAGCGTAAAAAAATTAACGCATCATTGGTTGTATATGGATGAAGATATCAAGGGTGAAAGTGATGGGCATTTTGGTTCAAATTTTTGCAAGCATGAACGTTATTCGTGAATTCGTGGTGCCAAGCTATCGTCCGGAACGTCATTATATGCGTGGTCCGGGACCTGCTTGTGCAGCGCGTGGTGCACGATGAGTAGCATGTCAGACTATCTTAAATAAAAGCCCGGTTCGTAATCGAAACCGGGCTTTTTCTTTATGCTAATGATTGAAAAGATTAGTCGTCGAGACCTTCAAACAAAGCGGTCGACAGATAACGTTCGGCAAATGAAGGAATGATGATAACGATATTCTTGCCCTTGTTTTCGGGACGTTTACCAACTTCGATAGCAGCGGTTAGTGCCGCGCCCGATGAAATACCAACCGGAATACCTTCAACGCGTGCCAGTTCACGTGATTTGGCAAATGAGTCTTCATTGGAAACCTGAATGATTTCGTCGTAAACTTCAGTGTCCAATGTCTTTGGTGCAAAGCCTGCACCAATGCCTTGAATTTTATGCGGGCCCGGAGCGCCGCCGGAAAGAACGGGCGAATCTTTTGGTTCAACCGCAACCACTTTAAATTCAGGCTTACGCGCTTTCAAAACCTGCCCCACGCCGGTGATGGTGCCGCCGGTACCAATACCGGAAATCAGGATGTCGGCTTCACCATTGGTGTCGTTCCAGATTTCTTCTGCTGTGGTTTTGCGGTGAATTTCAGGGTTGGCCTGATTTTCAAACTGCTGCGGAATAATGGCATGCGGTGTGCTTTCAGCCAGTTCTTCGGCTTTTGCAATCGCACCTTTCATGCCTTTCGCGCCTTCCGTCAGCACCAATTCCGCACCGAGGAATTTCAGCAATTTGCGTCGTTCAACCGACATGGTTTCCGGCATGGTCAAAATCAGGCGGTAGCCTTTGGCAGCAGCTGCAAAAGCCAAAGCAATGCCGGTATTGCCGGAAGTAGGCTCAATCAATGTTGTTTGGCCTGCCACGGCTTTGCCCTGCGCTTCCAGTGCTTCGATCAAAGCCAGACCGATACGGTCTTTGACGCTGGCTAATGGGTTGAAGAATTCAAGCTTGACGAGAAGGTTGGCGACAACACCATTTTCTTTGGCGAATTTGTCAATCCGCACCAAAGGTGTGTTGCCGATCGTATCAAGGATCGAGTCGTAAACATGACCGCGGCCGATTTGCTTGTCTGAAGTTTGGCTATCTGATTTCGACATGGTTAGATCCTTATACCTTAGAACCCTTGAGTAAAATCTCTTGTGACATTGGCAATGATCTTAGTCCTGCTTTGGATAAACTCAAGTTTTCACCTTGCGTAGAACTCTATATATTGGGTATAAAATTCCAATATTAAAGTTTATTAGAAAAATATTTCCCTGAATAGGGGTGCTGCTTCTATATCGCGAAAATATCTTGTTCATGAAGCGCGCTGCTTTTAAAAAGTGAAATAGAGTGATCAGTTCTTGTCTTCAGGCAAAGCCGGAAGTGGCATGATTTCAATGCCTTCATCAACGAGGGATGTCACGTCTTCGGTAGTTGCTTCGCCGTAAATGCCGCGTTTTTCTGTTTCGCCATAATGGATTTTACGTGCTTCTTCGGCAAATTTATCACCGACATAATCCGCATTTTCCCGCACCTTACGTGCCAGATCCTGAATGTCGTTCAGAATTTTTTTCTGTGCTTCATCCAGAGTGACTGCGATCTGGTCTTTTTTACGTCCGGTTGAAACAGATGGTGCCATCAGCGCTTTTTGCACGTTTTGTGAGCCGCATTGCGGGCAGCTGACAAAACCGCTTTTCAGCTGCTGGTCAAAATCATCATTGTTTCGAAACCATGCTTCGAAATGATGGTTGCTGGCACAATTAAGCGAAAAGCGGATCATTTTCTTTGTTTTAGTCCTTAAAATTTGACAATTTGCGTGCTGAATTTGCGCGCATTGGCAAGATTAGGAATTTTTTTGCGCGCAAAAGTGGATTCATTGACATCAATTTCTGCAACAATCACACATGGCTCATCATGGTTGGCTTCCGCCAGAATCGTGCCCCATGGCGAGATAATGATTGAGTGGCCATATGTGCCGCGTCCGTCTTCATGAAAGCCACCTTGGGCGGCGGAAATCAGAAAGGCACCATTTTCAATGGCGCGGGCGCGCTGCAAAATATGCCAATGCGCTTCACCGGTCTGGCGGGTGAAGGCTGCAGGTGCTGTCAGCAGATTGGCACCAAGCAAAGCCTGTGCCCGAAAAAGCTGCGGAAAGCGGATATCGTAGCAAATACCCATGCCGATATTGACAAGGGGCGTTTCAACGACAATCGCTTTGTCACCCGGTTCGTAAGTGGCAGATTCACGCCAGCTTTCGCCATTGTCCAAATCCACATCAAACATATGGATTTTGTCATAGGTGGTAATTTTTTCGCCCGTTGGCGCAAAAATCACACCACGATTGGCGGCTTTATTATCAGCTGAACGAATGGCGGTAGAACCAATATGCAGATAAATGCCGTGTGCTTTGGCAAGCTTTGCGGCAGCTAGAAATACCGGATCATCGGCCTCGTCGCGGATAGTGGCGAGCAGCACGTTTTTATCGCGTTGAAAGCCGCCGGTTGCTTCAGGGGTTTGAACATAGTGAGCACCTTGGCGCGCAGCCTCTGCAACAAGTTGTTCCAGAGATTCAACATTGGCATTGATATCACTGCCGACACGCATTTGGACGGCGGCTGCGCGAAAAGTGCTCATGGTTTTTTCCCTTATAGTGTTCCGGTCTCTAGAAGTGTGCCCAGCTTGCCAGTTGCGTCCAGAGCATGCAAATCATCACAGCCGCCGACATGATAATCACCGACAAAAATTTGCGGAAATGTGTTGCGGCCTGATTTTTGTTGCATTTCTGCACGAAGTTCGGGGGTGGCACCTGCATTAATTTCGTTAAATGCAACATTTTTCTGGGACAGCAAAGCTTTTGCTTTGGTGCAATAAGGGCAGCCCGGACGGGTATAAATTGTAACATCAACCATGATTAACTCCATTGTTGATGCTCATATATGCTTTTATTGCGTGTGCTGAAAGCCCCTGTTGTTTAAAGCTTCATTGTATATGTTCGGGCAAAACACGGCTGAAAGTTAAAACGTCTACGGATTGCGCGCCGTGACGCAATAATGTGCGGGTGGCAGAGCGCACGGTTGCACCTGTCGTATAAACATCATCAATCAGCAAAATCCGTCGCCCGCGAATATGGATATCGCCTTTATCGGGCACTTTGAAAGCACCATCGACATTGCGTTGGCGTTCTTTGCTGCCAAGGCCGGTTTGTTGTACCGTGTTGCGGGTGCGGATCAAAGCATCAACGCAAAAGGGTTTGTTGGCGGACTTAGCCAGGCTGCGTGCAAGCTCTGCCGATTGGTTATAACGGCGCTGCCAGAAGCGCCAGCGATAGAGAGGCACAGGGATGATCACATCGCAATCATCGAGCAATTCACGTCCTGCACGTGCCAGCCATTGTGCCATCCATGGTGCCAGGTCGGTACGGTCATAAAATTTCAATGATACCGCCATGCGTTGCGCCGCACCCTTGTGTAAGACGGCCGAGCGCAGGCGCTTGAAAGGCGGTGGATTGGCAATGGCCTCGGCACATAAAAAATGCGAGCCGAAATCATGGGCAAAGGGTGTGCCGAGCACAGGACAAAAGGGGTGTTCGATAAAGCGGATTTCACACCAGCAGGCCGGGCACAAGGAACCAGGATGCGAAACATGGCGTTTGCAGCCGATGCAGGTAGGTGGAAATAAAATATCGGCAGCGGTTTTGAACGCCTTTTTACTGAACGCAGAAAAGCTGAAATTGAGCCCTTTCGGCTCTTCATCATCGTCATTATTTTTCAAACTGACATGGTTTGTCATTGCATTCGCTCCCAATCGAACGCATGTAACACTGGTTCACCATGCCAGAAGAAATGCGGATTGTAAAAGGCGGATTATAAATGTCGGGTAGCGGAATTTTTGACCGCCAATTGATGTTGCAGTTTCAAAAGCGTGCTTTGGCAAAGCCCGTCGCAGACGCTGACTTTTTACTATCGCGCGCAGTTGAAGATGTGCTGGATCGCTTAAGTGCGGTCGAAAAGCATTTCGGCACCGGTGTGGCGCTGATGGGCTATACGGATGCCTTGGCGCAAGGTTTAGCGCATTCGGAAAAAGTCGATAAAGTCATCCGCATTGAGCAGGGCGATTTCTATTTTCAAGACAGCGGTGCTGCTTTTGAAAAAGGCGTGGTTGAGCCAAACGAAATCCTGCCGCTGGAGCCACAAAGCGCTGATCTGATTATATCCTTGATGTCTCTGCATCTGGTCAATGATTTGCCTGGTATGCTGATCCAGATTTCCCGTGCATTGCGCCCTGATGGTTTGTTTCTGGCAGCTTTTCCCGGCACCGGCACTTTGGGTGAATTGCGTGAAAGCCTGATGCAAGCCGAGATCGAATTGACCGGCGGTGCGGCTGCCCGTATTGCGCCTTTTGCAGATATTCGCGATGCGGGCGCTTTGTTGCAGCGAGCCGGATTTGCATTGCCTGTTACTGATGTTGATACAGTGACGGTTCGTTATAATTCTATGTTCGATTTGCTTAAAGATATTCGCGCCATGGGTATGCAGAATATTCTGCTTGATCGATCGAGAAAGCCACTGACGCGCAGTGTTTTCATGCGTGCGGCGCAGATTTATACTGATCGTTTTTCTGATCTGGACGGGCGCATCAGAGCAAGTTTTTCAACACTGTGGATGTCGGGCTGGAAGCCGCATGAATCACAGCAAAAGCCGTTAAAGCCCGGTTCTGCCAAAGCCTCGCTGGCAGATGCATTACAGCAATTTCAAACCAAACCGGATGAAGAATAGATTAGTTACGGATTGAGCCTGTCTTGGTCATGTCGACACTATACGGGAACAATGCTTGCATGTCTTGACGGTTGGCACGTTCATTCATCAATGGAATGATGATCATACCAAGGGCAAGAGCCGCCGAGCCGAATAATAGTGCAATACGCAATGCGCTGCTTTTGGCATTGGAAAGCGGACGATAGGATGGATCGCGGTCGATCTCTTTGATGTCTTTTTGTTGATTACCCATTACTCAAAACTCCGGGTGGTATGAGCCGCAGTGTGGCGTAATGAAGTGAAAGATAAATTAACAAAACTGCACAGATTGGTTATTGTCACAGTTAATCACAGATAGATATTACAATAAATCGCATAAAATAGGGATGAGTGGTTCGTCAGCCGGTGGCATCGGATAATCACGCATGTCACGCGGCCGTACCCATTTTATCGCTTGGCCTTCCATGCCGCGCGCAATGCCTTCATAACGGCGGCAAATATAAAGCGGCATAAGTAAATGAAAATCATCATAAGTGTGGCTGGCAAAGGTAAGCGGTGCCAGACAAGCTGTTTGGGTGATAATGCCAAGTTCTTCCTGCAATTCGCGGATGAGGGTTTCTTCCGGTGTTTCACCGGCCTCCACCTTGCCGCCCGGAAACTCCCATAAGCCTGCCAATTGTTTGCCTTCAGGGCGCTGCGCCAGCAAAACGCGGCCGTCATTATCCACCAAGGCGCAGGCGGCAACTAACAGAATACGGCGTTGTGGGGTGCCTGATGGAGTGCTGGTCATGATAATCCCGTTGATTGAATTGGCATTATAACTGAAGAAATATCAGCCTTGCGGCATTTCTCGGTAACAGTAGCGATAGCTCTCGCTAAAGCCCAGTTTACGGTAAAGCGCTAATCCCGCAAGATTGCCTTCTTCGATTTGCAGCCATGCGCGTTTGGCGCCCCGTTGCTGTGCCCATTGCAGGCTAGTGGCAATGAGTGCTGCCGCCAACCCTTGGCGTTGATGCGAGGGAGCAGTTGCCAGATCAAAAAGCCCTGCCCATGCATAATCTTTAACGCAAAGACCCGCTGCAACTGTCTGATCGCTTTCTTTGGCAATCATCATCGTTTTTGCGGGGCGGATCTGGCTTAAAATAGCGGTGAGGGCTGGTGAGAGTGCATTTTGTTCAGCAAGGCTTTTACCATGCGCCGCAAGTGATGCTTTGGCATAAGCCTCAATATCGTCGCTCAGCATAATATCAGTCGGTTTACTGGCAAAATCCGGTTCAATGGATCGCACCATAGTAATGGTGCGTCCTTTTTCCACCCAGCCAAGATCATCAAGATATTGGATAAGCTGCGGTGCAGCAAGCGGAGACAGGCGGAAAACAGGGCGTTTTCCGGCTTGCTCAAACATTGTTTTGATCGCTGTAACGCGTTCATCAAGATTATGAAAATCGCCCGGATCAAGCGGATTGACCGAATTCAAGCGCTTCGACTGATGATCCGGTGTCAGACGGATGGCCCAGCTCCCGCTATATTGCACCTGACTTGCAGGCCATGCGCGAAAGCCCAAAGCTTCGAGCTGGCGCACAATAGTGAGATCAGGTGTTGTGATGGACGGGGAGCTGGTCATCATCTGTGTCTTTTTTTGCGCGCACCTCATCCGAAAACCGCTTAACACTTTTCGGGATGCGCTGTTATTTAACTGCGGTAATCGCCGTTGATGGCGACATATTCTTTGGTCAGATCACATGTCCAAACCGTTGCTTTGCCGCGGCCAAGACCAATATCCACACGGATATAAATATCTTCGCCTTTCATATAGGCAGAAGCAGCATCCTCCGAATAATCCGGATCACGTTCGCCCTGATGCGCCACGCGGATGTCACCAAACCAGATGGCTAGCAGATCGCGCTCGGCTGGTTCACCGGCTTTACCAACGGCCATAACCACACGACCCCAATTGGCATCTTCACCGGCAGCTGCGGTTTTAACCAGTGGTGAGTTGGCAATGGAAAGTGCAATTTTCTTGGCAGAAACAGCAGATTTGGCACCGGTTACTTCAATTTCCAGCATTTTTCGGGCGCCTTCGCCGTCACGCGCAACCTGCATGGCGAGTGATTTTAATAAGCGGTTCAGCGCTTTTTTGAACTGGTTGAGACGGGTGTCTTTCACATCGGTGATTGCCGGTGCGCCGCGCTCAATAGCTGTGCCGGTCGAAAACAGCATTAAAGTGTCGGAGGTGGATGTGTCGCTATCAACTGTCATCGAGTTGAATGTCGGATCAACACCCTTCGACAACAGGCTCTGCAATACTGCGGAAGAGATCGGCGCATCGGTGACGATGAAAGACAACATAGTGGCCATGTCGGGCGCAATCATGCCTGCACCTTTGGCAATACCATTGATGGTAACAGGCACTTCACCGATCAGCACGGTTTCGGTTGCAACCTTCGGATAAGTATCCGTGGTCATGATCGCTTTGGCAGCTTCCGTCCAATAATTATCGACGGCATTTTGTGCCATATCACCCAGCAGATGCGAGAATTTGCTTGCATCCAATGGTTCACCGATTACGCCGGTGGAAGCGAGAAAAATTTCTGTAGTCGAGCAGCCGATAGCCTGAGCTGCGGCTTCTGCGGTGGCTTGCGTACTGGCGCGGCCTTTGGAGCCGGTGAAAGCATTTGCATTGCCGGAATTGACCACAACTGCGCGAGCCTTACCATGAACAAGGTTCTGCCGGCAGAAATCAACTGGAGCTGACGGGCATTTCGAGCGGGTGAAAACACCTGCTGCTTCTGCCGGCTGATCAAAGATCAGCATCATAACGTCTGTTCGGCCTTTATATTTGATACCCGCTTCTGCGGTGGCAATACGCGCTCCTTGGATCGCGGGCATTGCCGGATAATGTTTAGGAGCAAGCGGAGAAATAGGTGCCGACATGATAGCCTCAAATACTGGTCATGTAATGTAATTGTGAATTTTTCTGCTTTTAAAGCAATCAACTTCTGCATCTCTTATGCTGCTTTTCCAAGCCTTTGCATAGAGATACCTTATGCGGGGCGTAAAAAAACGGGCACTTTCAAAATTAATTAAAAGCACCCGTTGTATTTTTGCCTGATCAGGCGATGATTTTATGCCTGAAACCAAGGCCAGACTTACGGCTTGGCAGCTTCTTTTGCATCCTGTTCAGCTGCAGCTTCCTTCATGGCCTTTTCAACAGCCGGATCATTATAGGTGATTTTCATGCCATCGCGCAGATCTTTGATCATGGTGACATAGCGCTCACGCATAATCATTGAACGGATTTCATCTTTTACCTGATCAAATGCCGGTGGCTGTTTGGCGCGTTTGTCTTCCAGCTTGATAATGTGGAAGCCAAACTGTGATTCGACCGGCTCTTTGGTGTAGCTGCCCGGTTCCAGTGCGAAGGCGGCTTTTTCAAATTCCGGCACCATCATACCCTCGCCGAAATAACCCAGATCGCCACCCTGAGCGGCAGAGCCGTCAGTGGAGTTTTCTTTGGCCAGATCTTCAAATTTTGCGCCGCCATCCAGTTTTTTGATGATTTCTTCAGCGTCTTTTTTCTCTTTGACGAGAATGTGACGGGCGCGCACTTCGTTTTGAGCAGGCAAAGCTGCAATTTCTTTGTCATAACGAGCGCGTGCATCTTCATCGGAGATTTTGTCGACGATTTCAGCTTTGAAAACTTCGTTATGCAGCGCGCGGTCCTTCAAGAAGCCCATACGGTTTTTAAATTCTTCTGTCTGGTCGAGCTTGTTTTTCTCGCCTTCAGCGGCCAGTGCTTTAATGTCGATGAGTGCAGCCAATGCAGCCAAACGGCGCTGTTCAACCGGCAGGCGGCCAAATTGCGGATCCAGATCGGTTGCAGCCTGATCGACTTCGCCTTGCGTGATGGCAACACCATTAACAGTGGCCAGAACTTTGCCCGGTTCATCTTTTTCGGTTGTCGCTGCAGCAGGGGCCGGAGCGGCTGCTTCCTGTGCGATAGCTGTGCCCATTACGCCACCCAAAAATGCTGTTGCGGCGAGCATGGCAAGGCTTTTACGGTATAGTGTCATCAAAAATTCTCCATTGGAACCGTCTACCGACCTGATAAATACGGCATAATTTGGCCTTAAAAAGCATCTGTTATCATAGATGATAACGCGCTACTACGTTGACATCACGCAATCCCACTCTTATCTCTCCAACGGCTTTGCGTCCAGTAAGCTTGCGTTGTTTGCACGATGGTTCGAAAATTGCGCCTTCAAGGTTGCATGCGAATATTGTGCTTTTTATGCTAATGCTTAGATTGATGTAGATAAAAGCATTTTAATGCCGGTAGTTTAGCTGGCTGAACGGACAGGAAAGGACCAGGAATGGTCAGCTTTGGCGGTCTCGCCCGTAAGATTTTCGGCTCATCTAATGACCGCCGTGTCAAAAGCATGCGTCAGCGCGTTCAAGAAATTACAGCGCTTGAGAAAAATTACGAGGCACTTACAAACGAACAGTTGCAGGCAAAAACCGCGGAATTTCGTGCGGCGTTAGCCAATGGCAAAACTGTGGATGATTTGCTTCCCGATGCGTTTGCCACGGCCAGAGAAGCCGCAAAACGTGTGTTGGACATGCGTCCCTTCGATGTGCAGCTGATTGGCGGTATTGTGCTGCATGAGCGTGGTATTGCCGAAATGCGTACCGGTGAAGGTAAAACCTTGATGGCAACCTTGCCGGTTTACCTCAACGCCCTTGAAGGCAAAGGCGTGCATGTGGTGACGGTCAATGACTATCTCGCCGGTCGTGATGCCCAGACAATGGCGAAGCTTTACAACTTCCTTGGCCTCACGGTTGGTGTGATCGGTCATGGTATGGATGATGATCAGCGCCGCGCTTCATATAATTGCGACATTACGTACGCGACCAATAACGAACTTGGTTTCGATTATTTGCGCGACAATATGAAATATGAGCGCGCCCAGATGGTGCAGCGCCCGCATCATTACGCGATTGTCGATGAAGTTGATTCGATTCTCATCGATGAGGCTCGCACGCCACTGATTATTTCCGGTCCGCTGGAAGATCGTACCGAATCTTATAACCTCATCAATAATTTTATTCCGAAATTGACTGCGGAAGATTTTGAAGTTGATGAGAAAGCAAAAACGGCGATTTTCACAGAAGCCGGTACCGAACGCATGGAACAGCTTTTGGCAGAAGCCGGACACCTGAAAGGTGAAGGACTTTATGACATCGAGAATGTCGCCATTGTTCACCATCTCAATAATGCGCTACGTGCCCATACATTGTTCCAGCGTGATAAAGATTACATCGTCAATAATGACGAGATTGTTATCATCGACGAATTCACCGGCCGTATGATGCCGGGGCGCCGTTACTCCGAAGGTTTGCATCAGGCATTGGAAGCCAAAGAAGAGGTGACGATCCAGCCTGAAAACCAGACACTGGCTTCGATTACGTTCCAGAATTATTTCCGCATGTATACCAAGCTTTCCGGTATGACTGGCACAGCGGCAACGGAAGCTGAAGAATTCGGCAATATTTACGGTTTGGAAGTTGTAGAAATTCCAACCAATCTGCCGGTTGCCCGTATTGATGATCATGATGAAGTTTATCGTACGGTTGAAGAGAAATTCAAAGCGATTGTGCGTGATATTCGTGAAGCGCATGCCAAGTCGCAACCAGTGCTGGTCGGCACCACTTCGATTGAAAAATCTGAAATGCTGGCGGATCGTCTGCGTAAAGAAGGTATCAAAGGTTTTCAGGTTCTGAACGCCCGTTATCACGAACAGGAAGCGTTCATTATTGCACAGGCCGGTGTACCGGGGGCAGTGACTATTGCAACGAATATGGCTGGCCGTGGTACAGATATTCAGCTCGGCGGCAATTTGGAAATGCGGGTGCAGCAGGAACTGGCCGATGTGCCGGAAGGTGAAGAACGCGAACAGAAAATTGCGGCCATTAAAGCTGATATTGCCCGATTGAAAGAAAAAGCACTTGCTGCCGGTGGGCTTTATGTTCTGGCAACCGAGCGTCATGAAAGCCGCCGCATTGATAATCAGTTGCGTGGTCGTTCCGGTCGTCAGGGTGATCCGGGACGCTCGAAATTCTTCCTTTCCTTGCAGGATGACTTGATGCGCATTTTCGGCTCCGATCGTATGGATGGGATGCTCCAGAAACTGGGTCTGAAGGAAGACGAAGCCATCGTCCATCCATGGATTAACAAGGCTTTGGAAAAGGCGCAGAAGAAGGTGGAAGCGCGTAACTTTGAAATGCGCAAAAATCTGCTCAAATATGACGATGTGATGAATGATCAGCGTAAGGTGATCTTCGAGCAGCGCCTTGAAATGATGGACAGTGAAAACCTGACCGATGCCGTTACTGAAATGCGCCATGAAGTGATTGAAGACATGGTCGCAGCCCGTATCCCTGAAAATGCCTATGCGGAAAAATGGGATATTGCCGGCTTGAAGGAAGATGTGGCAAAGAGCTTGAACCTTGATCTGCCTGTTGAAGAATGGGCCAAGGAAGAAGGTATTGCTGAGGAAGAATTTCTCAATCGCATCATGGAAGCCGCAGATAAAGCAGCGGCTGATCGTGCCGAGCGCTTTGGCGAACAGATTATGACATATGTGGAAAAATCTGTGATCCTGCAATCGTTGGATAATCTGTGGCGCGAGCATTTGGTCAATCTCGATCATTTACGCTCAGTCGTTGGTTTCCGTGGTTATGCGCAGCGCGATCCACTGAGCGAATATAAGACCGAAGGTTTTGAACTGTTTCAGGCCATGCTCGGCAATTTGCGCGAAGTTGTGACATCGCAGTTGATGCGGGTGGAGCTGGTGCGTGAGGCAGCGAGTGAGCCTGCACCAGAATTGCCGGTCATGAGTGGCAGCCATATTGATAGCTCTACCGGGATGAATGATTTCGATCCGGATGCATGGGCAGAACATCAAGAAGATGACCGGATTATTGAGCCGTCTAGCCGTGATGCCAGTGATCCACGCACATGGGGGCGTGTCAGCCGTAATGAAAATTGCCCTTGTGGCTCCGGCAAGAAATACAAGCATTGCCACGGTGCGTTCGATTAAGAGTGCGTTCGATTAAGAGCGTCAATACTGCATAAACCAGTTAAGCCGTTGTTTTGTTTTCATTGACAAAACAACGGCTTTTTTATTTGTGTTTTATTAAGCTTCTGGTTTTCTTTATATTAAAGGATTTGCCCTATAGAAATTGCACAATATGCTATTCAGGCAGTAATGAATGATGCCTGAGGAAAATTGGTCGAGGGGATTTCGATGGTTGTGCATCCATTGCTTGAGGAGAAGGCGCAAGAAGCAGAAAGGGCAGCAAAATCTGTTTTTGCATGCGCGCTCATGCCGGAAAATGGCACGCCATACGCCTTGCAACCGGAAATTCCGCGTAAACTGGATATTTATGCCGCTTCCGCAGGTTATGAATTACGCGATGAACTGGATTTTTTAAGCAAGCGCACCATTGAACCCAATATTTTTTTCAATGCGCGGTTTTTAGCACCGGCTATGCCGCGGCTGGAAGATCGTATTGTCCGTTTTATGGTAATGCGTGACGAGAATGAAGAACGCAGCCGTTTGCGTTTTGTGATGCCCTATACGATGGAGCGTCTGGGCTGGAAAACAGGACAGGCGATGATGCGGGCATGGACAACCGGCTTTTCTCCGCAAGGCACGCCTTTGATTGATCAGGATGACCCTTCAGGTGTCGTGAATGATCTTTTTGATATTTTGAACCGCAAGCATTTGCAATTGCCACAGGTGCTGGTTTTTCCACATATGCGCTCGCATGGTGCAACAACGCAGGTGATCCGCGATGTTGCAGATAAGCGAAAACTGCCCATGCATGTGCTTGAGAATGAGCCACGCCCGTTTCTAATCAGTGATCTGGCGGGGGACGCGTATTGCCGAGAATACATAGATGCCGGTCACAATATGCAGTTGCAATATTTGTTTGAAAGTCTTTCAGAGCTTGGAGCCGTGCGATATGTGGTCAGCACTAGTATTGATGATATCCGGCTGAAGTTTGAGCGTTTCATTCTGTTGGAAAACCGTACGGAAAGAGCCCGGCATAAAACAAAGATCGTCGGGGATCGTTATCGTGAAGCGTTTGCACGTGAAGCCGTTAATAATCTGGCAGAACGTGGTGCCGTGCAGCTTCATTCATTGGAACTCAATGATAAGACAATTGCGGCAGTCATCATTTTTATTGAAAATAGCGATGCATGGATTTGGAAAAGTGCTTATGCGGAAGGGTTACATGCATTTTCACCCGATGTTTTATTGTTGCGCGATGTGATTAAAAATACGATCGACGATCCGAATATCAAACGCATGGATGCTTGTGTACTGGCTGAACATCCGTTGATTGAAAGTATGTTCAATACGTGCGAGCCGCAAGAGACACTGATTGTCGGCTTGAATAGAGATGCGCATCGTTTGGTTGAAAAGGCGGCGGTTAAAGTCAGGCTACGAAACCAAAGCAGTGCTTTGAAGCAAGCATACCGTAAATTAATCCGCCATTTTAAATAGGGATAAGCTTGTTATAATCGTCAATTTAACCGGACATAAAAAGCGCAAATTCAGAACATAAAGAGCTGGATTATAAATTCAGAAAGTATAATTTATGCATTTTACTCGTCCTTCAATTTCCAGTGGTCTGCTTTGTGTTTTGACCGCGATCTATTTTTTATTATTTACCAACAAGACATTTTGGCCCCTGATTTTTGACTATTTTAATGGCCAGCCGCTGAAAGTGGCTGTCATGGCAGTGGCTTTGTTGTTGCTGCATATTGCCATTTTGGTTTTGTTTTCAGCACATTATGTCATTAAACCCTTTTTGATCTTTATGATTATGGTGGCCGCGGCCGGCTCATATTTTGCCGAGACATTCGGCACGATCATCACCCGAAATGTGGTTGAGGCAACCTTGACGACAACCGCCGGGGAATCTCGCAATCTGCTGACAGCAGGTTTTATTACGCACATGTTGCTATATGGCCTGCTTCCATCGGCTTTGATCGCATGGGTAAGGGTCATTCACCGGCCTATTTTAAACAAGATCATGATCAATACCCCAATCATCTTGGGCAGTGTGGCTGGTTTTGTTATTTTGATCGGCGCTGATTTTGGCGCTTATTCTTCGATGTATCGTATGCACCGCCATGATATTATGGGCTATCTGGTGCCCTATAAGCCCGTCGCAAGCACGATCGATTACTTTATTCGTGATTTAACCGAGCGCCAGATTGTCATGCAACCGCTAGGTCAGGATGCCAAACAGGTACAAATGACATTACCGGCGGGTAAAAAAATGCTGACTGTTGTAGTGGTGGGCGAAACCGCAAGAGCACAAAATTTCAGTCTCAATGGTTATGAACGAGAAACTAATCCGGAATTGAAGAAACGTGATGTGCTCGCATTTACCAATACGACCAGCTGCGGTACGGAGACCTCTGTTTCGGTGCCTTGTATGTTCTCGCCATTTCCACGCACCGATTATTCCAGCGCTAAATTCAAGGCTTCAGAAAACCTGCTTGATGTGTTGCAGCATGCCGGTGTGAACGTTGAGTGGTGGGAAAACAATACCGGTGACAAAGGGGTTGCCGACCGGTCAAAGATGATTGATCTGCAAACTTCCAATGATCCGAAATATTGTGCAGGCGGTGAGTGTATTGATCAGATTCTATCGGATTATTTGCGTGACCATTTGGCAGAGTTCAAGGAAAATACGACGCTTGTTTTGCATATGACGGGTAGCCATGGCCCTGCCTATTATATGCGCTATCCGCCGGAAATCGCACAGTTCAAACCAGAGTGCCGCACGGCCGAGTTCTCGAAATGTGAGGATAGTCAGATCGTCAATTCTTATGACAATTCCATTCTTTATACGGATAAGGTTTTGTCGCAGATCATCGATATTCTTAAAGACAATGAAGACAAGTTTGTTTCGTCGATGATTTATATGTCCGATCACGGCGAATCACTGGGCGAGAATGGCCTTTATCTGCATGCAGCGCCTTATTTTATTGCACCCGATACGCAGACGCATATTCCGTTCATTGCATGGTTTTCACCAGATTATCAGGCCGTGACGGGTATGGATTTGTCGTGTTTGCGGGCAAGTTCCGGCGAGGAGGCATCACATGACAATCTTTTTCATACGGTTTTGGGCATGATGAATGTGAAAACATCGGTTTATGATCAGTCACTTGATCGATTTGCAGCCTGCCGGAAACAGGCTGAACCTTAAACTTATTCAAGCCGTTTGATGATCCACTTTGTCATCAAACGGCTGTTTTGCTCATAATGGCTGTGCGGTCTCTTGCTCCAGGGATAAATATTCTTAAAAAAGTCATTTTAGTGCATGAAGTTTTGTCAGTGGTGATTGACCTGAGAGAGGGAAGCCGTTATATCCCTGACCGCTACCGAATAATAGTTCCCCGTTCTGGTTTACAGGACGTACCCTCGGTAGTTTAGAAATGTGCGGGTGTGGTGGAACTGGTAGACGCGCTGGATTCAAAATCCAGTTCCGAAAGGAGTGTCGGTTCGATTCCGACCACCCGCACCACTTTTCCCACTTAAAAATCCCCGTAACCTATTGATTTAACTCGATAATTTAAATCAGTCAAAATACCCCTCTTGCAGGGCATATAATTTCTGTTACATTCTTTGTTACACAAAGGGCGGCAGAACATCATGGCAGCTAAAAAATCAAACTATAATGCTGATCGATATCTCCTCATAAGAGCAGGTAATTTTCATTACAAACGCCGCATACCAACAAGCGTCATCGCAATGGATGATCGAGGAGAGTTCGCTCAACAATCACTCAAAACAAGTGATCTGGCCGAAGCACGCGCAAAGCGCGATATTCTGGAACGGGCAGATGACGAATACTGGGCCGCCCTGATCCTTGGCGGCGATTGCGAAAGAGCGATAGATAAATATAATCAAGCCAGAAAAAGAGTGGAAGCTCTTGGCTTTACATATCGCCATCCAGCCGAAATCTCGACAGAGCAAGTCGATACTATCCTGCGGCGCATAGAAACAGTCCTTAATGACCAAATGCCAAAGCCCGTCGTGCAAGCCGTGCTCGGCGGCGTGAAAAAACCCGCAATGTCAGTTCAAAAAGCGTTCGAACTATATCGGGATGAAATTGCAGCCCATGAGATTGCCGGCAAAAGTCCCGCTCAGCGCAAAAAATGGGAAAAGGTCAAACAACTCGCCGTTGATTATTTCACACAAGTTGTTGGTCAAAGAGCTATCGATGAGATCTCACGCGAAGATGCTCAGAAATTTTATCGTTATTGGATCGATCGTGTCGCGCCGGCTAAAGGTGTGGCAACGCATTCAGCCTCTATGGGCAACCGTGTCATCGGCAATATGCGGGTGCTTTATGATGCTTATTTTAAATATCTGGGCGATGACGGACGCGTAAATCCGTTTGCCAATTTAAGCTTTAACGAGCGCCAGAAAAACACGCGGCCGCCATTTGAAACTGAATGGATCCGCGACGTAATCATGAAGCCCGGTGCGCTTGCGAATATGAATGATCAAGGGCGCGGCGTTATTCTGGCTATGATCGAGACAGGGGCGCGTCCCAGCGAGCTTTGCAACCTGACCGCTGCCGAGATCGTGCTTGATCATGAAGTGCCGCATCTCAAGATTGCGCCGCGTTTTGATCCGGATGACAAGCGCGAAATCAAAACACAATCTTCAATCCGCGATGTGCCTTTGGTTGGTGTGGCTCTGGAAGTTTTTAAAAAGCATCCGGACGGTTTTCCACGCTATAAAGACCGTGAGTCCAGCATGTCGGCAGCACTCAACAAATATCTGCGTGAGCATGGTCTTCTGCCGTCTGAAAAGCACAAGGTTTATTCATTCCGGCACTCGTTTGAGGATCGTATGAAAGAGGCGGGCATTGATTCAGAGCTTCGTCGTATTTTGATGGGGCATACAGTTGACCGGCCAACTTATGGATCGGGCGGGGCGCTCAAATGGCGCCAGCAGGAACTGCTTAAAATTCAGCTGCCATTCGAGCCTTCGATTGTTTGAGGCGCTCACGTAGCTTGTTGAGCTGCCCTTCTTGTTCAAGAACTATTTCCCGCTCCTGCTCCAGTCGCTCATAAATAACCAAATATTGTAAGCCTTCTTGCCCATGGTCCAATATGATCTGGGCAAGTCTGTCCATTGCACGATCTATGCGCTCAAGGGTGACAGGGCGTGGTTTGATTTTTCTCATTCTCCACTTCCCGGTGCCAAGGCCGCGCGGCCAAAACCATATTTATCGGCCATATCAAACACCCATTCCGGTAATTCTGGTTGCCTTTTGTATTTTGACCGACGTTCACCAAACCAAAGACCAATAGCTGATAGATACATTTGTGCAGCTTCTGCCTTCGTCGGATTTTGCATTAAGTTTAATCGTGCGCTATCCAGTTCGACATGATCGTGAAGCTCAATAACACTCTCAAGCTTTTCAAAGTCGGCTCTTACTTCTGCGTATGCTAACTTCATCGCTTGCCCCCTTGCGCCAAGGCGCCGCGGCCTGCGGTGTCTTCTAGGTGCATCAGGGCATCGCTCAACGCTGTCTCGTAATCGCATTTTCCAATAAGCAAGCCCTCTCCGGCAGTGCTAAATATGGTTACGTTGGTAGGTGGGAAAAGAACCCAGTCCCCGTCCTGATCCTGCTCAAGGGTAAATCCATCAGGCAATTTGTTTGCTGTCAGCTTCATCGTCCTGCCACCGTGGTCGGGGCGGCGGGTAAAGATGCAATCGCTTCTTTACGTTCTGTTGCCGCCGCAATTGCTTCCTCTTCGGTTTCGAAGTTCAATACCTCGTCGTCGTCATCGCTTGGATCAAGTGTAGGGGCGCGAAACACATATCTGCTATCGCCCCTGTAACTTGAGTGAACTAGGTGTATCGAATATTCAGGATGGTTTACGATTGCTTCGTAAGCTGTATCGCCATTATCATCCGGATCATTATCTCGGTAAAACCAGTCGGCGTTAGCGAAGCCTGCCTGTGCTGGGTCGGCAGATGGGGCGCGGATGGCATCACGGGCATATGATTTTACAAGCTTCTCGTGAGTTTGCGCACTCATAGCGGGGTAGTATTCATAAAGCTCGTCTGGCAGCTCAGGTAGCCGCCCTTTAGATCCACGCACCGCCGCCGCATCAGTTTTCGACAAGTTTGCAGGTGCTGATAGCTTTTCACTCGCAGAATCTCTGTTCACGTCAAGGTAGTGATGGAGTGTATGCAAAAGCCATTTCGCTTCTTTCTTCTGCATCTGTATTCGAAGAATTTCGCCGCCCTGTGCGTTGAAGGAGAGTGAGATTAATTCTCTTTCTTTTGGCCATGTGGAGCCGCGTCCTGTCACTGGCTGTCCAAAGCGTCTGATATTTTCTTCTTGGCTGATCATGCCCGCACCGCCTTAACTGCGTTTTTGCGGGCAAGGCTGGCGGCTTCGGCTGCGAAGCGCATAATTGCGCTGTCGCTAAAGCCGTGCAGCTTCAAGTTTTCAGGTGTCACTGCTTCTCCGGCTGCTGCCATGTCTTGCATGGTTGCGGCCATTTCTTTGACCGTTAGCGCTTCGCTAGCCTGTAGTGTGATGGCTGCTTGTTGGGCGGGTTTGATGCTTTGATAGATGATCATGATGCTCTCCATTGTGGGGAGCCGGTCACTTGGATTGCATAATCATGCCGCTGTGACTGGCGTTTGATAATGCAATATTTGCCATATAGGCAAATTTACGTCAAGCAATATTTGCCAAATAGGCAACAGTAGAGATGAGTAATAAAAAACCCACCGGATGGTGGGTTCAAAAACCGGTCATTTCATTTTGTAGAGCTGATGCTGCCGATAGCTTGCAGGAAGGCGCGTCCATTGCCCCATTCTTATCACGGACTGCACAGCCGCAGCCCATACAATACCGACATTTCTGATCGGGGGCGCATTATGGCTCTCAAGATCATAATGGTTGCTGGTGCCACCCTTTAGAATTCGTTTTAAGTATCGTTTTTCATCACTTGTTTTGACTGCGGCTTCCCATCCAATCACTTCAGCAGGGGAAACTCCTTGTTTATAGCAGATGATAATGTCGCCCGGATCATAGCGTGGCCACATAGAATCTCCGACAACTTCAAATGCTATTGCATCGTCAGGCAGGGGAAACGGGGTTTCGATCTCATATAAACCTTCAGGAGGAATTTGTTCTTCCTCAGGCGATATCTCGGCTCCAGCACCAATTTTACCCATTACGCGTACTACATTATTTCTATTTTCTGTTTCCAAGAGTAGATCTTGAGCGCTTACTCCAAGAGCATGAGCAATCACATTCATATTTTTCAGTGATAGATTGCGCTGCCCATTTTCAAGGCGTGACATATAAGAAACTGAAATATCGGCGCGCTCGGCTAACTCTTCGATCGTTAAGCCTTGCTGGTCGCGGATTTCGCGTATGCGGTTTGAAGGTGATTTGTCCATATGGCAAATTTCCAACAACATCATTTAATCCACCATAGCCAAATAGGCAAAAAGATAATTGACAATCATTTGCCTATTTGGCAAATATTGAGCATGTTGGCTTTACAAGACTATTTGGAACAGACGAACAGTTCGATTGCTGCCCTTGCGCGAAGCATTGGCTGTGCGCCCAGTACAATAACCCGCGCATTGAATGGCAAAAGAGCACCGAGTTTTGATCTGGCCTTATCAGTTGAGGTGGCCACATCTGGTTCATGTTCTGCAGAGGGTTTCATGTTGAGCTGCATGAAGGCTCGAAGAAATTTTCTTACGATGATCTCGCCTGACATGCTCACGTCAGGTGAAGCCGGAATGCAGGGGCGCTCCTCCCAACCTTGCATTCCGGCATTAAATAATGGGGAAGGTGTGAATGGCAGCATTTAAGCGATGTAAGCATTCGTCAGACCCTCCGTTGGTCGCTGATTAACTCTCAAATTTCATCAAACTAAGTGCCTCGGTTTTTGGGGCTTGCACTGGCTTGCCCCGGAACGGGAAAGCTGTGCCGTTTTTTTAGGTGCCTCCTATGATTCAAGTGAAAAACACCAGCCTGAATGACCACATTTTTCATAGCTCTCATTTGAGCAAGCAGGATTCTGCTTGTCACGGAAACGATGTGATCAATGTTTTCTGTGATGCCTTAAGCTCCAGTGCAGGTGCCCATTATGAGTAATCTGCGCCCGACAAATGAACAGCAGCGCCGCCAGTTAAAAGCTGTCGTTCGCCGTTTGCTTGAAATGGCTGGCGGTGTTTCCAGTTTTGAGCATGTGACACGTGTGCAAGCACCGGCGCTTTCAAAATATGGCTCGCTGGATGATGCGGCGGCGCATATGCCGATCGATATCGCAATGGATTTGATGTTGGACACACGTTCCAACGGCATTTTGTCTGCTATGGCCGCAATGCTTGGGTTTAAACTAGTGGCACTGGATGCTGACGGGCAGGGCGAAAACCTACCGGACATTACCGATGTTGCTTCGCTTTTGTGCGGAATTAGCCAGCTCGTTAAAGCTGTCTCAAACTCTGTTGCCGATGGTGTGATTACGCCTGAAGAAGAGCGGATTATCTCCGGTAAAATGGAAAAATCCATACAGGAAATCCGTGCTTTGCAGCGCCGGGTTAAGGCCGCTGTGAAGGGCGGTGCGGCATGAGTGAGCCACAGTTTTTGTCCGCACGACGTGATGAATGTCACGGAAAATCTCAAACTCAATATTTACTTATCATCTGGCGCATTCTCCCTCGGCAGATGATTGCCCGCCTTCGCGTTTTGGTTCTCGAACGCGAAGGCGGGTTTGCATTTGCTCAATTATCAAACGAAAGGAATGTGAAATGTCGCCAATCAATAAGCTTGAAAGCATTGAAGTTATCAATGGCAACGTGGATGCTGAAGTTGGCGTGCGGGTCAAAACGCTTGATTTCAGCCAGCTCATTGCTGGATGCGTCAAGCGAGCTATTGCGCGGCAGCAAGCAAGGCGAAAGCGCTGGGAAGCTATGGGATGGGATACTAATCGAGAGCGCCACGGCTCTAGCGATTGAAGGCTTTAAAAGATGCCGCCCAGTCTTCAATTCCTCTAAAGTTTTCAGCAACTTCACGGGCTATTTCGACGCTGCTTTGAAGGTCGACGTCATTTGTTTCTTTAGCGGCTTCGGCCAGTTTATCAGCATATTCGCCAATTGTCCGATGAATAAACTCCCTCTGCTCGTTCGTCATTGTGGCAATGGTGATGCACAGTGCCTGCTGCAAAACTGCAATTTGCTCATCCATACGATTAAGCTGTTCTTGGTGGGTGGCATCTTCTTTCATTACATCGAAATCCCTGTATTGCGATACTCGAAATTGTGCATGGAAGCAGAGCAAAGGCAAATATCTAGCACTACACTGGAGGTGCTGTCATGACTGACTTGCGCCCTAAGACTGAAGCTTATGATCCATATAGTGCGTACACCACGGTTAAACTCTCAGCTGGCGGCATTTCAACGCCTGAGGTCCCGATTGAGGATTTTATTGCCAGTTGTGAATCGGTATCCGGTCATTTACGCGGCACCAAGAAAACCAAGGTTGAAAAAGCCGAAGAGATAACGGCTCAGACGGTCGCGGTCGGTCAGTTGCGCAGTTTTATCGAGCGCATTGAGCGGCTGGAAGAAGAAAAAAAGACCGTCGCCGATGACATCAAAGAGGTTTACGCGGAACTAAAAGGTTCCGGCTTCGACAGCAAAGCTGTCCGCACAATCATCCGTTTACGCAAAAAAGAAGAACATGAGCGCCAAGAGGAGGCAGCAATGCTTCAACTCTATATGGACGCGCTCGGAATGGTTTGAGGTGACTGTTATGCAAGCTGAACAGGCATTGATTGCCAATTGGATGCGGCAAAACGGCGGTGCGAGACGTTTCGAAAAGGGCGTTTCATCCGGCTATTACTTTGCTTTCGATTATCTCAAAACGCGCGGCATTGATCTGCATATCAAGAGCGGTCGATTTTATGCCAAACGGGCTGGCGGCAAGTGGATGCGCCTGAAGCATGGTGAGCTGCAAAAACTGGTTGATAGCGAGCGAGTGGCGGAAGGTTTGCCACCTTTGCGGAGGGCTTACGTATGATGCAGTTCATTCGTGGAAACTCCGACATAGTGCTTGGCTGCTTGATTGCGCTCGTCTGTGCAGCACCGTTTTTCATCATCATCTGGCTGGCAGAAAGGCACTGATATGCATCAACCTTCCGTCATTCTGAATTTGAAACTGACAGATCGGGTTTCAAGGCGTTTGAACTTAAGTGCCAAACGGCTTGGCTACAGCCCGAGTGAATATGCACAGCTGTTGTTTGAGGCGGCCTTTGCAGCGCGTATTGGTCAAGAACGCGACATCCCGCCATCCGATGCTGAATTGGATGAACAGGTGAAGTGCGTTCTACTTTTGGCAGGCAAAACCGACACCGCCAGTATGGCAAAAGCGACGGGTATTCCTGAAGCCAGATGCGCGGCAATATTGGAAGCCGTGCGTCGGCATAAACGCGGGAGAGCAAACAAATGACGCTTTATCCCGCGCATCCGCTGGCCGATATTTTTCCGATGCTTGATGAAGTCAATTTACGCACATTGAGCCTCGACATTAAAGAAAACGGACAGTTTGAACCTATCCTTTTGCTGGATGGCAAAGTGCTGGACGGACGCAACCGGCAGGCGGCATGTGCGCTTGCAGGTGTCGAGCCGGTTTATGAGCAATTTTCCCTTGATGATCCGCTGTCTTTCGTTTTGTCAAAAAACCTGCACCGCAGGCATCTAACTGAATCTCAACGAGCGATGGCCGCTGCTTTAATCGTAGATTGGGAACGTGGAATTAATCAAAATACAGGTGGGTCAGCAAATTTGCCGACCCGCCGAGCGGCAGAAAAGCTAACAATTTCAGAGCGTGCGGTAACAGCCGCTCGACGTGTAAGAGATCATGGCTCATCAGAGTTAATTGAAGCTATCCGTCAAGGAAAAGTGTCTATTCATGCCGGTGAAGCACTTTCAGAGCTTGAACATGCAGAGCAAACAAAAGTTCTGCGGCAGGAAAAGAAGGCTATTTTATCCGCGGCCAAGCAGATCCGCGCCGAGCAAGCCAAAGTGCGTCATGCGGTGCGTTTGACCAAGATGGAAATCGTGGCAGAGCGCGGACGGCAGACGGCACCAACTTCTGAAGCGCTGATTTATCCGGTTTATTATGCTGATCCGCCTTGGCGCTTTGGTGTGCATTCGGAAATGACAGGGCGCGAAAAGTCGGCTGAAAACCATTATCCGACAATGCCGACGCCTGAGATCATTGAGCTTATGCAAAAGCTGATTGGCGGCAATCATCCGGCTGTTTTCTTTTGCTGGGCAACCAATCCGATGTTGCTTGATGCTTTGCAGGTGATGGAAGCATGTGGTTTCACTTATGTTCATCACTGGATTTGGGACAAGGTTGTCGCTGGCACGGGCTATTGGGGCAGGGATTGCCATGAGCTTTTGCTGATCGGACGGCGTGGCGATGTGGCCGCGCCTTTGGCCGGAAAACAACCAAATACGGTTTACAGCGAGCGCAAGACGGATCATTCGGTGAAGCCTGATTATTTCGCTGAGCAGATCGAGCGGCTTTTTCCGGACATTGCCAAGGTTGAATTGTTTTGTCGTCGTCCGCGCAAAGGTTGGGACGCATGGGGCTTTGAGGCCACGCAGCCGGTTGAGCCGGACGAAGAAGCGATTGACGAGCCAGATCCGCATTATGATGCGGTTTGCGCGGTTTTTGCTCATAACAAAATGGCCTCGCCCAACATCATCAGCAAGCTTTCCCAAGTGCCGTATACGGACGTGTGCCGCGTGTTGGAGCAATTGGAAGCTCAAGGTCTGGTCAGTGCGCCAACCAGCTCCGGCAGGCGCAAGTGGATCGGAGGGCGCAATGTCTGACGAGGCACAAGAGTTGCGCAGAATTCGTAATAAGCTTTCAGCCTTGAGCGGCGCGCAATGGTTTTTGGCGGCGGATGATATCGGCAATTTTGTCGAGGCCAAAACTGCTCAAGGTGACGTGGTGGAAGTGGCACGGTTTCACAAAGGTGCAACGCCTGAAGAAATCGAATTCTTCGCCAATGCGCCATATATCGCAATGTTTTTGCTTGGGCTTGTCGATCGGGCAATTGCGAGCGCTAAGTGCGGCCAGTCAGCGCGTGCAAATAAACCTGCACGGCATGATCCGCGCAATTATGCGGCGGAAGCGTCCATGAAGTGCGGTGAGCCTGCATTCAAGCTTTACATCCACGAAAAGCACGGGCTGGAAAAGCCGCTCACCGATGATCGGGTGGCGGTCAAACTGCGCTCGTTGCTCGGTGTTTCATCACGCAAAGCACTCAATAGTGATCCGCAAGCGGCAGAGCGCTGGCGCTCGCTTCGTGCCGGTTACACAGCATGGCGGAGGGCATCGCGATGAGCGATCCGGTCAATAATCCTAAGCATTATAACAGCCATCCGTCTGGCGTGGAATGCATCACTATCACTGAGCATATGGGCTTCAATCTTGGCAATGCCATGAAATATATCTGGCGGGCAGATCTTAAAAACGATGCCATGGAAGATCTGAAAAAAGCACATTGGTATATCGAGCGCGAATTGGCTTTGCGGGCACGAAAGGGCGACCAGCCCAACCCCGTATATGAGGGAAAGGAGGTGGCGGAATGAAAGAGGAAGCCACCATCAGAAGAGGTGTACGCAATGCACGCTACGCGGCCATACCAAACCATGTCTTTGAGGATGTGCGGTTGAGTATGGAAGCAAGGTGGTTGCTTGGTTACCTTTTGTCAAAGCCGGATAATTGGACAGTCGTCTTGCGTGACATCATGAATAAAGGCTCATGCGGGCGCGATAAGGCGCGCCGGATTGTTGCCGAGCTGGTCGAGACTGGTTATGCGGAAAAAGAGCAGGCGCGGGAAGGTGGACGTTTCAGCGCATTATCTTTGGTTATCTATGATGAGCCGATTAGGTCGGCTGTAGTTGAGCCGCAAACCGACTGCGCTGTGATGGATGAAAGTGTTGCATTTCTACCGCAGACTGAAAAACCGTCGACGGTGAATCCGTCAACGGAAAAACCGGCGCCGGTAAATCCCCCCCTAGTAATAACTGATAATCTAGAAAATACTGATCATAAGAAAGAAAAAAAAGCGCGCGAAAGCGAAAGTTCGAAAAAGAGTTTAGAGCAGGATAGCGTCTCCGCCGAGGATGATCCAAAAACCGCGGCGTTTGAGAAGAGGGTTATCAGGTTCTTGAACGGGGTTGGCTATGATGCTGGGATCTGGCCGAAATGGGATCACCAAACTACTTTGGCTTGGATCAAGGGGCATTTTGCTGGGCTTATTCCGGCTGAGCGCAAAGAGGCTGAGCGTTGGCGTGATGCTTATTTGCTGAATGCTGCCGAGCGCAAAGTAAAACCCCAAGGAGCAGGGATATTCTTCCGAGATCGGCTTTGGAATGCGCTTGATCCGGCAATTCTGGATCGTTTGGAGGATGCCAAGGCGGCAGACGCTTCGAAAACAAACAAGCCGGATGGTTGGGCTGCTTGTTTCGGGCCGGTTGGTATGGCGCGTTTGTTCGCTCATTTCTACGAAGGCGCGGCTGATGAGGCGCTGGCGAGCAAGACTTTCCTGCCAAACGCTCTGTTTGCCAAAGCTTGGCCAAAGGTGATGCAGTTCCGCATGGTGCAGCAGCAAAAGGGCGGGGCGGTGTTTGGTCAACTTTGGCAAGAGCTTGCTCATTTATTCGAACCTGTGCCGCAAGGCACTGAAGGCTTGGATGCATGGAAGCGTGAGTTTAAACGGCGTAATTGGCCTTGGTTGTCCGAGTTTGACCGTTTGCCGGTGGTTTATTGCCCAAAGGGCGGCGTGGCTGGATTGGCTGCATTTGAAGCAAAGCTTGCAGAGGTGAAACAAGATGCTGCTCAATGATATCGAACGCTCTGCACTTGAAACCAAGATCAATCAGCATCCAAAGGTGATGATGTTGGCGGCTGAGAAAGAAAGACGGCGCCGTGAAATTGCAGCAGCAGCTGTGCGGCTTGATTCGGACGCACCGTGGATTGCAGCCCGTGTGATGTCCGGAAAAGAGCTGATTCTTGAAAAGCAGCTCATTGAATGCGGAATTGAGTGCTTTGTGCCTGTGCGTAAAGGGGCAGAAAAAAGAAAAAGGCATCGTGTAATTCCTGCTGAAATGATCCCGATGATGACAGGTTATGTGCTTATCCGCTGTCCAATATTCGGCGAAGCACTACACGGAATTCTTGGTTTTGAGCACGTGATCAATTTGGTCGGTGGAAATGAAAAACCGTACTTAGTCCAAACTGCAATGGTGAAGCTTATCAAAGGCAAGGCACAATCTGGTGTCTATGATTGGGATAAGGAAAGCACAATTCAACTCAATCGCGGCATGCGTGTCCGCATCATTGAAGGGCTGTTTGCCGGTGCTGTTGGGGTGGTTGTTCAAGCGGGTAAAAAAGGTGATGCAGTGCTTGAGATTGAGTTTCTGGGTGGTTGTGTTCCTGCACTCATCCCTCTTGCAATGCTCGAAAACTTGTGACAGCTATTATGGCGGACAATCTGATGATCCTGTAGTGAGCCTCTGAAAACGCCTAAACAGCGGGGATGAAAATCCCGAGGTCGGTACGCCGGTCAGACCCCGCCCTGACACTCTCAACTTAGAGAGATCGATTCAGGGCCAGTGCGTAAGCTATGTCTAGACAACTCTAGCATTAATCAACTGAACTTCTGCCAATTCGCACGAGGTTCTCATCTGGGTCTGATGCAGCGAATTCATATGTTCCCCATGGTGTTTGTCGGGGTGGGTGTAATGCATGTTTTCCAACTTGAGCCGCCAGTTCGTCAATGTTATCTGCGTAAAAATATACGCCGCATGGACTTTTACCTGGTATCAACCAACCATCAGGTGCTTTGGTTAAATGCAACTCAGCACCTTTACCGTCGATAAGCATCTGGTAGTCATCGTACACGACATCATCTTTTGGTTTGAAACCTAGCAATTTATAGAACTGAATGGATGCTTTGAGATCATTAGAAGGCAATACGGCTATCATACGTGTGGGGGTAATCATGAAGGCTCCGGTAAAAAAGGAAGTCTCGCGTGGTTTATTCTTCGTCTTCTACTGTGTTTTTTTCAGCCTTACCATTTGAAAAAAGTAACAGCGTTATAAAGGCAAAAACCATTACCATAATGGCAACGTCAAATGCACCTAATGCACAAGCAATACCAATAGCCCCGGTTGCCCAAAGACTAGCCGCTGTAGCAGTTCCTTTAACGGATGAGCTTAATCTAAGAATAGCACCGCCACCGATAAAGCCCATGCCGGTAATTACGCCTTCAATGATACGTGCAAGTGCTTCAGGATTGTCAGTCGTAATTCCTTCAGCAGCTTGTACAAATCCGCAACTTGCTACCGCTACTAATGGAAAGGTACGAAGCCCCGCGCTTCTTTCTTCTCGTTCACGATGCCAGCCGATTGGTAGAGCCAGTATGTAAGCCGCAACCAGTGTGAAAATATGAGGCCAGACATTAAAGTTGTCAGTAAAAAAGGTTTCAATTAAAGCGCTGTTAAAATCATTCATTTGGGTGCTCTCGTTTTTTATGAATGAGAAAGCAACGAAATATCAGCGTAAAAGTTCCGCTTTAGAACTTCTATAATTAATTGGACGCTATGCGGCCAGCATTAATGAATTGTAGGTTGTTTCAAGGGCTACAGTTTGGAGCGCGATTGCGTGAGGATTGTTCTCGCCTTTGCGAAACACTCTCATTACTAAACGAGCAATGCGATTTTTCTCCTCATAAGTCTTTGGGCATATATTCAGTTTGTTGCAGGTTATCTCGTATGCTTTTTGCATTACGACTAGATCCTCTGGAACAAAAACGCCATTAGCAGGGCCATTAGTAAAAGGCATGGTCAGTACTCCTTAAATCGTTTTATCGAATAGGGGCAACTAAACTTTGACTGATACAAATTGTTTGTAAACACACAACAAGTTACAGTTTATTACAAAGACCACAGGAAATGAAGCTTAACACTTCGACTGGTTTAAACGCTAGTTACAACCTTGGCGCAAACAAAGCTGCCTATCTAAACTTTGATATACGTGGCTTTGAAGCGATGCTGACAAGGGCAGAGCAACAGGTTTTGCCAACTGCAATCAGTAATGGCTTAAACCGAGTGGCGGCTATCAGTCGGCAGGAAGTGCAAAAGGCAATGGACTTGCAGCTTGATCGGGTCACACCTTACGCCAAGCGCGGTGTGGTTTATGAGAAAGCCAATAAGGATCGTCAGTCTGCTCTGGTCATGATTGCCGGACGCTCATGGGGGCTGAAGAACTCAACGCCACCGGCCAATTTTCTGACGCCGCAATTCTTTGGCGGTGAGCGTAATCTGAAGTCTTTCGAAGTGCAGCTGCAAAAATATGGCTTCTTGCTGAAGGGTGAGTATGCCGTACCAGCTCGGGACACACCACTTGATAATTACGGAAACATGCGGGTAGCCCTGATAGTCCGTATCCTTGTTGACCTGAGAATGGCACCAAGAACCGAGGGGTATAACCGTAGACGTACCGATGCCTCTTTGAAAAGGAATAAGAATTACCGCTTCGCTCGTTTCTTTGTGCCGGAACGAAACTCACACCTCTACCCTGGTGTTTGGCAGCGGGATCCGCGTGATAACAGTATTAAACCTGTCATGCTCTTTGTGAAGGTCAGGCCGTATTCCAAACGCATAGACTTTGTTCGCATCGTCCAAGATACATCAGAGCGTTTATTGGGCAGGTTTATTGCTGAGGAAATCGGCAAGCGGATGAAGTAGCTTTGCGCTATTAAACGCAATCCAATCTCAAATCTTTTCGGGTCCTTCCTGACCAGTCTCAGCTGCGGGTATTTCGCACCGCGGCTCATGCCCAGTCTGAGGCTAAAATCAAAGCCTAAAGTCGGGACTAAAGAACTAAAGTCAGACTAAATATAGGCTGCTAACAATCGGGGAATGTTGTGAGAAGCAGTTTCAGTTACAAACCGTGGGACTTCGACGGCTTGCGTGTTATCACTTTGAATCAAAGTGAGGAAAAAGACATGAAGCTGGAAGTTGATTTATTACGTGATCTTTTAATGTATGTGGAGGAAAAAGCTGATCGGCCAATTTCTCATTTAACAGAAATAATCCTGAAGGATTGGGAAGAGCAAACTGTTGCTTATCATGTAATGCTAGCAGCTGAAGCTGGGTTGATTATTGCTCATATTTCAGAAATTCCGGATGAGTACGAACCTATTTTTTTGAATATTCGGTACTCTGTCGCTCGTTTAACTTTCAATGGGCATCAGTTTTTGGAATCTATTCGCGATCCAAAGTATTGGAGCTTTATTAAAACGACATCAAAAAACGTAGGGAATATTACGATTGGCATGATCGGGAGTATTGCACAGTCATATGCGAAAGCTGAGTTAGCTAAACAATTCGGCTTTAATATTCCCTGAATTATGTAATTGAGAAGATAGGCGTTTAGGTCCTGTACATGAGTTCAGTTCAATCTTTAACGCTGACTAAAGGTGAGTTTGCGAAGCTGATCAACGTCTCGCCTGGGCGTATCTCGCAATATATTGCATCTGGCCAGATCGGCGGTGATGCACTGGAAGGTTCGGGGCGCGGCGCCCGCATTATCGTTGAGAAAGCCAAGCGCCACTTAAACAATCGTCTGGATGTCTCGCAGCGCGTTGGCCTTAATGGCTTGGCCACTAAGGTTGGTAGCACCGCTGAAGAGCCGGATTTATTAAAGTCTGTGCCGCCAGCGCCTTCATTCCAAAGCCATGCTGATTTGGTTTCAGACCAGATTGCACTCGAAAAGCTTGAACAGGCGCGCATGCAAACTGCGCGGGCAAGGCGTGAAGAGGCATTAGCTGAAGGTCGTTATATAGAGACCAATGAGGCGAAAGCTGAAATCACCCGCGCAGTGGCAATGGCCTATCGTGTGATGGAGGGTGGCTTGGCAGACATGGCCACAATGCTGGCAGGCGAATTTGAAATCCCGCAGCGCGATATTCTGCATCACCTGAAACGTGGTTTTCGCGATGTGCGTGAACGCGCAGCACAAGGATTTAAACAGGATATGGAAACTGTGCCGACACTGGCTCCTGACGGTCAGGAGGATGACGAAGAGGCAAGCTTGTCATGACACGATTGAGCAATGCTCAAAGGCTTGGCCTTGAGGTCTTGTTTGAACAAACGCAGCCGCCACCGCCGGTTGATTATCTGCAATGGGCAAAAGCCAATATCGTCTTTTCTGATCGTATTACGCAGTTTCCCGGTCCTTATAACGAGGCTCTCTTTCCGTTTTTCTCCGAGATATTAAAATCACTCACACCGGATGATCCGTGCCGGATGGTGACGATCTCGAAATCGGCGCAGGTTGGCGGGACAGTGCTGGCAAATATCTTTACGCTTGGCACCATGGATATGGATCCGTGCGATTTTCTTTATGTGCATCCGACAGAAGAAAACGCGTCTCGTTGGTCTAAGCAAAAGCTGATGCCCTTGTTGCGGGAAACGACATCTCTGGCGGCGCTCTTTCCTGAGAAAAGCCGTGATGGTGGCAATTCGATCCATTATAAGGAACGTGCGGACGGGCGCGGTGCCATTCAGGCAGCCGGTGCCAATTCCCCTTCAGGCTTGTCGATGATCTCACCGCGCAAACAAGTGCAGGATGATTTGTCGAAGTGGCAGAATAACGAGGCCGGTGATCCGGAAAGTCAGGCAGAAAGTCGGTCAAAAGCGTTTATTGCAGCCAAGATTTTAAAAATCTCAACACCGCTGATTGCGCCGGGCTGCCGGATCAGCAGCAACTTTGAACGTGGAAGCCAAGAATATTACCATGTGCCTTGTCCGCATTGTCGGCATTTGCATCCGCTTGAGTGGGAGCATATGCGCGATCACATTGATGCCGATCATCCGGAACGTGCTTGTTTCTATTGTCCAAAATGCGGCTCCGAAATCCGCGAGCATCATCGGGCATGGATGGTTGATCCGGCCAATGGTGCGAAATGGGTGGCAAAATATCCGGAGCGGGCGCGCTATCATCGTTCGTTCCATATCTGGGTTGCCTATTCGCCGCTGGAAAGTTGGGAGGCGCTTGCACGAGCCTATCTGAATGTTCAATCCGGCGGCCCAGATGATAAGACAAAAAAATCCGGTGCTGAGCAGGTTTTTTATAATGACTGGCTTGGAGCTCCATTTGAAACGGATGGAGAGGCGGTTGATTGGGAAGTCTTGCGTGATCGTGCAGAGCTTGGCGATATCAAGCGGGGTGTTATTCCGCCGCGCGCATTGATTTTGACTATCGGCATTGACGTGCAGGGTGACCGTGTTGAATGGCAGTTGGTGGGTAATGGCAAAAACCGTTATCGGGTTGTGATCGATCGCGGCATTATTGATGAAAGTGCTGGCCGCCATTTACCGGGCTTCGTCGCTCACTCAGGTCATATCTCCGAGCCACAAGTGCAAGCGGCACTTTCCAATCTTATCAGGCGGGAATGGCCGGACTGCTGGGGCAATAAACGCCGTGCAGATCTAACTGCTATTGATGGTAATGCTTATACAGAAGATGTGTGGGAATGGGCGCGCAAGCATCCGATCACCGATGTGATTATGGTGCGCGGTGACAATCGTGAAGCCGCACCCATGCTGGCACAGGTTAAAAAGGAAAAAGACAAGCGCGGTCGATCGCTTAAATATCAGCGCCGCTTTTTCAACTTTAATGCGTCTGTGATGAAGGCGGCACTTTATCGCTCGTTTAAAAAGGAAGATCAGCAACAGACCGGCTATGTCGATTTTGCGTCTGGTCTGGGGGATGATTTTTTCCAGCAAGTAACGTCCGAGCGTCGTGTGCAAAAAAAGAATCGTGCCGGTCATTCCTTCTATGAGTGGGAATTGCCTTCAGGTGTACGCAATGAAGCACTGGATATGATGAACCAAGCACAAGCGGCAGCGCTGCGTATCGGTATCAATTATTGGACTGAAGATGAATGGGACGCTTTGAGCGAACGCCTTTCACAAGAACCAAAGCCTGCACAGATGGATCTCGAAGACCTGATGCATCAGCCGCAGGTGAATGAAGCATCAGTGCCGATTGCCGCAAATCAATCCATGATTGATGCCGCTATTGCGCGGGCAAAACAACGAGCGTCACGGCGCGGCATTTGACTTGATAGTTCAAACTATTCAAATATATTAAGTTGCTACAATAAATTGATTTAAATTGGTTGCCGATTTAAAATTTAATAATCCTGTGAAGGTCAGACCATTTTATGGAAACAGAACAGTTTATTGAGATATTTACTCATGTCCGCATCTTGATTGCGATGATAATAAGTATCTCGGTAGCTCGCATTTTGTCTGGCGTGGCTAAATTTCTTCAGCATCCAAAACGAAATAAACTATCAGCACTACACTTGCTGTGGGCCTTTTCAATTTTGCTTGAGCTCATTCTATTTTGGTGGTGGGGTGTTCGTCTTGGCGTAGATATCGACTGGACTTTTTCTACTTATATGCTTCACATCACTTACGGTGTTACGCTGTATTTGATGTCGGCATTGTTATTTCCTGACGATATTTTGGAATACCAAGGCTATCAGGATTTTTTCATTCAGCGTCGATATTGGTTTTTTACACTACTTGCCTCAACCTGGGTGATAGATATAGCCAAAACTATCGCTGTGGGTGGCAATGTAAGTTCAGCTTTTGTCGTACATGCATTCACTACAATTAGTGTGTGTATCCTTGCGGTAATCTTTAAGAACCCCAAGATTCAAATCGCTCTGGTTTTAATTTACATAGCTCGACAATTATTTTCTATCTGATTGAAAAATAAGGCGATCCAATCACGCGATATGTTGCTGCGCTGTTTAGGATCGTCATTATCACATGCTGATTGGCTAAACGGATAGCGGTTTTTTTCAGATATTTTCAAAACGAAATAAAACTGCTGACGCCTGACCAAGACTTGGCTGCTCGGCACCCAAAGGCACGCTCTAAATTTCTTTACAAGGTTAAAACTCATGACAAATCGCGCATTGCTAGAGCAGCGGTTGGCGCAGGCGCGTGAAGCTTTGCACAAATTACTGACTGGAGCTTCAACCGTGCAGCTTAGCTATCAGGGTGAGAGCATCACCTATAGCAGTTCGGATGAAGGCCGTTTGCGCAACTATATACGCGAGCTGGAAAGCCAGCTCGGTGTGAGTAGTGGTCGCACACGCTCAAGGCGGGTGATGTTCGGATGAGCACAGTAATCCTTGATCAAAACGGCACGCCATTGCCTGAGCGTGTGCGGGTTGCAGCCCGCAGACGTGCCGCAATGAATGCGGCAGCTTATACGGCGGCAGGCTTTGACCATTCTTCGATGGCCTCATGGCGACCCGGTACTTATTCCGGCCAGTCTGCTCTGGGTTTGTCGCGTGATACGGCGATTGATCGTATCAATGATGCTGTGCGCAATTCCGGTTGGGCTTCAGCCGGTGTCAGCCGTCTGGTTGATAATGTTGTTGGTACCGGTTGGCGGTTGTCTTCAAAGCCAAATGCCGGAACGCTGAATTTGAGCGAAGATGAAGCGGATGAGATCGGTGATCAGATCGAAGCGCTGTGGTCTGATGTGGCAACGGATCCGGGCAACTGGTTTGATGCGGAACGTACCAAGTCGATCTCTGGATTGCTTGGCCTTGCTGCAAGACATCGCTTTACTGATGGTGAAGCTTTGGCCGTATTACCATATCGGATGGGAGCCACCGGATATGGCACTTGCGTCCATATTATTGATCCGGCGCGGCTTTCCAATCCGTTGGGGCAAGTCGACACTGACACATTGCGTGATGGTGTCGAGCTTGATGAATATGGTGCACCTATTGCTTACAATATCCGCAAGGCGCATCCGGGTGATGTGTTTATGCGTCAAAGAGAAATGTTCATCTGGGAGCGTGTTGAGCGCGAAGATGACTATGGCCGTCCGCATGTGGTGCATTCATTTGATGCTGTTCGCGCCGGTATGACACGCGGTGTATCGCGCTGGGCAAGTGTGCTTCAGCAGCTCAAGCAAGTCTCCGACTATAATGATTATGAATTGCAGGCAGCTTCACTTAATGCGGTGATGGCGGCATTTATCAAGACGCCGCTCGACATGGACGAGCTGGCGGATTCCCTTGGCGGCAGTGGTGCCGGTAAGTCACTGAGTGCACTGTCGATGGCACAGGATGCTGCTTATAAAACAGACCCGATCCGATTGCGCGGTGCGCAGGTTAATTTCCTCAATCCGGGTGAGGATGTGGTTTTTACGAAATCGGAACATCCTAATGCGGCCTTTGAAGTGTTTGTGAATGCGGGCTTGCGCAATGTCGCAGCCGCCATTGGCCTGACCTATGAGCAGCTCACTATGGATTGGTCCAAGGTCAATTACTCCTCGGCACGTGCGGCATTGTTAGAAATCTGGCGCAGTCTTTCTTCAGAGAAACATTCATTTGCACATTCCTTCATGCAGCCGATTTATCGGGCATGGCTGGAAGAGGTCTTTGATCGCAGGCTTATTAAACTGCCGTCTCGTGCCACCTCCTTTGAGGCTAATCCGGCCGGATGGGTGAGGGCTGCGTGGATTGGCAGCGGTCGCGGTTGGGTGGATCCGGAAAAAGAAGCCAAGGCAACGGCTATCCGTTTGGCCACTGGTATCACTACGCAGGAATCCGAGTCCGCGGAACAGGGGCGCGACTGGAAGGAAGATATGATGCAGCGGGCGCGTGAGCAGAAATATGCAGAAAAACTCGGTATCAAATCAGGCGAAAATGCCAGTGCCGGCGTGGTGTCACGTTTTGTCAGCTCGCCTGAAACACAAGATCAGGATGATGAGGAAGAAAACGCACAATGATTTCCTATGCTATGCCTGAGATTGCCGCCCGTTTGTTCAATACACCTTTGATGCTGAATGAAGGCAAAGCCAATATTATTGCGCGCGCATTCGGACCACGGGTGCTTGGGCGTGAAGTGGATGTGCAAAGCGGCACACAGATGGGCATTCTTACAGAAGATATGCGAGCATTACGTGATGGTTGGACGGGTGAGAAAATCTATAATGGCCCGAAGATGGTTGGTAATGTTGCTGTCATCGAAGTGGAAGGTTCACTCGTCCATAAAGGTGCATGGGTCGGCAAATCTTCCGGTGTGACATCCTATGAAGGTTTGAACATCCAGATTGCTGATTGCATAAGACGTGATGATATCAAGGCTGTTGTATTTGAAATCGACAGCTTTGGCGGTGAAGTGGATGGGTGTTTTGACTGTGCGGATGGTTTGTTTGCACTTTCTGCCCAAAAACCAACCATTGCCATTTTGACCGATCACGCTTGTTCGGCGGCTTATTTGATTGCATCAGCCTGCCGCCAGATTGTTATTCCTTCCACCGGATATGCCGGATCGATTGGTGTGATTTCGATGCATATTGATGCGTCTGAATGGGCAAAAAAACAGGGCATTGATGTTACCATTTTAAGAGCGGGTGAAAAGAAAGCCCGCCCTGGTACATTTGAGGCGATGTCTGATCAGGAATATGAAGAGGCTATTTCTGATCTGGAAGAAATGCGCATGGAATTTGCGCAAAAGGTTGCCCGTTACCGTGAGGGCAGACTGAGCTTAGAACAGATCATGGCGACCGAAGCCGATACATATCGCGGTGAAAAAGCGCGTTCCCTTGGACTTGTCGATGCTGTGGCTTCGCCAAGGGATGCTTTTGAGAGTTTCATTGCTGCAACGGGCGCGTAACGCTCTCAAGTTTTATACAACTCCACAATAATCAAACAGGAAAAATCAGATGTCTTTAGCACGCGCTATTCAGGCTGCCGTGGGCGGCCGGTCTATGAAATCACGTCTTGAGGAAGAAAAGCCAGAAGACTTGGAAGAAGAGCATCGTGAAGATGATGCCACGGAAGAAGAACACGACAATGATGCTGAAGGCGATGACGACGAAAAGCCTGAAGCAGACGAGGATGATGTCGTCACGGAAGATGAAGACAAGCCGAATGCTTTTGCCCGCGGTCGCCGTGCGGAAAAGACCCGTATGTCGGCAATTCTTGGATCAACTTATGCTGACCGCGATCCTTCATTGGCCGCACATCTGGCGTTTAAAACGTCGATGAGCGCGAAAGATGCGATTGCGACATTGAAGGCAAGCGGCGGCAGTCAACCGCAAGGCGGTAACTTGGCCTCACGCATGCAGGGGCGGGTGCCTGCCTTGGGAAATGGTGGTGGGGCATCTAAGCCCCGATCAGCAGACGACGCGCTTGTAAGTTTTGCCAAGAACCGTAACGCCTCGCGCAAATAATGCGGGCAAAGTTCACGAAGGGATCGAATAATGAATACCCAAGATTATAATCCGGGTGATCTGCTGGTTGGCGATTATCCTGTCGCGGTGCGAACCGTAAAGATTGCGCAAGGTCAGGTGTTAAAGCGCGGCGCTGTTGTCGGTGATACCGGTACTGCTTTTGTCTTGTCTGAAGCGGCAAGCGCAGATGGTTCTGAAACGCCGGCCGGTGTGTTGGCAATTGATGTGGATGCCACCGCGGGTGCAATCGCAACGCGCATTTACGCCTCGGGCGGCTTTGATGCATCGAAGCTCATTTTGGGTGATGGTCACACCATTGATACGGTGGAAACAGCTTGGCGCAAATCACAAGCACCGCTTTTCATTCACCGTTTGGCCTGATCAGACACTGATCTTAGGCCGAAGCTTTAACAGCTCTTTTTCCCATAGGTAACAACAATGGAAAATCTTTTTAGCACAGTCGCGCTTGTGACTGTTATCGAAGCACGCGACCGCCCGACTGCGTGGATCCGCGATACTTTCTTTGCCAACGGCTTTCAATCGGATACGGAAGAAATCGCTTTTGACAAACTGAAGCGCCGCCGCAATGTCGCACCGTTCGTTTCGCCACTGGTGCCGGGGCGTGAACGTGCCATTCGTGGCCGTCAAACCACGATGTTTACACCCGCCTATGTAAAGCCGAAAAACACCATTCGTGCCGGTGAAGGCATGCGCCGTCGCCCGGGCGAACGCATTGGCGGCGAAATGACAGCAGAAGAGCGCTATCTGCAAACCGTCACCGACACATTGTATGATCAGGATGATGAAATCACCCGCCGTGAAGAAATCATGGCCAGTGAGGCGCTGCGCTCCGGCAAGATCATTGTGAAGGGTGAGGATTATCAAACCCAGATCATTGATTATGGCCGTGCAGCTGATCTGACCGTGGCTCTGACCGGTGCTGACCGCTGGGGTGAAGGCGGCATTAATGTGCGCAAGTCCATTCGTGATTGGGCAACGCGTGTTGCACTTCGTTCCGGTGGAACGGCCACGGAAGTGATCTTGGGTGCAGAAGCGGCAGAGCTTTTGCAGACTGATGAAGAAATTCGTCAGCTGCTTGATAATCGCCGTCAGGCGGGTGGCGAAATGCAACTCGGTCCGATTGCGGCAGGCGCTGAAGATATGGTCGCGGTTTATCTGGGCTCGATAGGCCAGTTCAACTTCTGGCAATATACGCAGCTCTTCCAAGATGATGAAGGCAACGACATTGAAGTCTGGCCAAGCTTTGGTGTGGGCGTGGTTTCCAAAACACAATTGCAGGGCTTTACCGCACATGGTGCCATTCAGGATGTGCAGGCACAGCTCAAGCCGCTGTCCCGTTTCCCGAAAATGTGGGTGCAGGAAGATCCGTCCGCCACACTGATGATGACGCAGAGTGCGCCATTGTTGGTGCCTGGTGATCCGAACGCCTCACTCTTTGCGCTTGTTCGCTAATCATCAGCTTGAAAGGTTTAAATCATGGCAGCGAAAATGATCAAACAAGCCTATGGAGCAACATTGGTGGTTGGCGGCAAAGATGTGCCGCCCGGCACTCCCGTCACATTGCCGGAAGATGAGGCCAAACGCTTGGCCGCAATCTTTGGCGTTGTTGGCGCCAAGGTGTCAACGGATCCGGCAGCGGATAAGACTGATCGCAAGACGGAAGCGCAAAAAGCAAAGCTTGATGCCAAGTTGAAGGCTTTGCAAAAGGCCGTTGATGATGCGCGTGAAGCCTATGACGAAGCGGAAGCCGCACTCAGTGACGCCAAGCCGGAAGACAGCGATGCAGCTTTGAAGGCGTTCGAGGCGGCTGAAACGGCGCTTGATGAAGCTGAAAAGGCTTTATCCGAGGCCACAGTTTGACACGGCCCGCGGTTTTTGCCGGAATGGGGGAGGCGTTTGTCTCTTCCCTTGGCAATGTCGATGTGAGCTTGAGCCGTAAAGGCGAGCCACTTGAATCCGTATCAAAAAGTCTTCGTGGAATTTTACGTGCTGTGCGTGAAGCTGACCTGCTGGAGTTAGAAGGTGTATCGGCTGAAGGTGTGCGTTTTACGCTGAGCCTGCACGCCGTAACTTGCGAGCCTGTACGCAATGGCGATCAGGTTGAAATTCTGACCTCTGATGATGGGCGCAATATTGGTGACCGGTTTATCATCCTCTCGCATGTGGATGATGGCCGCTCCATGAAGCGTTTTTATCTGGGCAGTGAATAAGGTGAAACACATGCATGTGCGTTATCAAATTTTGGAAGCCATTCAAAAACGTTTGGAAAATGTAGTTGTTGCTGTTGATGGCACTGTCAGCCTGATGCGGGCAGGTGCCATTGATGAAGAAAGCCAGCCGCATTTTACCGTTCTTCATACTGGTGAAACCGCGACACCGGATGGTCTCGTTTATGATGACGAAAGTGGTCAGGAACGGGTGCGTTATAATCGCCGTTTGAACGTTAATGTTATCGTGCATTTTAAAGGCCGCAGTGATCCGCAAAAAGAGTTTGATCAATTGGCGGTGCTGATTGAAGAGGCTTTGCCGCCTTCGCATCTTGATGATCTGGCAATCGACATTCTGCTTAGCTCGACTGAAATGTTCATTGATCCGCAGACCGCGCAAAGTCTTGGTTCAGGCCGCCTGATCTTTGAAGTGACTTATCGCACCTATGCAGGTGACGCTGCGCGCGCTGCATAAATTTATCCGACAATTTAGGAGTTTAAAGCGATGGCTCAACATATGGGGCGTGAGCTGGTGATCAAACGCAAGATGGAAACAGAGGATGATTTTGTTTCTGTTTGCGTGACGGAAAACCGCTCGATTGAAATCAATAACGAAGAAATCGACATCACCAAGCCGGATTGCGCCAATCCGGGCAGCAAGCTGGTGCGCTCATTAATGTATGGCATGCAGAGCATTTCCATCCAGCTTGATGGTGCCTTTGTCGGCAATGGCGCACAAAAAGCCATGACGGCCGATGCGGTCAATCAGGTTGTGACACCATATCAGATTGTTGTGCCGGGCGTCGGCACATTCGAAGCTGATTTTTTGGTCTCTATGACATTTTCAGGCGATAAAACCGGTGAGCTGCAAGCCCAAGGACGTATGGCGGCATCCGGTACTATCGGCTTTACCGCGGCGGCGTAAATGATGGATCCATTCGTTAATCCTGTGCGCGGTGAAGCGCCTTGTCAGATCGGTAATGTTAAGCTGGTTCTGGTGGTTGAGTTTGGTCGTCTGGCACAATTATGCCAGCTGGCTGACTGCGATGATATGCAAACGCTTTATCGCCGTCTCATTGGCTTCCATCCAAAAACTGTAATGGCTGCCATTCGTACACTCACCACGCATCCTGATGGTGATGATGCAGCGCGTGAACTGGCGCATAATGCTTTGCAGCAATTAAGTGCGGCCGATGAGCCAGCCTTTCGTGAAGCCATTACATCGGCTTTGTCTGGTCACATTGCCAAGGGGCGTGAAACGCGTGGTGATGCTGATCCGATCTCTGATTTGGAAAAAGCCTTTGAAAGAACCAGTCAGGGAAACGCCGAAAGCCCTTCAGTGTAAAAACACGCATTATCCATATGCAGCGTGTGGCAACCGGTCAACTTGGCTGGTCGCCACAGCAGTTCTGGCGCTCGACATGGTTGGAAGTGCAGGCTGCCATTGAAGGGCGATCAGGGCGCAATTTTGACGATGTGATCACACCGGAACGTGCGCGCGAAGTGGCACGTCATTATCCGCCAACCAAATCAATCAGGGAGAAAGCCGCATGAGCGCTCGTGCCGATATTATGGCTTTTATTGATGCCAATAGCCGTGGCTTCCACGATGCGATGAAGCGTGTGCGAAGTGACGCGAAAAACACTGCACAATCGGCACAGCGCGATTTTTCAAAGCTTTCGGATGGCATGGTTCGCTCCATGAACTTCCTCAAAGCTTCGCTCGCCGGGTTGGGGGTTGGCTTAAGCTTACAAGGTGCCAAAGAAATCATTAGTGATGTGGCATCAATTGAGCGGGAGGCCAAACGTGCCGGTGTTTCGATCAAAGAGTTTCAGCAGCTGAAATATGTTGCAGAAAGCAATCATGTGGATGTCAATTCCATGATTGATGCCATGAAGAAGTTGAAGATGCATGCTGATGAGTTTGCCTCCGGTGGCAAAGGCACCAATGCAGATATTTTTACGCAATTGGGCATTAGTGCAAGCCAGATGCAGGAAAAGCTCAAAAAGCCTGCTGATCTGTTCGCCGAGATTTTGGACAAGGTTGGCCAGCTCACCAAGGCATCACAAGTCAAAGTGATGGATAATCTTTTTGGCGGTGGCGCCGGTGAGCGCTTTGTCGATCTGATCGCCATGGGTGAAGACGGCATTCGAAAAGCCAAAGAGGAAGCAACAAGGCTTGGCTATGTCATCGAGGACGATCTGGTCAAACGTGCAGCTGAATTGGATGAAGCGTTTAATTCTGTTGTCTCGACAGTCAGCCAAAGCTTGAAAGTGGCGATTGTCAGTGCCGCAACCGAATTAAAATTCTTCTTAGACCTTTTTAACAAGACCGAAGATCGTAGTCTTTCGACACTTGAGCGTCAGCTGGAGGAGAAAAAACGCTCTCGCGCGATTATGAGTGAGGACTCTTATCGTGGTTTCATTCTACGTGGCCGTGATAATGGCCGTATTACTGTGATTGATGAGGAAATAGCAGGGCTCGAAAAACAGATTGGTCTGATTAAAGAACGGAATAATCTTAATAAGCCCAACGATGGGATTAAGCTCAAAGAAATCATCATTGATGACAAACCGAAAGGACGTTCCGGCTCATCGCGCAAAGAAGCGATCTCAGAAGCGGAAAAGCAGAAAAAAGCTGCCGATGAGCTTATTCAATCGCTTGAGCATGAATATCAGATGCTTGGTAAAACAGCCTCTGAGCAGCGTATTGCTAATGAACTGCGCAAATTATCCATTGGAGCAACTGATGAGCAGAAAACGCGCATTGAGCATTTAATCACTGCCATTGATGCGCAAAGCAAAGCGCAGGAACTCGCCAATAAACGGCAGCAACAGTTCATTGATGGTGTCAATCAGCTGGAAAGCGATACGGTTGATGCTTTGGGGCAGGTGATTGCCGGCACCGAGAATGCGGCAGATGCCTTTAAAAAGCTGGCCATTGAGATTGTGAAATCTGCAATCACAGGCAAAGGCGCTTATGCTGATTTTTTCCAAAGCATGTTTGGTGGTTCTGGTGGCGGTCTTGGCAATGTTTTAGGCGGCCTATTGGGCTTTGGTGGTCAAAAATCCATCGCTATGGCTGGCGGCATTGGCCTTTATGCCAAAGGCGGTATTAGTGACCGACCGGCAATCTTTGGCGAGGCGGGGCCTGAAGCAGCAGTACCATTGCCTGATGGTCGCAGTATTCCGGTTGATCTTCGTATGTCGGCACTGCCGTCTCTTCAGCCGGCGCATCATGAGAACAATCAATCTGCGACGGTTTTTAACTTCGCGCCTGTCATTAATGCACCGAATGCCGATGCTAAAGGGCTGGAACAGGTCGAAAAGCGGCTGGATAAAATGCAGCGCGAAATGCCTGCCACTGTCATTGAGACAATGCGTAAGGCACAAAGCTCCAATGTAAAGTTTTGACGTATGGCGATTTCATATCCTTACGATCTCCTGAAAAACATGCCTGGTTGGTCAACCGAATTTGAGCTGTTCTACCGACAGGAGATGAGCCGCACAGCAGGTGGCGTTATGATCGTCAAAAACCTCGGCTCTCCATTGTGGAAAGCAACGTTCCAGATCAGAATATTGAGCATCAATGCACTGGATCAATGGCGCGCCAGATTAAACACACTGGATGGTGGCCTGAATGAGTTCTGGGGTTATGCATCCAGTCGGTGCTATCCGATAGCTTATCCAAATGGTGTGGGAATGGGCAGTTATGCCGGCGCAAAACTGGCCGAGATTGATGCGAACCGAAAGATTATCCGCATAGGCTCATTGCCCTCTGGTTTTAAAATCAGCATTGGCGATCATATCCAGATCGGAACGCGTAACCTGCATCAGGTCATCGATGTGGCCGGTAGCCAGTTGGAAATCAGGCCGCATTTATGGCCGGAATCGAAGGTGAATGATCCGGTCACTTTGGTGCGGCCGTCATGCAAGATGGTGATGGTGCCGGGTTCATTAACAAGCACTGCCGATCCGGCTACAGGGCGCGGATCTATAACATTTCAGGCGATTGAGAGCCGGTGAGCAATAATGACGACGGTTAGATGGTGTACTGTCACCATCCTAAGGTGCCAGACTTGGGTTGCAGCTGCTATCGTCTGGCTTGATACATCAATCACGGCGCTTATTTTAGTCTTTCTTAGCAGTTTCCGATTGTTTCAGTGCCTGATTTTCTGCAAATTCACGCTGCGCAATCCCATTGATCATAGTGGTGATATACGCAGTAAAGATCGGTAAAATAGTCAATCCAACCATCGCCATAGCGGTGGTAATAAATTTGCCGGCAACAGTTACCGGTAGGATGCTTGAGCCTAATGTCGTGACTGTCATGGCGGCCCACCACAGTGCGTCAGGAAAGGTTTGAACGCTGTGATTGACATTGTTTTCAACGACAAAAAATATAAGAGTAAGAAAATAAATAATTGATGCCAGAAATATTAAATAAGAAATAAGTATGGCAGTGGTGTTGTGCCGTACAAGAATTAAAACAATAAAAACAAGCGCCGCCGCTCCTCTTATGAGCGGTATAAGACGTATGAAATAGATTTGTTCTTGGCTCAGATAAAGATTAACATCCGAAATTAAAGATAAATATGGAATAGCAATCAGCAGAATGAAGAAATAGCGTCTGAAGAATTGCCGTTTTTTATCTGCTAATAATAATAGTATGAAAAAATCAAAGATGTAATAAAGGCAAACAAAAAGTTGTATTTCTGAATAAATCGTTTTTCCCATGAATGGATTATCGCCAAATGCCTCCAGCGATAGACTTACGATTAAAATCGTAGAAGCAATAACAGCGAATACATTTAGAATGCCTTTAATCTTTAAAGCATGTTCTGGCTTGAGATGTTTCATACTTCACCTAAATGGCAGCTGTTATGCGGATCGATTCTTTAATTGATATAACGCCATATCTGATTGATTACAAAGTTGCGGCGTTCATGCCGCATAATAATCGACATATTAAGTCGTGACATCAATGTCGACCTGATCATGGGATGCAGGTCTGTTTTATTTCCGATGATTGAGAGTAGGTAGGATTTATACGATGATTAAAACAAGACGAAACGGTGCCACCCTTTTTATTGAGGAAGGCACCAATGCACAAATATTATTTTTTATTTCCGATGCTGCTGCGGCAAGTGTCCAACGACACCTGAAGAACATTAACACCAATTCCGATCATCGTGATTCAGGGAATTGAGAGTAGGTAGAAGTTCGCTATGAAAAATCAAAAGCCATGGAATCTTAAGTCAATTACGAGAAAAGACGAAGGCCTGCACGAAATTGTATTCAATGTTGACGGCAAGCCTTCGGTCGTAATGACCATTAAGGGCTCATTCTCACTTGATGGTAGAGATGGTGAGTGCGGTACGCTCTCAACTCCTAATAGTGAGCTAGAAAATTACCCTGATCCTGTTCAATTTATTGCTGAAAAGAATGGGGGTAAAGGTGAGCTTATTTTGACTGTTGCGACAAGCGATCTTTCGCCATGTCCGCTGTCGCCTCTACAATAGATATAGCCATTTTCGTCACTTCTCGCGGTCTCTGATCGCCACTTCCTGCAAGGGTTTTTGTGCCGTTAACTTCCGTTATCACTGCATTCCGAAATTCTTCAATCCAGTGGTCGCCATTCTCACCTTTTGTTGCTGCGAGCTCTAAAAGTAGTCTCTGGATCATCATTAATTTGGCTTGTTCCATCGCATTATAGCGAATTTCAAATTCTGTCGTGTTTACCACTCCCAATTATTGAGCAGCCAGCAAACACGATTCCCCATTCATCACCTAATTCGTAGGTTCTAATATGCGCCATATTTCAACCGCCAATCAGGCGGCGCTTGAAGCGCGTGCCTTGGAGGCGCGTGACTTCTTATGGATCGTTGCCCGTAATCGCTTGACCGGCATCCAGCAGACAGAAGGTTTGTGGTCCGATGTCGGTAATGTCTCTGCCGCCGTCATCAATCCCGATAATGGCTTGCCTGTCACGCGTGATTGGTATGGAACTGGCAGTCTCGTTGTGATTGACGATATCCCGCTGGTTGCCAATCTTTCCGTGCAAGAGATCAGGATCCGGCTGTCACAGGTGCATGAGCGTGTTGAGCGCATTGTGCGTGACTACGATTGTCAGCAAGCGCGCGTTGAAGTCTATCGCGGTTTGTTTGATCCGAGCACCAAACAAATGGTGGCTCCGGCAGAATGCCGATTTGTCGGCTTCGTTGATAAGATAGACATCAAAACACCGGCTGAGGGTGAAGAAGGTGGTGTGACGCTGAGCTGTGTCAGCCATACGCAGGAATTTACCCGTTCCAACCCTGATACCAGATCAGATGCCACACAGCGCCTGCGAGATCCGCATGATGATTTCTTTGCCGATGCTGATACGGCCACCGAATGGGAAATCTGGTGGGGTTCGGAAAAGGGCAAAGTGCCAACACAGAAGAAGCGCAAGAAGTTTTTAGGGCTATTTTGATGATCCGGCACGCAACAACCTCTGACAAGATGGCCTGCATTCACCTGTTGCGTGAAAGTCATCGGGCAGCTGGTTTTGATTATCCTTTTCAGGCGGCCTATGCGGCGCAGCTCTTTGACCAGCATATAGCAAGCCGTCAAGCGTGCGTGCTTGTCTTTGAGCATAACAGCCAAGTAAGCGGCCTCTTGATGGCGGTCTGGTTTGAACATCCATTTGGTGCCGGACGTTATGCCAAGGAAACAGTCTGGTTTATTGCCCCGCAATCGCGTGGCCGCTCAGCAATCAAAATGCTCACAGCCTATGAGACATGGGCAAAAGAGCAGGGCTGCACCGCTATTGGTATGGCCTCGTTAGAGATCAATGATGTCTCGAAGCTTTATTTGCGCCGCGGCTACAGATCGGTTGAGACGCATTTTCTTAAAATTCTTTGACAATCAGGCGGCGTGCTTATCTGATCGAATTGTTAAATGCAAACCGAGGGCTTTCATCACTCCGAGCAAAGTTGAGAGCTTCGGGTCACCTTTTTCGCTTAGAGATGTGTAGAGTGCTTCGCGGGTGATACCAGCTTCTTTGGCAACCTTTGTCATGCCTTTAGCCTTGGCTATGTTGCCCAAAGCGATAGCAATGTCTTTTGTGTCGCCGTCTTCAAACGCTATTTCAAGATATTCTTGAATAGCCTCGTCACTGGTGAGTAGGGCAGTTGGATCCCATGGGGTGGTTTTAATAGACATTAAACCTCCTTTGCCATGTTGATGGCAGCTTTAATATCACGATCCTGCGAGCGTTTGTCGCCACCGGAAAGCAGAATGAAAATAGTGTTGCCGCGCTTGACAAAATAAACCCGATAACCGGGGCCATAGTCGATGCGAAGCTCACCTATACCGTCGAAAAATTTAGCATCTCCCAAAAGACCGAAAGACAGTCAGTCAATGCGCTTCTGAACGCGTAACTGAGCAGTTCGATCTTTAAGTGATGAAAACCATTTGGCAAATATCTCTGTTTGGCGAACTTCAATTATCTGTAATATTTATATTACAAAGACGTTCACGTCAATGAATATGTAAGATTTAAATTACATTCTTATCCCTAAGGTTCATTCATGGCTATTTTTACAGGCCTCGCAACCATTGGCACGGCGATTGGCTCATTCATTGGTGGTTTGGGTGTCGTTGGCTCATTCCTGCTTCGCACCGCCGTTGGTGTGGGCTTAAATCTTCTGGCGCAGGCGATTGCCGGCAAACCACAAAAGCCTACCTTTTCA